>PALE01000021.1 GCA_002706445.1 Erythrobacteraceae bacterium
TCGATGCCATTCTGTCACTTGGACGCGGTCTCAACCTGCCGATCACGGCCGAGGGTATCGAGGACGAGAACATCCTCGAAGCGCTCAAGAAAATGGGCCAGCTCAAAGGTCAGGGCTATTTCTACGGTCGCCCGGAAACCGCCGATCAGGTGTGCGAGCGCCTCGCGCTGCAAGGCAAGCTTGCGACGCCCCGCGAGAGCGACATTGCGGCGAAAATCGATGCCGATGTTGCCGGCAGTGGGGACGAGGCTCCGCGCTTCCCCAAAACGCTCAGCCAGTAGCCGCGCAAAGCCAGCACTGGACCTTCGCCGTGTGCGTGCATAGATGCGCGCTGAGTTATGCGCACAGAATTCATCAAGATGCACGGCCTCGGCAATGACTTCATCGTGCTCGACGCGCGCGGGAAGGCCCTGCCTGCGATCACCGCGCCGATCGCGCGGGCACTGACGGACCGGCGCACCGGCATTGGCTGCGATCAGCTGATCGTGCTGGAGCCGAGCGCGAGCGAGACCTTTCGCATGCGTATCTTCAATTCCGACGGCAGCGAAGTCGAAGCTTGCGGCAATGCCACCCGCGCAGTCGCAATGCTGCACGGCGAACCGGCGCGGATCGAAACGGCGGGCGGCGTGCTCGAAACGCAGCCCGGCGCAGGCGGCGCGGTGGTCAATATGGGCAGTCCCCGCTTCGACTGGGACGCGATCCCCCTCGCCTATGCGATGGATACAGGCGCGATGCCGGTGGGTTGGGACGGTTTGGACGCGCCGATGGCGGTCAATATCGGCAATCCGCATGTCGTCTTCTTTGTAGAAGATGCCGATGCGGTCGATCTCGCCACCATCGGCCCGGTGATCGAAACCGATCCGCTTTTCCCAGAACGCATCAATGTGAATGTCGCGAGCCTTGCGGGCGAAGACCACCTCACGCTGCATGTATGGGAGCGCGGTGCGGGCATCACCCGCGCTTGCGGCACCGGAGCCTGCGCGACAGCGGTCGCGGCGATCCGCAAGGGGCTGGTCCAAAGCCCCGTCACAGTCACCCTCCCCGGCGGCGACCTCGTGATCGAATGGCAGGCGGGCGGCCCGATCATGATGTCGGGAGCCGCTGCAGAGGCCTATCGCGGTTCGTTCGATTGGGACGATTACGCTTGAACGCTTCCGTTACTCCCGAAGTCATCTCGCTGGGCTGCCGCCTCAACATTGCCGAAAGCGAGCGCATGCAAGCCATGCTCGCGGACAGCGGCGATGTGGTGGTGATCAATTCCTGCGCAGTCACCAGCGAGGCGGTGCGCCAGACCCGTCAGGCCATCCGCAAGGCGCGCCGTGCACGTCCCGATGCGCGGCTGATCGTCACCGGCTGCGCGGCGGATATAGAACGCGACCAGATCGCCGACATGCCCGAGGTCGATGGTTTGATCGCAAATGCCGCCAAGCTCGATCCGCGCAGCTGGAACGTGCCGCTGCCCGAGGCACCGCCACTGCCGACGCGCACCCGCGCCTTCATTGCGGTGCAGAACGGCTGCGACCACGCCTGTACCTTCTGCGTCATCCCGCAGGGGCGCGGTAAAAGCCGTTCTATGACCATTGCTGCGGTACTGCGCGAGGTGGAGCACCATCTTGGCCAAGGCGCGCAGGAAGTGGTGCTGACGGGCGTGGATGTCACCAGTTGGGGGCACGACCTTGCCGACACTCCGCCGCTCGGCGAATTGATCGGCGCAATCCTCACCGAGTTTCCGCAGCTTGGCCGGCTGCGCATGTCCTCGCTCGACGGGATCGAGATTGACGAGGCGCTGTTCGAGTTGTTCGCGCACGAAGCTCGGTTGATGCCGCACCTTCACCTCTCGCTCCAGCATGGTGACGATCTGATCCTCAAACGCATGAAGCGCCGCCACAGCCGCGCGCAGGCAGTCGATCTGGTCCGGCGCCTGAAGGAGCAGCGCCCCGAAATCGCAATCGGTGCAGACCTGATCGCGGGCTTCCCGACCGAGAGCGATGCGCATCACGCGGCCAACCTCTCGATCATTGCCGATTGCGATATCGTGCACGGCCACATCTTCCCCTATTCGCCCCGCCCCGGCACGCCCGCCGCGCGNATGCCGCAGGTNGANCGNGCNACNATCAAGGCCCGCGCCGCCNNNNTNCGCGNNGCTNTCGCAGGCCGACGCGAGGCGTGGCTCAAAAGCCTTGTGGGCGAAACGCTCAGCGTCCTCGCGGAACGCGACGGCACGGGCTATGCGCCTTCATACGCCCGCGTCGATGTGCCCGAAGGCATTTCTGCCGGGCGTATTGTCGAAATCACACCCCGAACGCTCGAAGGAGGCCTTTTGCGATGAGTTCCAGCTGGACAGAGCGGCTGCTCGGCGGCTTTCGCAAGACTTCCGAACGCCTTGGATCGAACCTCACAGGGGTTGCCGCGCGGCTCGACGAGGCGACGCTCGACGATGTCGAGGACGCGCTGATCGTATCCGACCTCGGCCCCGCAGCGGCTGCGCGCATCCGCGCCAAGCTCAAGGAAAAGAGCTTCGGGCTGGAAATCACGCAGGCCGAACTGAAACAGGCCGTGGCTGACGAAATTGCAGAAATCCTGCGCCCCGTCGCCAAGCCGCTCGAAATCACCGCCTTCCCGCGCCCGCAGGTGATCCTTGTGATCGGCGTGAACGGCAGCGGCAAGACAACCACCATCGCCAAGCTCGCGCATCTCTTCACCGAAGACGATTACGGCGTGCTGCTGGCCGCTGGCGACACCTTCCGCGCTGCCGCCATCGGACAGCTTGCGACATGGGCAGAGCGTGCGGGCGTCGATATCGTGCGCGGGCCCGAGGGCGGCGATCCGGCAAGCATCGTGTTTGACGCGGTCAAACAAGCAACCGACACCGGCATCGATGCGCTGGTGGTCGATACCGCAGGCCGCCTGCAGAACAAGAAAGAGCTGATGGAAGAGCTGGCGAAAATCCGCCGCGTGCTCGGACGGCTCAACCCCGAAGCGCCGCATGACGTGGTGCTGGTGCTCGATGCCACCAACGGCCAGAACGCGCTGTCGCAGATCGACGTGTTCAAGGAGGTTGCGGGTGTGACCGGCCTCATCATGACCAAGCTCGACGGCACCGCACGCGGCGGCGTGCTGGTCGCAGCGGCCGAGCAATATGGCCTGCCGATCCATGCCATTGGCGTGGGCGAGAAAATGGAAGACCTGCGCCCGTTCGATCCCGATCTGGTCGCCAAGGTTATTGCAGGGGTGGCATAGTGAGCGAAGATATGAACGAGACCCCTCCCAAGAAATCCGCCGGTTCAAGCTGGCTCAACGTCGCGGTCGATTACGGGCCGCTGCTGGTCTTTCTTGCGGTCTATCGCTGGAACGCGCCTGCCGAGAGCAATCCTTTCGGCGAGATCAATGCGATCATCTACGGCACCGCTGCCTTCATGCTGGCTGCGATTGCCGCGCTGGCGATCTCGAAATGGCGGCTCGGCAAGGTTTCGCCGATGCTGTGGTTCTCGACCGCGCTGATCGTCGGCTTCGGCGCGCTCACGATTTTCTTCGGCGATCCGGTGTTCGTGCAGTTGAAACCGACGATCATCTACACCGTTTTTGGCGTTGCCTTGCTGACTGGCTTCTTCATGGGGCGCCCGCTGCTCAAGATATTGCTCGAAGCAGCGTTCGAAGGCTTGAGCGAGGAAGGCTGGCTCAAGCTGTCGCGCAATTGGGGCGTGTTCTTCCTGTTCCTCGCCGTGCTCAACGAAGTGCTGCGCGCGCAGCTCGATTTCGAAGGCTGGCTGTGGGCCAAGTTCTGGGTCTTCCTGCCGCTTTCCTTCATCTTCACCTTCGCCAACATCCCGATGCTGCTGAAGCACGGGCTTGACGTCGGGCAGGAAGAGGACGTTGCGAAAGACGAGCCGCCCACGGCATAAGCGAGCCGTTCGCGCCCGAATTTTCGACTTTCCTACAGGGATAGGGTCGCGCCATGCTGCGCGCGGCTCTTTGAAACCTGTTGTCCCGAGACCTGTCCCGACCTGCAAAGTGTCAACTTCGCAAATCGCGGGCAGGTGTCTGAATTTCTGGCATTAAACCGCGCAAAAGCCGGCTGACACGGTGTCAGCTTTGTCAACTTCCTTCGCAGGCGCAGCATCGCCCCGCGGGCGCTAAATCTCGACCTGACTGCCCAGCTCGACCACGCGATTGGTGGGCAGTTTGAAGAAGTCCATTGCGCTCGCACTGTTTCGAAGCATCCACGCAAAGATCTTCTCGCGCCAGATCGGCATTCCCGGATTTTCCGAGGCAAGCAGCGTCTGGCGCGACAGGAAGAAGCTGGTCTGCATCATATCGAAATCACCGCCGCAATACTGACCCATGCCCCGAAGGCCTTCGGGCACGTCGGTGGCTTCCATGAAGCCATAGCGCAGCACGCCGCGATAGAAGCCATCGCCCATGTCAGTGTATTGGCAGCGTTCGGCCGGATCGACATAGGGCACGTCCTGAATATCGACCGTGAGGATCACGACGCGCTCGTGCAGCACCTTGTTGTGTTTGATATTGTGCAGCAGCGCAGAGGGAACACCCGCCGTGCTCGACGCCATGAAGATAGCCGTGCCCGGAACGCGCAAGGCGGAGTTCTTGGCCGATTTGGCAAAAATCTCCATCGGCAGTGCCACCTCGCTCATACGGTCGCGCATCAGCTTGCGCCCGCGCGCCCATGTGGTGAGCAGGGTGAAGGCAATGAAGCCCACCACCAGCGGGAACCACCCGCCGTCAGGCACTTTGACGAGGTTGGCGGCGAAATAGGCACCATCGACAATCAGGAACAGCAGCACGACCGGCGCCGCATACCACCATTTCCACTTCCACACTGCGACAAGCAGAACCGCCATAAGCAGCGTATCGATCGTCACAGCGCCCGTCACCGCGATACCGTAAGCGCTGGCAAGGTTCGAAGAGGTCTGGAAGGTCAGCACCAGCACGATGACGGCAATCATCAGCGCCCAGTTCACCACGGGAATGTAGATCTGGCCGCCTTCGGTCTCGCTCGTGTGAAGAATCGAAAGGCGCGGCATGAAGCCCATCTGGACGGCCTGGTGCGTGATCGAGAACGCGCCCGAAATCACCGCCTGGCTGGCGATGAAGGTTGCCATGGTCGCAAGGAACACCAAAGGCAGGCGCCATTCCTCGCTGGCCAGCAGGAAGAACGGGTTCTGCACCACCACGGCGGCTTCCTCGGGCGGAAGTCCGGCGATCATGGCGCCCTGACCGAAATAGTTGAGCAGCAGGCACGGCATCACGAAGCCGAACCACGAAAGCCGCATCGGTCCGCGACCGAAGTGTCCCATGTCCGAATAGAGCGCCTCGGAACCCGTCACGGCCAGCACCACCGCGCCGAGCGCGAGGAAGGCCACCAGCCCGTCGCTGACGAAGAACATCACCGCATAATAAGGGTTCAGAGCGTTGAGAATATCGGGGTTCTGGATGATCTGCCATCCACCCAGACAGGCGATGACGGTGAAATAGACGATCATCACCGGCGCAAAAAGCGCCCCCACCTTGGCCGTCCCGCGCCGTTGGAGCATGAAAAGGAAAACCAGCAGGCCTAGCGCAATCGGGATCACAAACTGGTCAAGCGAGTGATCGACCACGGTCAGACCTTCCACCGCCGAAAGCACCGAAATGGCCGGCGTAATCATGCTGTCGCCGTAGAACAGCGAGGTCGCAAAAACGCCCAGCAGGACGACAAGCCAGCCATAGCTCGACTTACCGATATGGCGCGAAAGCAGCGCAACCAGTGCGAGGCTACCGCCTTGCCCCTTGTTATCGGCGCGCATCAGGATGGTGACGTATTGGATCGCCACCACCAGCAGCATCGACCAGAAAATCAGGCTGACGACACCCAGCACGTGCATGCGGTCGATCGCGACATTGGCCGCGCCTGCAAAGGTTTCACGAAAAGCATAGAGCGGGCTGGTGCCGATATCGCCGAAAACGATACCGATCGCGCCAACTGCAAGTGCGGCCTTCGATCCGCTATGGCCGTGGCCGCCCGAGTGGCCGTCTGATGCTGTAGCTGTGGTGTCGCTCATAGGGTGCGATTTTCCCGAAACGCCGGATGCGCATTGTGTGCGTTGTCGCGGCCAAGGTCGCGGCCTCTAGCACTCCGCATTCGCACCTGCAACAATCGCTATTGAAGCATAGGGGCGTTGGCGATTATCTGGTCGAGGCGGGCAACGCGAGCTTCGACCTCGGCCCGCCACGGTGCATCCTCGGGAGTATTCTCGAGCAGACGTTGATAAGTGTCGCGTGCTGCAATGATCTCACCGGATTGCGCGAATGAATAGCCAAGGAAGAAATCAGGCCCGGGATTGGCCGGATCGATCAGCCGTGCCTTGCCGTAGGCGTAGTAGGATGCAGGGGTGACGACTCCGTCGGCATGGGCAGTGAGCGCCATGGCCAGCGCCAGCCAGCCTTCGAGATGATCGGGATTATCGCGCAGGCCGGTGCGCAGCAAATTGGCGGCGTCTTCGAACTTGCCGCGCCGAGCGAAGCCATCGGACAGCATCAGATAATCGGGCTTCGGACGCACGGGATCGAACAATTGGCGGCGCGCCTCGACCATTTCTTCGCCCGAGCTCTGTTCCTCTGACACGGGCTGCTTGGGACTGCCGGGATATCCCGGCGAACCCTGCCAGCTGTAGCCGACAAGGCCGAGCAGCAGAACGGCGCCGAATACGGCGTAGCCTTCCTTGGGAAGCCGCAGCGCGAAGGAGGCAATGGCAAATGCCACCAGCGCCAGCGCGAGAATTGCCATCCATGCGCCGATCATGCGTCCACTCCGGTCTCTGCGTCATCTTCAGCCCGCCGCTTTCCGAGTCGACGCAGCAAGATCGCGGCAACCACCAGCAGCAGCAACAGCGGGATCGCAAACAGCGGCCAAGTCGTCGAGCTGACTTCGGGCTGATAGCTCACATAGTCGCCATATCGCTGGATCAGCCAGCTGCGGATTTGCTCGGGACTTTCGCCCGCCAGCAAACGCGTGCGCACCTGGTGGCGCATGTCACCCGCCATCGGAGCGTCGGAATCATGGATGCTCTGCGACTGGCACTTGAGACAGCGCAGCGTCTCCATCAGCTCGACCGCCTGCGCTTCGAGCGCGGGATCGTCGAGCTGGGTGTAGGCATAGGGCGCAGGCGGCATGGTGTCCTGCGCTGCGAGCGGGACAGCGATCAGGGCAAGAAATGCCAGCAGCAGCCCTCTCATTGCGCTTCCTCCAGCTTTTCGAGCAGAAGATCGACCGTCTCTTCACGGACGTCGCCGATGTGCTGGTAGCGAATGTTGCCCTGCGCATCGATCACATAGGTTTCCGGCACGCCCGATGCTCCCACTTCGAGCATGAGCGAGGAAATGTCGTCGCTGCCGATGCGGGTGTAGGGATTGCCGTAGCGAGCGAGGAAGTCCTGCACAGCTTCGGGCCGGTCGCGCACGGCAACGCCGATGATCTCGACGCCTTCCTCCTTCAACCGCTCGAGATGCGGTGCCTCGGCGATGCAAGGCAGACACCAGCTCGCCCAAATATTGAGCAGACGCGGCTTGCCGCCGACAAAGTCGCTCTTCGACACGCCCGGCATTCCTTCGAGCGCTGGCGCGAGCGTGAATTCCGGCAGCGGCTGCTCGATCATCTGCGAGGGAACGTTCTGGATCTTGTTCTGCGTCAGCATGTAGCCGGCCAGCCCTGCGAAAAACAGGAACAGCGCAAGCGGGATGATGTAGAGGGCACGGTTCATTCGGCAGGCTCCGGCATCGCTTCGTCGGACAGCGCGGCGACATCTTCGCGGCGTTCGTCACCCTTGGTTTTGGCGCGGCGGCGGCGCAGATCGGCCAGCAGCCGCCCGATGATCGCCATGACGCCGCCCAGTGAGACCAGCAATCCGCCGTACCAGATGAAGGTGACGAAGGGCTTCCACCACACCCGCACCTGCCAGCGTGCCGCGCCGTTTTCGTCGAAACCGGCCTGATCGCCGATCACCACATAGAGCTGCCCGTCGAGCCGCGTCACCAGCGTGCTTTCGCTGGTAGGCTGCGGCGGTGACCAGAAATTGCGGGCCTGCGGACCGATGATCGTGGGCGCTTCGTCTCCGCGCGCGACCGCAATGCGGCCTTCCATCGCGGTCCAGTTGGGTCCGGCCACCGGTTCCACGCCCAGCAGTTCGACATTCCATCCGGCGACCTCGGTGCTGTCGCCGGGAGCCATTGCCGCGAGCTTCTCGCTGGTGAAGGCGCTTTCGCTCGCCATGCCGAACAGCGCGACCGCGATCCCGAAGTGGGCAACGACCATGCCCCATGTCGCCAGCGGCAGGCGCATGAGATTGCGTCCGCGCAAGGGCAGGAAGGCTGCCACGCCGAGCGCGACGGCTAGAGCAAGGCCAAGGATCGGAAGGATCGAGTAGTCGCCCAGGAACGCCACCAGCGCCACGACTGCGATCACGATAGCGGCGAGGATCGACAGTTCGAGCTGGATGCGCGCCGGCTTGTCGCTCTTCCACCGCAGCAGCGGACCTATGGCCATTACGATCAGCATCGGAATCGCAAAAATCGCCCCCGCCGGATTGAAATAAGGCGGACCGACGCTGACGCGCACATCGAAGGCCTCGGTGAGCAGTGGATAGAGCGTCCCCAGCAGTACGATGGCGAGGATTGCCGACAGCATCACATTGTTGAACACCAGCGCGCCTTCACGGCTCGTCGCGGTAAAGCGCTTCCCTTCGGCAATGCTACCCGCGCGCAGAGCAAAGATCAGCAGGCTGCCGCCGATATAAAGGCCCAGCAGACCGAGAATGAAAGTCCCGCGCTCGGGATCCACGGCGAAGGCGTGAACGCTGGTCAGCACGCCCGAACGCACGAGGAAAGTGCCGAGCATCGACATCGAGAACGCCAGCACGCCGAGCATGATCGTCCAAGTGCGCAAGGCATCGCGGGCAGCGAGCACGCTCACCGAATGGAGCAGCGCTGTCGCCGCGAGCCACGGCATCAGCGAGGCGTTTTCGACCGGGTCCCAGAACCACCAGCCGCCCCAGCCCAGCTCGTAATAGGCCCAATAGGAACCGGCGGTTATGCCGAGTGTCAGGAACACCCATGCCCCCAGCACCCAGGGGCGCATGACCTTGGCGAAATCGGGAGTGACCTGACGGGTGATCAGCGCGCCCATCGCAAGGCTGAAAGCGACCGAAATGCCGACATAGCCGATGTAGAGCGTGGGCGGATGGAAGGCGAGGCCGATGTCCTGCAACAGCGGGTTGAGCCCGCTTCCTTCGACCGCCGGAACCGGCAGACGCTCGAACGGGTTCGAGGACAGCAGCAGGAAGGCATAGAACCCCAGCGCGACAAATCCCTGCACACCGAGCGTCGCAGACATGGTTTTTTCCGGCAGTCGGCGCTCCAGCAAAGCGATCAGCCCGCCCGAAAAGGCCAGCACCGTCACCCACAGCAGCATCGAACCTTCATGGTTCCCCCAAGTCCCTGCGAGCTTGAAGATGAGCGGCTTCATCGAGTGCGAATTGGTCGCCACCAGCTTGATCGAAAGATCGGTGATCGCAAACGCCCAGAGCAGCATGCAGAAGGCGAGCACAGCGAGGAAAGCCTGCACCACTGCCGCGGGCCGCGCATAAGCCGCCATTTGCGCTCCGTCGGCGCGCAATCCGAACGCGCCAGACACCATCTGCAACACTGCGAGAGCGGCCGAAAGCCAAAGGGCGGCGAGTCCGATTTCAGCGATCATGTGGTCAGCTCGATCCTATGGGTTGCCGGCTACGGTTTCGATGTAATCGGAGTTGTCCTTGTGGCCTTCCATCCCCTCAAGCTCGCGCGGGACGTAGTTTTCGTCGTGTTTGGCGAGCAGATTGGTGGCGAGGAACGTGCCGTCGGCTTGCAGATGCCCTTCCGCTACCACGCCCGACCCTTCGACGAAGAGATCGGGCAGGATGCCGCTATAGGTTACCGGAACGGTCGAGTTCTCATTGCCGGTAACGACAAAATTCACGGTGACCCCGTCGGCCTGCGTCTCGATCGAGCCCTGCTGCACCATTCCGCCAAGGCGGACGGCCTGTCCGACCGCAGGCGGTTCGGCAGCCATCTGTTCGGGCAGATAGAAGTAATTCGCCTGATTGCGCAGCGCCCATGTCGCGATCAGGCCTGCGCCGATGATCGCAATCAGAGCAAGCACCACAAGCGTCATGCGTTGATGTTTGGCTTTCATTTGCGCTTCATCTCCTCACGGCGCTTTTCCGCGCGGCGCATGGTTGTGTAGCTCCAAGCGATCAGCAGGCCGAGAGCGGCGCCCGATACTGCATAGGCACCGACAACAAAGGGCCAATGGTCCAACGCCTCACGCATCACGCACCCTCCGCCAAGCCTGCACCCACTGGCACATCGTCGTCTAACGCGCGGCGGCGCAAGCGTGCCTCTACCTGTTGTTCAGCGATCAGCGCGCGCATCCGCATCAGCACCAGCCCGCCGAACAGCAGCGAGAAGCCCAGCACAGCGGCAAGCAGCGGCCACAGGAAAGTGGCATCGATCGCGCTTTTGCCTGCGGTGAGGCTCGGCGGCTGATGGAGCGAGTTCCACCACACAACGCTGCGATTGATGATCGGCACATTGATCGCACCCACAAGGCCGAAAATTGCCGGAATCTTGTACGAGCTGCCCTCGCGTGCGCTGGCCTGCGACAAGGCGATATAGCCGCCATAAAGGAACAGGAGCACCAGCATCGAAGTAAGACGTCCGTCCCACTCCCACCATGTGCCCCAGGTCGGCCTGCCCCAGATTGAACCTGTGGCGAGGCAAATCGCGCAGAACACCATGCCGGGGACGGCAATTGCGCGCGCGGCAACCCCTGCGAGCGGATGCTTCCAGATCAGCAGCGCCGCGCTCGACAAGGCAAGGCCGCCCCAACCGCCCATGCCAAGCCATGCGGCAGGCACGTGGATGAAAAGGATGCGAACACTGTCGCCCATCAACTGGTCGGGCGGGACCATGAAAACGCCCCACGCCACCGCGCCCAGCGACAGCACCAGACCGCTCCAGAACAGGAGCGGGGTCAGCCACTTGGCGAGCGTCAGAAAGCGCTTGGGATTGGCGTAGATATGCACAGGGCTAAACTCTGGGCACCCTATTAAAGCCCCAGACAGGAGCCGCAAGGGCGCAAAGCGTGCAACTGTGCGCTTAACCGCGGCCGATCAGTTCCTGCGCCATGCGGTCGGCGACCACGTCGGGCGAGGTGTTGCCCTCGTCGCTCTTGCGCCAGATCTGGCACAGGCGTCCGGGGATATGTTCGATCAGCGTGTTCACTTCCGCCTTGCTCGCCTCGCGCCCGTCGCGGCGCGCAAGGTATTCGGTCGCCACCGAGATGATGCCGCCAGCATTGATCACATAGTCGGGGGCATAGAGAATGCCGCGCTCGAACAGGACCTGTCCGTGCTGCGCACGCGCCAGCTGGTTGTTCGCACCGCCTGCGACGATCTTGGTGTTGAGAGCGGCAATGCTCTCGTCATTGAGGATCGCGCCCAGAGCGTTGGGGCTGAGAACATCGCATTCGGTGTTGAGAATTGCGTCGGGAGCAACCACTTCAGCGCCCAGTTCGTCTGCAAGGCTTTTGACGCCATCTGTGTGGATGTCAGCCAGCGTCAGCCGCGCACCGTCCTTGGCGAGCAATCGTGCGACACCGCCGCCAACGCTGCCGGTGCCCTGAACGGCGACATGAACGCCCTTCATGCTGTCGGTGTGGAGTTTGTGCTGCACGGCAGCTTTGATGCCAAGGTAGATTCCGTAGGAGGTGAACGGCCCCGGATCGCCGCCCGCGCTACCTTCGCCCTCGACCGGCAGGCCGGAAACGNGGCTGGNGCGNTGCGNGNNGGNAACCATGTCCGCTTCGCTGATGCCGACATCTTCGGCGGTGACATATTTGCCGCCCAGCCCTTCGACCGCATCGCCAAAGGCGGCGAGAAGTTCGGGCGTCTTTGTGCGCGCTTCATCCGCAAGAATCACGGCCTTGCCGCCGCNAAGCGGGAGGCCCGCCATGGCGTTCTTGTAGCTCATCCCGCGCGACAGGCGCAGCGCATCGCGCAGACCGTCCTTGGGGTTGGGATAGTGCCAGAAACGCGTGCCCCCGGCGCCCGGGCCGAGGTGCGAGGAATGGACCGCGATAATCGCCGTCAGTCCCGACGCACGGTCGCGTACGACCTGCACCAGTTCGTGATCGTCAAAGTCGGGTTCGGTCCAAAACGCGGTCATATGCTTGCCCCAATAGTGGCGCGCTGAGCAGGCAGTGCGACCTTGCAAAATCGGGGAGAAATGGGGCGATCGACGGGGTTCGAACCCGCGACCTCCGGTACCACAAACCGGCGCTCTAACCAACTGAGCTACGATCGCCACATGCTCCGCCCCGGCTTTGACCTGTCGGTCGCTTGCCAAGCCTTGCGCAAGGGCGCCGCTGTAAGCATGGCGCTTTGGTCGTCAAGGCCGCGTTTGGGCGGGCGCGAGCCTGTTGCACAATGCGTCTCGCAAGGGAAGCGAAAACTGCCTGTAAACCGCGTTGACGCAAGATTATTTCGCGCAAGGTTTCACCCTTGCCTGCCCGCCCCCGGCTTTTAAGGTCGGTCCGCGATGGATGCTCCAAGTGATTCTGTAGCCGCAAGGCTTTCGCTCAACCCTGGGCTGCAACGCGTGCCGCATCCCAAGATCGAGTTGTTCCAGCTCAAGGACTTCGTGCCAGACCACCTGCGCGCAGAGCTGATCCGGCTGATCGACAAGGATCGCCGCCCGAGCACCATCGCCGATGCCAATGGCGATGACTATTTCCGCACGAGCGAAACCTGCGACCTGCCGCGCGACGAGACGGCGGTAACGGAACTCGAATCGCTACTTTTCGCACTCAACGGTATCGACCCTGCACTGGGCGAGCCGGTGCAGGGTCAGCGCTATGACGCGGGACAGGAATTCAAGGCGCACACCGATTACTTCACTCCCGGCGGCGCGGATTACGAGCAATATTGCGGCGAAACCGGCCAGCGTACCTGGACCTTCATGGTCTATCTCAACGCAGTCGAGGCAGGCGGTGCAACCCGGTTCAAGGTTGTGGGCAAGACCTTTCAGCCCGAGGCGGGACGCCTGCTATGCTGGAACAACCAGCGCCCAGACGGGAGCGTAAACCCCAACACGCTCCACCACGGGATGAAAGTGCGCAAGGGTGTGAAATATGTGATTACGAAGTGGTATCGCGAACGGCCGTGGCCGTGGTGAAGACGTTTTATTTCGCGTTTGGTGCAATCTCGCTCGTAACGATATGCCTCGTGACTTTAACTTGGCCGGCTCTGCCAATGGCGAGCGCCGTGGCATCGGCCGAAAATCCACCCGACATATTGCGCGACTTTGACTGGCCCAATGATAGACGATCGCACGCATTTGGCGCTCGGTTCAAAACGGGCACTGAGGAAACAGATTTGCTCGAGTGGCTCCGCAACGAACATTTCGTGCGAAGGGGGGAAGCAAAATTTGCGGTGCGAAGATACGAAGGGATTCCCTGCACAATCGCATTTGAAGTAGCTTGGCGGTCCAAGGATGGACAGCTCACCGGAGATGCGACGGCGCACGTGACGAATTACGCCTGTTTGTGACAAAGCGCCAACGAAAAAGGGCGGCCCCGCAGGACCGCCCTTCGAATTTCGTGAATGTCTCGCTTACTTCTTGAGCGAGAGGCCGCCGAAGCGCTTGTTGAACGCAGCAACGCGGCCGCCTTCCGAAACCTGACGGTTGCCGCCGGTCCATGCCGGGTGGCTGGTCGGGTCGATATCGAGAGCGAGCGTGTCGCCTTCTGCGCCCCAGGTCGAGCGGGTCTGGAATTCGGTACCATCGGTCATCTTGACCGTGATCGTGTGGTATTCGGGATGCCCTTCGGCTTTCATGACATGTTCCTTTGAGCTTTCACCGGTTCCGACCGGCGCTGCTATGAATTCGGAGAAGGCGCGCGCTTAATTGGGTTTGCCTTTAAAGGCAACCCCAATACGCCTAATTTTGCTTTTCGCAGCCCCATCCGTGGCTGCGTNCTCGGCGCAATTCCTCCCTCGCTTCGCTCGCTCGGGCACCTGCGGCTCGGCCGCTTGGCCTCGCGACGCTTGGCGCGTCGAACTGCCGCGCGACCAGCGAGGATCAAGGCGCGGATGCGACTTCGCAAATCAGGAAGGCGGGTCAGCGATCATTGCGGTGAATTCGGTCTCGCAAGTGGTCTTGCCTTCGACGCTGGCTTTGCCCTTGAACTTGTAGATCGTGCGGCGCTGCTGAAGGAACTCGACTTCGAGGTCGAGCAGGCAGCCCGGGGTCACGGGAGCGCGGAACTTCGCGCTCTCGATACCCATGAAAATCACCAGTTTGCCGGTACCGGCCAGACCGAGCGTCTCGATCCCGAGGATCGCTGCGGCCTGCGCAAGCGCCTCGATCTGGAGCACGCCCGGCATGATCGGAGCGCCGGGGAAGTGGCCCTGGAAAAACTCCTCGTTCATCGACACGGCTTTCACCGCGTGGATGCGTTCGTTGAGGTGGATTTCCTTGACCCGGTCGACGAGCAGCAAAGGATAGCGGTGAGGCAGGGCCTTCAACACCTTGTGGATGTCATAATCCGTGATCGGTTCACTCATGCCCTGCCCCCTTAGCAGCTCGTCAGACAGGCCTTAGCGGCCCGACGGAGCCGGCTGTTGCTGCTGCTGAGCGGCCTGCTGCTGCTGCATGATCTGCGCGGCAACCAGCGTCTGCTGAATTTCCTGGAAGATCGTCGCCGCATTGCGGGTCGGACGCCAATCAGCGGGCGGAACGATGCCGACCGAAGGAACCTTGGCGTTGAGCGAGGTGGTGATCAGAGCGCTGATGTCGGCGCCCTCGGCAGCGTACTGCACAGTATCGGGCTGGAGGACCATGACGATCTGCTGCTGCGCGGTCACTTCCGTCACAGCGGCAGGGTACTGCGCGAGAATCTGTTCGACAGCGTAGATACGCGCGGCATTAACCTGGTTGGTCAGTGCCGCAACTTCGCCTTCGAGCGTCTGGATCTGAGCCAGCTGCGGCGAGTTCTGGACCGCCGGAAGCTCGGATTCTTCAAGCTGACCGTTCGAATTGGTGTCGAACGGCTGAAGCAGCTGGGTGAGCTGCTGCTGCTTGGTCTGGCGCTGTTCGATCTGCGCCGCATAGGTGGTGCCGATCTGGTTGTAAGCGGTCTGCAGCGCAGTCGTGCCGATAATCGCACGGCTGACGTCCGCAGTCGCAATACGGCCCTGAACCTGTGCAGTGGCAGGAGCGGTCGCGGCGAGCGCGCCAAGCGCCAGCGCGCCCGAGGCGAGCAGTTTGGTGAAGGTCTTCATCAGAATTGTGTTCCTACGTTAAACGTGAATCTCTTGTCATCGTCGCCTTCGATCTTGCGGATCGTCTGGGCGAAGTCGATGCGGAACGGCCCGAACGGCGAGTTCCAATTGACCCCGATGCCAGCGGTGATGCGCGGGCTGGGCGAATCGCCCAGGAAAACCTCGCGAATGGCGCTGTTGGGGCGAACTGTGATGACGTTTTCTGTCACGCCATCAGCAGCGATAGGGTTGATCGTGGTGGTCGAAGTAAAGGTCTGATTGCCGTCCGCATCGAGGATCGGATCCCCGTTATCGTCTACCGCTGCCACCTGTTCGATGTACAGCGGATTACCCGATGCATCGAGGAACGGCAGACCGTTGGGGTTATCCTGAAGGATCGGCTGGGTAACGCCCCACAGCGCGCCGACATCAAGGAAGACGGATGGGCGCAGGCCCAGCTCGCGTGCACCGGTACCCAGCGGAATTTCGATCTCGGCACGGCCCAGATAGTAATTGCGGCCGCCGATCGCGTCGTCACGAATACGGTTGCGATCGGTGATCAGGATCGGATCGCCGTTTTCGTCAACGCCGTTGTAAACCTGCGTGAGGATGCGTGGACCGACCCCGCGGATGCCGAAACCGCGGAACTGCGGCTCGCCGAGGAAGAAACGGTCGGTAAGGAGGACATCGTCCACCCCTGCACCGCCGCGATCCTGCAGCGGGATGATCGTTCCGCCTTCAAGCGACAGCGAGAAGATGAAGCCGGTGTTGGCAATATCCCAGAACTGCTGCGCCTTACCGCGGAAACGCAGGTAGCGGACGTCACCGCCAAGGCCTGCGAACTCGGTCGAAAGCGAAATCTGGCGACCGCGCGTGGGACGCAGACGCGAGTTCAGCGTGCTGTAGTTGAGGCTCAGGCCGAGGATCGAGCTCAGTCGATTGCCCAGCGCATCGCACAGGAAGCGACCTGCGAGCAGCGGGTCACACTCGGCCGTTCCGTCACCATCAATGTCCGAGAAGAACAGGTTCTGGTCGAGGCTAATCTCGTCGTAGTTGAGCGTATAGCTGCCGATCAGCGACATGAACTCGGTCAGCGGCACGCCGAGACGGAACGATGCGCCCGTGGTGGCCTGTTCGAAGGTCGTGTTGCGCCCGGTCGACGTGAAGTTGAAGCTGTTGAAGTCGCGGCGGTAAATGTCCGCGCCGGCCGACAGGTTGCGGTCGAACACATAAGGCTCGGTAAAGCTGATCTGCGCCGAACGCGAGAACTGCGAGTAGTTAAGGCTGAGCCCGATGGTCTGCCCGCGCCCGCGGAAATTCCGCTGACGGATCGAACCGGCCAGAATGAAACGCTCGATCGAGGAGAAGCCCGCCGAGAATTGGAGCTCACCGGTCGGCTGCTCTTCGACGTTCGCTTCGAGGACGATACGGTCGGGCGCGCTGCCTTCGACCTGATTGACCTCGAAGTTCTCCTGGAAATAACCCAGCGAGTTGATGCGGGCGGTGGTACGCGCCACACCCAGCGAGTTGAACGCGTCACCTTCCGACAGACGGAATTCGCGACGCACGACCTTGTCCTGCGTCAGCGTGTTGCCGTTCACATCCACGCGCTCGATATAAACGCGCGGAGCCTGACGCAGGATAAAGGTGATATCCATCGTCAGGTCTTCGGGATTGCGGTTAAAGCGCGGCTGCACGTCGGCGAAAGCGTAACCGAAGCGGCCTGCGAGTTCGGTCAGACCTTCGACTGTGTCTTCGACTGCCTTGGCGTTGTAGAAATCGCCCGTCTGCATCGAAAGGCCGCTTTGCA
Source organism: Erythrobacteraceae bacterium (assembly GCA_002706445.1). Lineage (GTDB taxonomy): Bacteria > Pseudomonadota > Alphaproteobacteria > Sphingomonadales > Sphingomonadaceae > Erythrobacter. Next base: position 17,164 of record PALE01000021.1, read on the forward strand.
GGGATTCGCTGTCGAAATCGCGCAGCTGGCTTTCCACCTCGACGTCGCCGAAGGTGTAGCGTTCGCCCTCTTCGACCACATAGGTGATGATGAAGTCGCGCTGGTCCGGCGTCAGCTCGGCAACCGCGGAAACGACGCGGAAGTCGGCATAACCCTCGGTGAGGTAGAACTGGCGCAGCTTCTGCTGGTCGAATGCCAGACGGTCAGGGTCGTAAGACGTGTTCGAGCTGAAGAAGCGGAAGAAGCGCGACTGCTTCGTCACCATCTCGCTGCGCAGGTCATTGTCGGAGAACACCTCGTTGCCGATGATGTTGATCTGACGCACCTTGGACTTGGGCCCTTCAGTGATCTCGAACACGACATCGACGCGGTTCTGCGGCAGCTCGACCATCTGCGGCTCGACCGTCGCAGCGAAGCGGCCCTGCCGCTTGTAGAGCTCGATAATGCGGGCAACGTCGGCGCGAACCTTCGAACGGGTGAAGATCTGGCGCGGAGCGAGCCGGATTTCGGGAAGAATCTTTTCGGCATCGAGACGGTCGTTGCCTTCGAGCACGATGCGGTTGATCACCGGGTTCTCGGTCACAGTGATAACGACATTGCCGTTGTCGTTGCGGATCGAGAAGCTTGCGAAGAGCTCGGTCGCGCCGAGGTCCTTCAGCGCTTCGTCAGCTGCGGCCGAGGTGTATTCCTGACCCACGCGCAGGCGGATGTAGGAAAGAATTGTCGTCGGCTCGAGACGCTCTGCACCGGCGACGCTGATCGTGCGGATCGTGTCGTTGGTGGGTGCCTGCGTCGTCTGCGCGGGCGCGGTTTCCTCACCCTCATCCTGCGCGAAGGCGGTGTAAGGAACACCTGCCAGCATGGTCGCGCCGGTCAAGGCGATGGCCAGGCGGCCTGCTGCACTCTTGGACTTCACAGACCGGACGCCTGCTTGCTCGCATCGATTCATGGAAGTTTTGTTCCCGTCCAACCCGTATTGGTAACGCGCCTGCCCCATAGAGCGCGCGGCAAGGCATGTCAGCCCTACCTAGTCAAAATGTCACCCGCCTGTGCCCGATGCGCCCCCGGCAATCAAGCAGGCATCTCCAGCTATGAACGGCCCAGTTTGGTCGTCCGTGCGCTATGCGCGGTTAGCTGCCGAACGGCAGCAGCGACGTGATGTCGTTCCACGTCACGACAAGCATGAAGGCGAGCACGAACAGAATGCCTGTCCGGTATGCCCATTCCGTCGCCGTCGGCCCCACCGGTTTGCGGCGGATTGCCTCGGCAGCGTAAAAGGCAAGATGCCCGCCGTCGAGCGCAGGGATTGGCAAGAAATTGATGAACGCCAAATTAAGCGAGATCAGCGCTGCGAAGTTGACGAAGGCAACAAGGCCAAGGCTCATCTGCTCGCCAGAGTATTTCGCGATCTTCACCGGACCGCCCAATTCCTTGATCGAGCGCTCGCCGAACAGGATCTGCTTGATGCCGGTGACCATCATCTCGGTAATCTGCCAGCAGCGTTCCACTGCCAGCGGAACCGACTGGAGCAAGCCGACTTCCTCGAACTCGTACTGGCCGCCCGCCGGCCCGACGCCGATGCGCCCGACGACACCGACATTGCCGAACCGGTCGGTTTCCTCGGCGCGCTGGGTGACGAGCGGAATATCGACCTCTTCCCCGTCACGATCGACGGTGATCACCATTTCGCGTCCGGGATGCAGGATGATCTCGTTGCGAATGGCGTCGAAATCCTCAACCGCATCGCCGTCGATAGCGATGATCGTATCGCCCAATTGCATACCTGCATCGCGGGCAACCGATTCTTCGCCGAACTGACCGACGGTGCGCGAATCCCCGTCGCCCGAGATCACCGGATTGCCGTAAATCGCGAAGAAAGCCGCGAAGATGCCAATGGCAAGCAGCAGGTTCGTCACCGGCCCCGCGGCAACGATCAGCGCACGCCGCCAGAGCGCTGCGGACTGAAAGCTGCCCGCTTCGGGAACGGCATTGGGATCGGGAACGCTCGCAGGGTTCATGTCGCCGCGGAACTGGACATAGCCGCCCAGCGGCAACATCGAGAGACGCCAACGAGTGCCGTGTTTGTCCGTAATACCGGCGATTTCCTTGCCGAAACCGACCGAGAACGTATCCGCCTTCACGCCCATCCAGCGTCCGACGAGATAGTGACCCAGCTCATGCACCGTCACCAATGGCCCCAGCAACAGCAGGAAGCCGACGAAATACATCCAGAAAGGGGGTTGCTCAAACAAGTGCGCAGGTCTCCACAGCCTCACGAGCGCGTTTTCGCGCCTCGGCATCAATCGCGAGCACGTCCTCAAGCGTACCCGGCGCAGGCGCGCTATAGCCCGCCAGTACCGTTTCCGCCACTGCCGTAATACGCGTGAACGCAATCTGACCGGCGAGGAAAGCCTCGACCGCAATCTCGTTCGCGGCGTTGAGCGTCGCCGGAGCAGCCCCGCCCGCCTGAATCGCCTCGCGGGCAATGCGGGTCGCGGGAAACAGCTCTTCGTTCGGTTTCTCGAATGTCAGCGTGCCGATGGCCGCCAGATCGAGAGGCGCAAGCGGTGTCTCCATCCGCTCGGGATAGGCAAGACACGATGCGATCGGCACGCGCATATCGCTCGGCCCCAACTGCGCGAGCACCGAGCGGTCGCGGTATTCGACCATCGAGTGCACGATGCTCTGCGGGTGGACGAGGATTTCGATGTTATCGAGGCCGACCGGGAACAGGTGGTGGGCTTCGATGAACTCCAGCCCCTTGTTCATCATGGTGGCGCTGTCGATGGTGATCTTCGCGCCCATTTCCCAGTTGGGATGCTTCAAGGCCTGTTCGCGCGTGACCGATTGCAGTTGCTCTGCGCTCAACGTGCGGAACGGGCCGCCGCTCGCGGTGAGGATGATGCGGCGCACCTCCTTCACCTCATTGCCCGCAAGGCACTGGAAAATCGCGTTGTGCTCGCTGTCGGTGGGGAGCAGGTTCGCCCCTGCTTCCTCGACAGCGTGCTTCAGAATGTCACCGGCGGAGACCAGCGCTTCCTTATTGGCGAGCGCGATGGTGTTGCCATTGGCGACCGCGGCCATGATCGGCGCCAGCCCTGCGCATCCGACAATGGCGGCAACGGTCATATCGACGGGACGCGCCGCCGCTTCGCACAGCGCCCGCGCGCCGCCCGCTGCCTCGACACCGCTTCCTTCGAGTGCGTCGCGCAGTTCGGCCAGGCAAGTCTCGTCGCCCACCACCGCAATCTTCGCGCCGAATTCGCGGGCGAGAACCGCCAGTTCCTTTGCCGAACAATTGGCCGTCAACGCCTCCACCTGCCAATCCGAGCGGTTGTGCCGGATGAGGTCGAGGGTCGACGCACCGATCGAACCGGTGGCTCCCAACAATGTGATCGAACGTGTCATTTTAAGCGAGGCCAATATAGGCAGGTACGACCGCGATCAGGAAGAGGATGAAGAACACGGCGAGGAACCCGTCGAGACGGTCGAACACGCCGCCGTGACCGGGGATGAGCGAGGAGGAGTCTTTCACGCCGGCGCGCCGCTTCATCCAGCTTTCGAAGAAGTCGCCGCTCTGCGCGATCACCGCAATAAGCAGGCCCGACAGCGCCGCCAATCCGATACTCGCCATGGTGTAGCCCGGAGCCGTGGTGGGGCCGAAATCGAGCACTTCGATCCCGATAGTGATGATGCTCGCCGCTACAGCACCGCCGAACAGCCCTGCCCAAGTCTTCGACGGGCTGATGCTCGGCGCGATTTTGGGGCCACCGATGGAACGGCCCGCGAAATAGGCGCCAACGTCGACCGCGATGACCGGCGCGAGGAAGGCGACGAGGACCGTCCACATGTCGTAATTGATGCGAACCTGCACCATCGCCAGCGCCGCCGCACCGACATAGAGCGCGCCGATGAACTGCCAGGCGACTTCGGCCACGGCCGAGACACCGAAACCGCGCACCAGCAGGTTCCACTCCCACAGGACCAACCCTGCCAGCAGCACGACAAACGCGATCCAGAACCAGGCGCCGAGATAGAGCGCGATGATAGTCAGCACGATCATCGCCACCGCCGATACGAAGCGAACCAACAAGTCCGACGTACCCTTGGGCAGATCGCTTGCAGGGGTGTTACCGTCCACCATAGCGCCGCTCCCTCCGCGCAAAATCGTCGAGCGCCTGCGCAAGATGCTCGGGCGTGAAATCGGGCCATAGCGTTTCGATGAAGAGCATCTCGGCATAGGCGGCCTGCCACAGCAGGAAATTCGACAGCCGGATCTCGCCGCTGGTGCGGATCAGCAGGTCGAGCGGAGGCAGATCGGCGGTGTCGAGGTTCGCTTCGATCGCCTCTGGCGTGATTGTGCCCTTCTCTGCCGCCTTTGCAGCAGCCCGCGCGATCTCGCTATGCGCGCCATAATTGAGCGCGACAGCCAGCTTCTTGGTTCCGTTCGCGGTTTGCGCCAACGCATCTTCGAGCATTTCGACGATGTCGGGCGCAAGCCCTTGCCAGTCGCCGATAATCTGGAGCTTCACATCGTTCGCTACGAAGTCCGGCAGGTCCGATTTGATGAACTTGCGCATCAGGTTCATCAGGTCATCGACCTCGTCCTCCGACCGCTTCCAGTTCTCGGAGCTGAAGGCATAGAGCGTCAGGCAGTCGAGCCCCATCGGCTCGAGCCCACGCACCAGCCGCCGCACCGCCTCGACCCCGCGCTGGTGGCCGACGGCGCGCGGCAGCCCGCGCTTCTTGGCCCAGCGGCCATTGCCATCCATGATGATAGCGACGTGTTTTGCGCGTCCGTCTGCCAAGCGATTGTCCTCCCCTGCCCAGCGTTACTGGGTGAGGATTTCCTGCTCTTTCTTCGCCGCCAGATCGTCGGTTTCCTTGACGTACTGGTCGGTCAGCTTCTGCACTTCGTCCTCGGAGCGCTTGCGGTCATCCTCTGAGATTTCCTTCTTCTTCTCGTCGGTCTTGAGCGCTTCCATCCCGTCGCGGCGCACGTTGCGGATCGCGATCTTGGCCTGCTCTGCATACTGGCCTGCAAGCTTGGCAAGGTCCTTGCGGCGCTCTTCGGTCAGGTCGGGCATCGGCAGGCGCAGCGTCTGGCCGTCGATCATCGGGTTCAGACCGAGGTTCGCCTTGGCGATCCCCTTTTCCACCGCGATCAGGTTCGACTTGTCCCACACCTGCACGCTGAGCATGCGCGGTTCGGGAGCCGAAACGGTGGCAACCTGGTTCAAGGGCATCATCGCCCCGTAAACCTCGACCACGACCGGATCGAGCAGCGAGGTGTTGGCACGGCCCGTACGCAGGCCCGAAAGGTCGCCCTTGAGCGATTCCACGGCGCCTTTCATGCGGCGTTCGATGTCTGCCTTGTCATATTGCGGCATGTCTTTTCTCTCTTAGTCTTTCTGGGCCCTTGGTCTTCTTGGGCGCTTAGTCTTTCTTGACAATCGTCTGCGTGCCCTCGCCTGCGAGGACGTTCGCGACATTGCCTTTTTCGCGGATCGAGAAGACCACTATCGGAATGTCGTTCTCACGGCAAAGCGCGACTGCGGTCGCATCCATAACCTTGAGATTGTCCGACAACACGCGGTCATAGCTGATAGTGTCGAAACGGGTCGCTTCGGGGTTGTGCTTGGGATCGCTGTCATAGACCCCGTCGACGCTGGTTCCCTTGAGCAGTGCATCGCAGTTCATCTCTGCTGCGCGCAGGGCGGCGCCAGTGTCGGTGGTGAAGAAGGGGTTGCCCGTGCCTGCTGCGAAGATCACGATCCGGCCCTTCTGCAAGTGGCGCTCGGCACGGCGGCGGATGTAGGGCTCGCACACGCTGCTCATCGGGATCGCCGACTGCACGCGGGTCTGCACACCCAGCTGTTCAAGCGCGTTCTGCATGGCGAGCGCGTTCATCACCGTCGCCAGCATCCCCATGTAGTCGCCGGTGGTGCGGTCGAGGCCTTTGGCCGCGGCGCTGATTCCGCGGAAGATGTTGCCGCCGCCGATCACGAGGCAGACCTCGATCCCGGTTTCCTTCGCCGCCTTCACCTCTTCGGCGAGGCGCGCGACATAGACCGGATCGATCCCGTATTCCTGCTCCCCCATCAGCACTTCCCCCGAGAGCTTGAGCAGGACGCGCTTGATCTCGGGAAGGGCCATGGCTGTGTGTCTTTCTCTTTGGGACCGGGGAGTGGTTTGCCCTTATCCGCGCAAGGGTGTGATGCCAAGTGGCAAGGGCGCATTCCTGCGCAGGGGATGGAACACTGAAAGGGGCCGTTTGAAAATCCCGCCCTTCCCGGATTTTACCATGTATTCAATAGGAAGCCGGAAATCGGCTTGCCTGAAGTGTGACTTTTTGCATTCCGGCCCGTGATTTGCTGCAGAGCCGCGCTGTAGCGCGGCGCGAGCTTCTGGAGTCTCCGACAAGACATTCTGGAGCACTTTTAGCGACGCGAATAGGTTTGAGTAGCTTCATCGAAATCATCGAGGTCGCACCAGCCCACCACAGATGAAACGAGGATGTTGGCCCACACTCCCGTTTCGATCTCAATCGCAACGAACGTGCCTCCTTTCACGAACTCTATTGAGATCGGATCTAGAGGCCCTCCGGGAAAGAAAATCCTACCCCTACCGCCCATCTCCAACGTCGACATTGCCTCTTCGACAATGCCCTCTCCGTTTCTCTGTGCTTCTGAAGTCATGGCCCCGAGATTATCAGCTCGCGTGCCGGAGTCACTCCCCCGCCAGCCCGATAGTTGAGGGAAACCTCCTCCATCTCGAACCCGGCGAACATCTCGCGCACCTCGGGCCGGTCGTTCAAGGACAGAATAAAATGCCCCTGAAGTCCTGCTAAAAGGTCCCTCAAACGCTCGAAATCAGCCTCTGAGAAGATGTCCTTGCCGTAGTCGTCCTCGTGTCCCCAGTACGGCGGATCACAATAGAAGAGTGACCGCCGCACCACCCCATTTGAGGGCATCGAGCGCCATACCGCCCATGCGCCTCAGGCCACGCGCTGCAAGGCCTCCTGCCCGTTCGACCAATCGCAGGCGCCGCACCAGCGCGCTGAGATCGCGGGTCAGTCGACGGACGCGGCTCCCCACGCTCTGGAAATATCGACCCATCCTGACCGTGAGCATGCGCCGGGTCGCCCGTTCGAAGCTTTCGACGCTGCGCTCGCCGCGCCGGACCTCGCGCGCCATGCTTCGAAAGCGCTGGCTCATCGATCCGGCATTGCGCGTGATCCCCCGGATCTGATCGCGCGCACGTTTGGCGGGCGCGGTCAGGCGGTCGACCATCTCCAGGATCATGGAGAAACGCATCAGTGATCAAGCCTCCTTGTTTTGCTCCTCGAGCGCGAGCGCCGCATCGAGCCAGAATTCGACATCATCCCATTCCAGCTCCATCAGCTCGGAGGGTTGGAACGCGAAGTACTTGCCCAGCGTGGCTAGGCAGATTCGCCAGTCGTCTGGCCAGCGCCTGATTTCGGCACGAGCACGTTTCCCAGCGCATGGAAGTCATCGATGTCGAGGTTCTCGGCTTCCAGTTCGCCAAGCGAGGTGCAGTTCTTGATCAGCTCGATGATCCCGGCGATCTCGGCGTCTCCGTGCTTGTCGAATGCGCGAAGATCCTTGGCCTTCGGGCGCTTGCAAACGACCGTCGAACCGGCCTCCTTGAGCACCTGTTCGGTCGGCTCGCCGCCTTCGACCTTGGTCTCGACGACGATATCGTGGAGCAGGGTGTGATTCTGGGTGCGCGATGCCATCAGAGCAGCTCCTCGGCGGGCGGACCTTCGAAGATCACCTGCGCCTTGCCGTCCTGGCTAAAGTCGCTGGCCTCGACGAAATAGGCATTGCGCATGACATAGGTCTGGCCGTTGTCAGCGCGGTGGATCAGCGTCGCGTTGTCGATGTCGCGCAGCGCGGTCAGGCTGACACCATCCTTGCGCAGCAGGCCGACAGTGCAACGGGCGGGAGCCGTCTTTTCCATGAAGCTGCCGGCATCGTAGTCACCCGGCACGTTCTCGCGCTGGATACCGCCGATCTGCATAGTGCTTTCGCCAGAGGTGGGCATGCGCTCACCGTCGACTTCGATGGTCACTTGACCTGCGACCTGGTTGCGATTGGCCATGTCTTAACGTCCTTTCAAAGGGGCTTCAGGAGGCTCTCAGAGCCGGAACTGGACCACGCCGGCAAAGACGCGGAACTGATTGACGATGTCGGGCGGGACGAGCGCATTGATGCGGTTCGGGTCGCTCTGGTCGCGCTCGACAATGAGGTCGGACTTGAACTGGTCGAGACCCTCGACCAGCCCCAGCTCCTCCCACTCACGCGCCAGTGCCAGCAGTTCGGCACGGATCGTCGCTGGCGTTACGATCGCCTGACCGGCGCCAAAGCGGGTGCCGTCATCGGCCAGCTTGTGGCGCGGGAACTTCTGCGCGATGCGCGCGCGCAGCGTGGCGCGCAGGTAGAACAGCGTGAGCGGTGTCTCGATGTCGAGGAAGGCGACGTCCTCGATGTCGAAATCATCGGTCTGGTACGTCGTGATCGCGCGCTCGATCTGGCACTCGCCTGCACGGGTGACCTGAAAGGTCGCGATCCCGTCGCGCAGCAGCTGCTCGCGTTCCGCCCGCGAGAAACGGTTCTCGACACGCGGAGCCACCATGCCGACGATCTCAAGCGTCTGCAGCGGACGCGCCGGGTCGATCGCGCTGAAATAGCCGCAAGCCGCCGCATAGGCAGCAGAGACCGTGCAAGGGCAGCTGGGTGAGCTCCCCGTGCCGAGAATGGTGAGGAGCTCGGAATTGAACGTCGTACCGATTGCCGAGAGCGCCGCCTGATCGCCGCGCCGCGCGGCATAGCCAATGCTTTCGAGCATCCGTTCGGCACTTGCGCGGTCCTCGAACTCGGTAACTGCTGATGCGAGTGCTGCATTGCCGGCAACGCCCAGGACAATCGTCCGATACGGCTCGTCGCCGAGGATCGCCCAGATCGCATCGAGATCCGGATCGGTCGCGCCTCCGGCCATTGCGACGATCGCCACTCCGACCCCGGCCGGGAGCGCTTCGCCTCCAAAATGGCTGTGGCGCACATCGATATCGTTTCCGGCCGTACCCGCATTGCGAGCAGTCAGGGTAACGACATTGTCATTGGGTGCATCGCCAACTTCTGCGGTCAGCGGGAGGTCGGGTCGCACAGTGATCGCCGCGGCAATTGCTGCGGCGATCGTGGTGTTGGCATCGGCAGTCTTGACGCCGATCGCGATGCGTTCGCCTGCGATCATGAGGGCGATCGTTCCCGCGGCAGTGGCCGGACCGGTGGACATTGCCGAAGGGCGGCACGTCCCAGTCGACGTGAAGGGAGTTGAAGTCGCTGGCATCATCGGCGAAGCTGCCGATCGGCAGCACAAGCTCCAGCTCGATCGCCATCATCGAGAGCCGCTGATCCTGCATCGCCCTGGTGCGCGCGACAGGGCGGGCCGATCGAACAAGCACCGGCTCGACCAGTCCCAGCTCTTCGGTCAGCATGCTGCGCGAAAGCAGGCGGATCGCATCGACCATCAGCTGATAGGAGCCCGGTTCGACACCGTCGCCATGGCGGCTGTCTTCCTCGTTGCGCTGGTTTTGCGCCGCGACCACCACGGCAAAGCGGGTGCGCGCCTGCATGCCCAGTTCGTCGCCCTGATCCTCACCCGAGACGATACCAAGGTACGTCGCCCAGCAGGCCGGGGTGCGCAGGTTGGGATGCTCGCGCAGATACTCTTCGAACTGGTCGGGGAACGTGTCCCAGGTGCGGAACCGGTAGCCAAGCAGATCGGCCTCGCCGGCATCGACCAGGACTGCGACGAGTGCGAGTTCGGTGGCGGCAATCATCGGAACCACCGCTGCGGCAATTGGCTCTCGATCCGGGTCCAGAACCCGATGCGGTCAAGCACGGGATTGAGCCAGTCTGTCACGATGCAATAGCTGCGCCGGTACTCGGGAACGTGGTGGACTGCATGGTGCGCGGGCGACTGGATCACACCACGGCCTTGCAGCCAGCGCGCCCAGCTGGGCGCCAGGGTCTTGCGATGAGCCCACGCATGGATCTCGTTCGCGAATGCCCCGCCGACCAGCGCAGCCCAGATCCACGGATGCGACCCGAAGAGCCAGAACAGCAGCGCGGCCAGCGGGACAGCGACGGCCCAGGTTGTCCAGTTGCGTTCGACGAAGCCTGCCGACAGGAACAGCGTCGGGTCGCTGTGGTGCAGCAGGTTGGGCGTGAAGATCAGCCGGCCGAGTACCGGCCAGTGCTCGCGGCCGGGGCCGAAGCGATCCTCGGCCCAGTGCAGCACACCGGAAAGGAAATCAGCAAGCAGCCACCCGAAGATCAGCTGAATGACAAGAGCAATGAGCGACAGCATGATCATACGAACCCTCCTGCCAGATCGGCAGCGTATTCCTCGGTAAGGGTGATCAGCTCGGCCTCGTCTTCGGCATTGATGCCGAGGAATGTCCGCGCCGGCATATTCATATGACGCTCAAACGAGGCAACCTGGACGGTCAAACCGCCCGGCAGCTGGCGACCGAACGCCTGAGTGATCGAGCGTGAATGCGCGCCAACGGTAACCGTGCCGTCAAAGCCTTCGTTGTGAATGCGCGCATAGACCTTGTTGGACCCCCATCGGACCGAGCCATTGGCAGGCTCGGAATGGATCGATCCCTTGAGCTGGGCGCTATCGGTCAGCGTCTTTCCGCCTTCGCTGTTTGCGCGGTTCGATTGCCGCCACGGCGTTCCATCGGGAGCAGCTTCGTTCTCGAACCGATCGAGCGTCGAGCTTTCGAGATAGACGCCGAAGATCTCGGCAAGTGGCTCGGTGTTCTCGAAACCGGAGATGATCGCACCGATCGCGGCTTCGAAACGGCCTTCGCCAGTCAGACGAACCTGCATCGAGGCGGACATCAGTAGCCCCCCAGATTGTCACGGCCGAACTTCTGCCGGTCCGAAGTGGCTAGGATCTGGCCGGGACGCGGCTCTGCGACCTCTTCGCCCTGGTCGAGCTTGACCGTGCCGCTGGCGATCTGTTCGAGCGTCCGCATTGCGGCCTTGCGCCGGTTCTCGACCCATTCGGGAACGTTCGAGCGGTAGAGGATGAAAAAGGCGTAATCGCAGGCGATGTCGCGCAGGATCGGATTGCCGGCGAACTGGGCGGTGTTCCTGTGCCGCGAAGCGACATAGCCGGTGATCAGCGCGTCGGCACTATCGAGCGCATTGATAATGCGGTTCTCGACAAGCGTGCCGGTGTTCTCGTGATCGGTCAGCTGGAGCAGATCGCGCGCCTCGAACCTGGCCTGCATGGCAGCAAGATCGGCAAAGATGGGCACGGCGGTCAGCTCCTTTGATCAGGCCTCGATGAGGCAGGGGACGGAAATTTCGGGGGCGAGCGACGGCGGACTGAATGCCGTCGCTCGCCAGATTGGGGCACGGGCCTGTTCAGCTCGCGCCGTCCTTCGCCTGGGCATCATCATCCGGGGACGATTTCGCCTTGGCCGCGGACTTCTTGGGCGCCGGTTTCTTGGCTGCCGGCTCCTTGGCCTCACCTGCGACCTTCTCCGCAGGCTCAGCCGGTGGCGGCGGAGGCGGTGGCGGCGGCGGAGGAGGAGGCGGTGGCGGAGGCGGGTCCTGCTGATCGTCGTCTTCGGCGGGTGCGAAGGCGAGAAGATCTTCGATCACCGCTTCGACCTCGATCGAGCCGTCTTCGAGCGCAGCCAGCTTCTGTGCAAACTCGATCTGTTCGGCAGGGATCGGCTCGGCCTCGCCCTCCGGACCGACAACCGCCACGTTGAGCTGCCGATCGGTGAGCAGCAGCACGAAACGCATGAGGCCTTCCGTGCCTTCGCCCAGATCGGCCGGTACGAGGTCGCGCGGCTCCTTCGAGAAGGAGAAACCCGCACGGCGGCGCTTGGCTTGCAGCGCCGCAACCCGGATCGCGGCTGGCTGGATTACGCCAGCCACGGGATCACCTCCAGTTTCGCGGTGCCCTTCCAGACGTTGGTTTCGCCTGCGGCGTTGCGTTCGGCATTCACGATTTCCATGCCCTTGCCCTCAAGGGTGGGCGGAACCACAAGCAGCGTGGGCCGGACCCCGAGCGGGCGCCCGAAGTCCCCTTTCATGCCCTGCATCGCAGCGCGCGCAGCTTCGTAATTGGCGGCGTTGAGCTCGGCCTTCGAGCCGAACGCGAACTGCCAGAAGCCGAAGCCGACGTTGCAGCGGCTGTCGACCCCGTAGAGGAACTGCTTGCGGGTGAAGACGTTGTCGTCGGTCGGGCTATCCTTGGCGACAAAGGTAGGAGCCTTGCGCTGCTGGAAAATCACCGGCTTCAACGCGCGGGTGTCGTCGATCAGGTACCAGGCGGCACCGGCACCGGCCTGCATGTTCGAGACCGAGCCTTCGTTTCCGTCCGCATCGAGGACCGGGTGATCGGTGTCGAAGAAGTTCTGGCCATCGTAGCAAGCCGTCGTGAAGCCTGCCTTGAGCAGGTTGAAAACCAGCTCTTCCTTGTGCGCCATCGTCGATCGGCCCATCTCGGTAAACAGCGGCGAATAAATGCCGATGTTGTCATCCTCGATGTCATTGCGATCGACGCCGATGGTCTGCTCGAAATCCTTGTTCTTGATCGTGTAGTCACTGGCCGTTGCGGCGTTGATCACACGGTCGCCAAGCCATTCGCGCATGGAAGGCAGCTTGCCGAGCCAGCCATATTCGTTCTCGCCGGTCGAACTGGGAACCATGGTCGAGACCATCGCGCTCTGCGAGGCTGCCATGGTAAGGCCCTGCTGGTAGATCGCGCTGAAGCTGCGGCCCAGCGTCTGGAGGTTTCCGGGGTTGATCTTCATGTCGTTGGTTTCCTTGTGTCAGCCCGATCAGGCGAATTTGACCCAGACGCCTGCCGCATCGACATCGAAGATCGTGCCGGCGATCGAGCGGGTCGCCCCGCCAT
>PALE01000022.1 GCA_002706445.1 Erythrobacteraceae bacterium
GGCCGCGAGTCAATGTCCGAGGCGACGCAGGCGCTGTGCTTCCTTGCGGGCGCAAACTCGATCTTCACCGGCGACAAGCTGCTGACCGCGCCCAATGCGGGCGACGACACCGACGCCGCGCTGCTCGCAAAGCTCGGCATGACCGCGCTGCAAGGCGAGGAACCTGCGCGGGCTTGCAAGGTCAGCGAGCCAGCGGAGTAATCGGCTGAAGTGACGCTCGGCTTTTCCGTCGATGAACTTCTTCCGCGAGCGCGCGGGGGAGGGCAGTTGCGGATGGGATTGGTGCGGCTCAGCGATGACGAATGGCTCCAGCCGGAGCCTGATCTCGAAGCACGAGCAGCCGGTTTTGCGGATTGGCCGCAGGGCCTCCAGCTCACGCCGCAAGCCGAAGCGCCGGGACGCGAATTGGCCGCCATGCTCGGCGTCGAGGGCGCGCTGCCCGAGGCTGCGCTCGCAAGCCTTGAGGACATGTGCCTGCTCACACTGCCGGAGGGTGACGACCAATACCGCCTGATCGGCGCGGCGGTCGCGTGGCCCTCCGACTGGCACCCGAAGGATAAGATCGGATTGCCCCTGCGCGCACTCCATGCGCCGATTGCGGGCTATGAGGAGCAACTCGCCACCGGAGTCGACCGCTTCATGGCGACGCTCAAGCCGGGTGCGATCTATGGCCGCTGCAACTGGTTCATCGCCGCCACGGGAGAACGCCGCTGGTTAGCCGATAAGCCTCCCGCAGAGACTTTCGCCCATGTCACTGCCGACAATGCAGGCAAGACGCTGTTCGTGCGCTCCGAGCGCCAGACGCTACGACGGCTGCCTGAAACCGGCGCAATCCTCTTCACCATCGGCATTTATGTCGAACCGCTCGGGAAACTCAGCCAGCCCAATATCGCCATGCTCGCAGGCGCTGCGCAAAACCTCGTCGCGGGCGAGGGAGACAGGCGCGGCGCTCCGGCCTATGCTGACAGCCTGATTGCCTTTGCACAAAGGATGACCCGATGATCACCGCATTGCTCCTGCTGCTCGCCGCGCCCGGCGATGAACTGCCCGCCTGCAACAAGAAGGAGGCCGAAATGGGCATCCAGCAGGCAATGAACCAATGCGCCTATCGCGACTATATGATCGCAGACCGCGAACTGAACGCGCAATGGCGGCTCACCCGCGCCGAAATGCAGCGCCGCGATGCCGAGTGGACTTCCGGTTATGACGACGGCCGTCCGGGCTATTTCGAGACACTGCTCGAAGCGCAGCGCGCGTGGCTCGCCTATCGCGATGCGCAATGCCGCAGCGAGGCCTATGATTTCCGCGGCGGCTCGATGGAACCGCTGATCGACGCGACCTGCAAGGCCGCACTGACTCGTGCGCGGACCGAGGAATTGCGCCAACTGGCCGAAACCTATGGATAGGTGCAGCGATCTGGCCGAAATTTCATGGCAAATTGTCTAGGTTGCCACTGTGCCCATGTGTGGGCATAGGCCATGACGTATAGGAATTCTGCCTCCGGAGGCCCGCTTGTTTTCGAAGATCCTGATTGCCAATCGCGGTGAAATTGCATGCCGCGTAATCCAGACCGCCCACAAGATGGGGATCGCCTGCGTTGCGGTCTATTCGGACGCCGACAAGAACGCGCCCTTCGTGCGGATGGCGGACGAAGCGGTGCACATCGGGCCTTCGCCTGCGGCGGAAAGCTATCTGATCCCTGAAAAGATCATCGCCGCCTGCAAGCAGACCGGTGCCGAGGCTGTCCACCCGGGCTATGGTTTCCTTTCGGAGCGCGCGAGTTTCGTCGAAGCGCTCGAGAAGGAAAACATCGCCTTCATCGGCCCGCCTCCTGGCGCGATTGCCGCGATGGGCGACAAGATTGAATCGAAGAAGCTCGCCAAGGAAGCGGGCGTCAACGTTGTCCCCGGCTTCGTCGGCGAAATCCGCGATACCGACCATGCGGTCGAGATTTCGAACGACATCGGTTATCCGGTGATGATGAAGGCTTCCGCCGGCGGCGGGGGCAAGGGTATGCGCCTCGCATGGTCCGAAAAGGACGTGCGCGAGGGCTTCGAGGCGACCAAGCGCGAGGGCCTTAACTCCTTTGGCGATGACCGCGTTTTCATCGAGAAATTCATCGAGAACCCGCGCCATATCGAAATCCAGATCCTCGGCGATAAGCACGGCCATATCCTTTATCTGAACGAGCGTGAATGCTCGATCCAGCGCCGCCACCAGAAGGTGGTCGAGGAAGCGCCGTCGCCCTTCGTCACCCCCAAGATGCGCAAGGCGATGGGCGAGCAATGCGTCGCGCTCTCGCGCGCGGTGAATTACCATTCGGCAGGCACGGTCGAACTGATCGTCAGCGGTGCGGACAAATCGGGCGAGAGTTTCTACTTCCTCGAAATGAACACCCGCCTGCAGGTGGAGCATCCCGTGACCGAAGCGATCACAGGCGTCGATCTGGTCGAACAGATGATCCGTGTGGCCGCCGGTGAAAAGCTTGCGATGACGCAGGACGATATCGGGATCGACGGTTGGGCGATTGAAAACCGCGTCTATGCCGAAGACCCCTATCGCGGCTTCCTGCCTTCGACGGGACGCCTCGTGCATTACTCGCCGCCGGTTCCGGGCTGGACCGATGACGGAGAGGTGCAGGGCAAGCCGCGCCGCGGTGTCGCGCATGGTGCAGGCAGCGTGCGCGTCGACGACGGTGTCTTCGAAGGCGGCGAAGTGTCGATGTTCTACGACCCGATGATCGCCAAGCTGATCACCTGGGCCCCGACCCGCGAGGAAGCCGCTGACCTCCAGATCGAGGCGCTCGACAGCTTCCGCATCAAGGGGCTGGGGCACAATGTCGATTTCCTCAGCGCGATCATGCAGCACGAACGCTTCCGTTCGGGCGAACTGACCACCGGCTTCATCGCCGAGGAATATCCCGAGGGCTTCACCGGCGCACCGGTCTCGCCCGAATTCCAGCGCATGCTGGCGGCGATCTGCGCAGGCAATGAATTCACCTGGCAGAGCCGCGCGCGGCAGATTTCGGGCCAGCTCGATGGGACGCAGCAAGTCACCTCCGAATGGATGGTAAAGATCGGCGACACCCGCCACGAAGTCGTGCTGGGCGATGGTCACGCGATGGTCGATGGGGAAAAGGTCGAAGGCAATTGCGACTGGATGCCCGGCATGTCCGAGGCAACCGCGACCGGGCCCGATGGCGAGAAATACGGCCTGATCGTCGAGCGCGACGGCCCGCACTGGGTGATCACCACCCGCGGCGCAGCCACCCGTGCGCTGGTCCTGCCGCTGCGGCTTGCGAGCCACGAAAGCCGCATGATCGAAAAGATCCCGCCCGATCTTTCGAAGATGCTGATCTGCCCGATGCCCGGCATGCTGGTGAAGCTGCATGTGGCCGAAGGCGAAGAGGTTCAACCCGGACAGCCGCTTGCGACCGTCGAGGCGATGAAGATGGAAAACATCCTGCGCGCCGAGAAGGAAGGCACAATCGCCAAGATCAACGCCAGCGAAGGCGAGAGCCTTGCGGTTGATGCGGTGATACTGGAGCTGGAATAGCGGGGCGTTTGCCCGCTAGTCTTCGATCAAAGCCACCGCTCTGATCCACCCCGCGCTTGCGCGTTCGATCTTCACCGGGAAACAGCTGAAGGTGAAGCCGTGTGCGGGTAGGGCGGCGAGGTTAGTCAGCTTTTCGATCTGGAAATAGGGACGGATGCGCCCCGCCTTGTGGCCTTCCCAGATCATTGCCGGATCGCGGTTTTCGGCCCAGCGCCGCGCGGTGTGGCTGAAGGGCGCGTCCCAGCTCCATGCGTCGGTGCCGACCACTTCGACGCCGCGCTCGGTGAGCCACAGGGTCGCCTCTGCGCCCAGACCGACGCCCTGATCGGTGAAGTTGTCGGTGCCATAGACCGCGCCCGACTGGACCAGCACGATGTCGAGCGGTTGGAGTTCGTATTCGATCTCCTCGAAGGCCGCCTCGACCTCGGCCCCGCTCACTACGTGGCCATGGGGGAGGTGCGAGAAATCGAGCTTCACGCCGGGGCGAAAGAAGCGGTCGAGCGGGGCCTCGTCAATACTCGGCGCAGGCGATGCCCCTGAATCGGTGGTCGAATGATAGTGCCACGGCGCATCCATATGGGTGCCGTTGTGCGTGCTGAGTTCAAGCATCTCGACCGCCCAGCCTTCGCCATCGGGCAGGTCGTCTTTCTCCAGCCCCGGAAAGAACATGGCGATCTGCTGCCACGTGTCCTCATGGGTCATGTAAGTGACCTTGGGCCGCATCACCTCGGGATCGGAGATCACGTCATTGGTGATCGGGATCGAGAGGTCGATGAAGCGTGTCATTTGAGTTCCTCGTCAAGAAACGCAGCGACATCAGCCAGATCGACATCGCGCGCCATATAGGCCTCTCCCAGACCGCGCAGCAGCAGGAAGGGGAGCGTGCCCGAGCTTTCCATCTTCTTGTCGTGGAGCATGTGATCGACCAGCCGCTGGCCCTTGCAGTCCATGCCCAGTTCCGAAATCTCGGACGGAAGGCCGGAGCCCGCGATCGCCGTGGCTGCCCGTTCGGCGTCGGCTTCGGACAATTCCCCGCGCCGCGCCGAATAGCGGGCAGCGAGCACCATGCCGAGCGCAACGGCTTCGCCATGCAGCAACTGGTCGGAAAAACCGGTTTCGGCCTCCAGCGCATGGCCGAATGTATGCCCGAGATTGAGCAGCGCGCGCACGCCCGATGTTTCGCGTTCGTCCTCGGCGACGATGCGGGCCTTGGCGCGGATAGAGGTCGCCACAGCCTCGTTGAGTGCCTCGCGTTCGCGCGCCAGCACCCGCGTGCCGTTTTCCTCGAGCCAGGTGAAAAACTCCGCATCGCCAAGCAGGCCGTATTTGAGCACTTCGGCATAGCCTGCGCGCATTTCGCGATCAGGGAGGGTGTCGAGCGTCTGCGTGTCGGCGAGCACCAGCGAAGGCTGGTGGAAGGCGCCGATCAGATTCTTGCCCGCGCGCGTGTTGATCGCGGTCTTCCCGCCTACCGAGCTATCGACCTGCGAAAGCAGAGTGGTGGGCAATTGCACGAAGCCGCAGCCGCGCTTGAGCACCGAACAGGCAAAGCCGACGAGATCGCCGACCACTCCGCCACCGAGCGCAAAAACATGGTCGGAGCGCGTGATACCGAGGCCAAGCAGCCAGTCGGTCAGCCGTTCGAGGCTCTCCCAGCTTTTCGAGCTTTCACCCGGCGCGACATCGTACCACGCAATCTCGTAGCCATCGCTCGCCAGCGAAGCGGCGAAGCGTTCACCGTGGTGCTTGCGTGCATTCACATCGGCCACCACCGGTACCTTGCGCCCGGCATATGGCTCGATGAAATCGCGCGCCTGCACGATCGCATCATCAAGCAAACCCTGGCCGATCTGCACGTCATAGGACCGCCCGCTCAGTTCGACGCGGACAGGGGGCGGGTTGGTCACAGCCATTGGTCAATTGCCTCGATAATTGCACGCGCGGTGTCGTTGTGGGGGCTGTCCTCGCTCATCACATGAACCTGCGCCTGTGAATAGAAAGGCGCGCGTTTTTCATACAGATCGGTGAGGATCGTCTTGGGATCGCCGTTCTTGAGCAGCGGTCGGTTGTTCCGGCGCGACGTGCGCTCAACCAGCGTGTCGATGTCGCAGTCGATCCAGACCGCTATCGCCTCTTCGAGAATCAGCGCGCGCGTTTCGGGATCGACGAAAGCGCCTCCGCCGGTGGCGATGACGCCGTGCCGTTCTTCGATCAGGCGGGCGATCACGCGGCGCTCTCCGTCGCGGAAATGCGCTTCGCCGAAATCCTCGAAGATTTCCGGGATCGAGCGCTGCGCCGCCTTCTCGATTTCGTCGTCGGCATCGATGAAATCGCGCCCCAGCATCGCCGACAGTCGCCGCCCGACAGTGGACTTGCCGACACCCATCAGACCGACCAGCACGATCGGGCGGTCGATGCGGGGGGCGATCCGGTCGATTTCGGATTGCGAAAGGTTGCTATCAGCGGACATTGCGACACCGCCTATACTTGGGGTAGAGCGCGCGCAATATGTCTGAAAAATCGCGCAAGTCGTTTGCATCCCTCGAATCAGCTTCCACTGCGCGTCCGGCGCTTCAGCGGCGGCTTGCCATTTACGCAGGTGCAGGGGTGCTCGTAGTCTTGGCAATTGCTTGGTTTGACGGAGGCGAGGAATCGATCCGTCCTATCGTTCAGCCGGTGACGCTGGCACCTGTCGGGGAGTTCGGGGAATGAAGTTTGGGTCCGCTCTGGTTGCCGCACTGGCGTTGACCGGCATCGCCGGCGGGGCGCTCGCGGTTTCTCTGGCGAGCGCGCAGCAAGCGCCCGAATCGCTGCTGCCGCCGGGCTTTGACGATCCGGCTCCTGCGCCGACACCCGCTCCGCGCCCCACTGCACAGCCGACTGCTGCGCCTGTGCCTGCGCCGGCTGCACCGGGCACAGCGCCTGCTCCCGGCGGCGCGCCCATGCCTCGGCCAGCAAACCTGCCGAACGTTCCGCAAATTTCCAATGAAGAACTCTCGGGTCTGCCGACGCTGGAGGAATTGGAAGACCTTTCAACCGACCAGCTCGACGATCTGCTCGGGCTGAAGCCCAAATTCGATATACCGCCCGCAGCCCGCCGCTCGATGTCGCGGGTTGGGGTGCTGGCACCCGAAGAGGGCGGTTTGCCCACACAGGCGCTTGCGAAACAGCCCGAAAAGCTGGTTCGGGCGATTCTGGCAGGCACCAAGGGGCCGATGGTTTCGCGCTGGGGTCACATCATGGTGCGCCGCGCGCTCGCCAGCCGCTATGCCGCGCCTGAAGGCATGAACCCGGTCGAATTTGCCGCTCTGCGCGCAGGTGTGCTCAATTCGATGGGCGAATATCAGGTCGCCCGCGCTCTGGTTCAGGACGTCGATACCAGCAATTGGGACACGGCGATGACCAGTCAGGCGCTGACCGCCTATATCGCGGCGAGCGATATTGTCGGCGCGTGTCCGGCTGTGCGTTTGCAAGGCTCGGCGCGCGACGATGCGCAGTGGACGATGTTGCAGGCGATCTGCAACGCCTATGCGGGCGAGGGCGCGCTTGCCGGATCGCAGCTGAACGCCGCGCAGGCCAAAGATATTGCTCCTGAAATCGACCTCCTGCTGGCTCAGCGCTATGCCGGAGCAGCCGGACGCGGGCGCGGTGGGACCACGGTGACTTGGGACGGGGTGGAAGAGCTTACGCCGTGGCGCTTCGCGGTTGCCAATGCCGTCGGTGAAACGATCCCCGAAGGCCTCTTGTCGAGCGCGATCGACGGGGACGGCGGGCGCTATTACCGCCTCGCAGGGGCCTCGGCACCGATGCTGCCGCTTGCCGATCGGGCGATCTATGCCGAAACCGCGGTCGTGCGGGGCGTAATGTCGGCTGCTGCGATGGTCGATCTGTATTCGGAAATCTATTCGCAGGAAACGGTTGGCGGTGAGGCCGCCCAGCGCGCATCCCGTTTGCGCGAGGCCTATGTTGCGACTGATCCTACCACCCGCATCACTGCGATGCGGGGACTGTGGGGTGAGGGCGACAGTGGTTTTGCAGGGCAGGTGCTGACCGCCTATGCCGCCGCGCGCATTCCTGCTGCACAGGCCAGCGCCGGTGACGCCGATGCGCTGATTTCATCAATGCTCACCGCAGGGCTCGACCGCGATGCCGTGGCGTGGCGCAATATCGTCGAAGAAGGCTCGGTCGGTTGGGCGCTGATTGCGCTCGCTGACCCCGAAGGCGGCAATGTCGGTTCGGACGCGGTCAACAGTTTCATCGGAGACGACGCGAGCGAGGATCAACGCAAATCCGCTTTCCTCGTTGCAGGTCTCGCAGGGCTCGGGCGCATCCAGCAATCGCAATTGGGCGGCTTTGGCGACAGTGTCGATGTCGACTTCAGCCGCCAGACGCGCTGGACCCGCATGATCGACCGCGCAGCGGAAGTGAACAATCCCGCGCTGGTGGCCTTGCTGGCAGGGCTGGGGATGCAGGGTGATAGCTGGGCGCAGATGACCCCGCTTCATCTCTATCACATCACTTCCGCGCTCAATCGGGTGGGGTTGGAAGCCGAGGCCCGGATGATCGCCGCAGAGGCGGTCGCCCGCGGCTAACGCCCCGTGTCCGAAGCCACCCGCGCTTTCCTCGATATGCTCGCAGCCGAGCGCGGAGCGGCGGCAAATACACTGGCGGCATACAGGCGCGACCTTGAAGGTGCCGAAGAGGCGTTGGGCGACCTTGCCCAAGCGCCGAGAGCTGCAATTGCTAAGCTGGCGCACGAATGGGCGGCGCTTGCCCCGTCGACAGTAGCGCGCAAGGCATCGGCCCTGCGGCAATTCTTCGGTTTTGCCATCGACGAAGGCTGGCGGAGCGATGATCCGTCGGGTGCCTTGCCCAATCCGCGCACGCGCCGACCCTTGCCCAAGGTTCTTGGCCATGAGGCGGTGGAGGCTTTGCTCGCACGCGCCGAACTGGAAGCGGAAAGCGGCAAGCCGGCGGCACTGCGCCAGCTGGCGCTGCTCGAAATGCTTTACGGATCGGGCTTGCGAGCGACCGAACTCGTCAGCCTGCCGCTTTCCGCCATACCGCGCGATGCGCCCTTGATTACGGTGATGGGGAAGGGCGGTCAGGCGCGCATGGTTCCGGTGAGCGAACGGGCAAAAGAGTCTCTTTCGCAATGGATAGCGGTGCGCCCCAAGGACCCGCCGAGCCGCTATCTTTTTCCGTCGCGAAACGGAAAACATTTCACGCGGGTGCGGCTCTTCCAGCTGCTCAAGGAACTCGCCGTGCGTGCCGGATTGGACCCGGCAGGCGTCAGCCCGCACGTCCTGCGCCATGCCTTTGCGACTCATCTGCTGGAGGGGGGGGCGGACCTTCGCGTGCTGCAAACGCTGCTGGGCCATGCCGATATCGCCACCACACAAATCTACACCCATGTCGATGCTGCGCGGCTTGTGGAGCTTGTAAATTCACGACACCCCCTTGCTAGCCGCAAGACTACGGACTAGCGCGAAGTCATGATTTCCTATCTCGAATTCGAGAAGCCCGTCGCGAGTCTTGAGCAGCGCATTGCCGAAATGCGCGAACTCGATGTCGATCATAAGGTCGATGTCGCAGCAGAGATCGAACGGCTCGAAGCCAAATCCGCCGAATTGCTCGCCTCGACCTATGCCTCGCTGACGCCGTGGCAGAAAACACAGGTGGCGCGCCATCCGCAGCGCCCGCATTTCAAGGACTATGTCGCATACGCCTTCAGCGATTTCATGCCCCTGGGCGGGGATCGCCTTTATGGCGACGATCAGGCGATCATGGGTGGCTTTGCCACGCTGGGCGAAGGCGAGAACGCGCGCCGCGTGATCCTGATCGGTCATGAGAAGGGCAACGACACCCAAAGCCGGATCAAGCACAATTTTGGCATGGGCAAACCCGAAGGCTATCGCAAGGCGATCCGNCTNATGGANCTNGCNGGNCGNTTCGGNCTNCCNGTGGTNACNCTNGTCGATACTTCNGGNGCNTTTCCGGGNNTNGAGGCCGAAGAACGCGGTCAGGCAGAAGCCATTGCGCGCNCGACCGAAGCCTGCCTTGCGCTGCCGGTGCCGATGGTCTCGGTGATCGTGGGCGAGGGCGGTTCGGGCGGCGCTGTCGCGCTGGCAAGTGCCGAGCGCGTGCTGATGCTCGAACATTCGGTCTATTCGGTTATCTCGCCCGAAGGCTGCGCCTCTATCCTGTGGCGCACCGCCGACAAGGCGAGCGAGGCAGCGCAGGCGATGAAAGTCACCGCGCAGCACCTCAAACGGCTCGAAGTGATCGACCGCATCGTCAAGGAACCCGTCGGCGGCGCGCATCGCGATCCGCAGGGAACGGCGCTCGCATTGGGCAGCGCAATCGGCGAAGAGCTTGATGCGCTGGTCGGTCTGGATAGCGGTTCTTTGATCCGAATGCGCGAGGAACGGTTCCTCTCGCTCGGCGGTTAGAGCGAGGCGCCCTTGCCGAAAGACCAAGCGATCCCAATATTTTGTCCAGTATTTTAAACGGATAACGGCGGGAGACACGGCAATGGCTAAACATTCACGGAAATTCTGGGCTGCGGGCGCAGCCCCGCTCGCACTGGCGCTCAGCGGCTGTATGGCGGGTGGNCCCATCCCGTCGGCGTCGGCGCCGATTACCGATTCCGAAGCGCAGCAGGGCGCCGAGTATCACCCGCAATTGCTCGCCCAGTTCGGCGGCGCGATGGGCGGCACGCAGGCCGCGTATGTCGAGCAGGTCGGCAAGAACATCGCGGTGCAATCGGGCCTCGGCAATGCGCGTGAGAGTTTCACCGTTAGCCTGCTGAATTCGTCGGTGAACAACGCTTTCGCGATTCCCGGCGGCTATATTTACTCCACCCGCCAGCTGGTCACGCTGATGAATAACGAGGCGGAACTGGCAGCTGTGCTGGGCCACGAAGTCGGCCACGTGGCCGCGCGCCACTCGCAGCGGCGGCAGGCAGCCGCCCAGCGCAACACGCTGCTCGGCGGATTGGGGGCGATTCTGTCGAGCGTTCTCCTTGGGGATAGCAGCGTGGGGCAGACGCTCTCGCGCGGGTTCTTGCAGGGCTCGCAACTGCTGACGCTGAGTTTTTCCCGCTCCCAGGAAACGCAGGCAGACGATCTGGGCATCCAGTATCTTACCAAGGCGGGTTATGATCCGCGGGCGATGAGCACGGTGCTCGCCAGCCTCGCGGCGCAGAATGCGCTCGATGCGCGGCTACAAGGCCGCGATGCGAGCGTGCCCGAGTGGGCTTCGACTCACCCCGATCCGGCGAGCCGCGTGCAACGTGCCGCGAGCGCCGCTCAGGGGCTGCCCGGCAGCATCACCAATCGCGACACTTTCCTGACGCGAATCGACGGGCTGATTTACGGCGACGACCCCGAGCAGGGCGTGATCGAGGGAAGCCGCTTCATCCATCCCGAATTGCGCCTCACTTTCACCGCGCCGCAAGGCTTTTACATGGTCAACTCGACCAGCGCGGTGAGCGTGAACGGGCAAAGCGGGCAGGCCCAGCTTACGCTTGCGCCCTATGCGGGCGATCTGGAAAGCTATGTCCGCCAGCAATTCACCGCGATGGGCGGGGAAAACAGCAATCTCGCGCCTACCGAAATTACACGCACAACGGTGAACGGAATTCCGGCAGCCTATGGCACGGCGCGCGTCAACAATGGCTCGAGCCAGGTCGATCTCGTGATCTTTGCCTACGAGTTTTCGAACAATCGCGCCTACCATTTCGCCGCGATCACGCCGGCCGGCAATAGCGGCACGTTTAACTCTATGTACCAGTCGATGCGGCGAATCAGCCAGTCGGAAGCCGATCAGGTGATTCCGCGCGTGCTCGACGTGGTGACGGTCCAGCGCGGGGACACGGTCAGCAGTCTGGCCCGCCGTATGGCCTACACCGATGCACAGGAAGAACGCTTCCGCGTGCTCAACGGTTTTGGTTCGAGCGATCAGTTGATGGCCGGGCAAAAAGTGAAGATCGTCGTCAGAGGCCGCTAGGCGCGGCGCTTGTCGCGCAAAGGGCGGCTGCTCGTCCTTGCGCGGCCGGGCCACCTCACAATTTCAGGCACAAAAAAAGGCGGCGGGGAAATCCCCGCCGCCCTCTTTTTTCGGTTAGTCTTGCGACTTAGCCAGCCATTTCGGTCTGAACTTCCGAGAAGGTGTCCGAAAGGGTGTTACCCAGCGAACCCATGGCGGTGATTGCAGCAACTGCGATGAGAGCAGCGATCAGGCCGTATTCGATTGCGGTTGCGCCCTGTTCGTCGCGAGCGAGCTTGTTGAAAAACTTCATGTGTAGTCTCCTGGTTATGGTCTTCGGTACCCGTGCCCACCCCTGTTCGTGGGCAGACAATCATTGGAATTAACGAGCAGCTATTGAGAAATTCCTAATTGCGAAGCTTTCGGAATTCCTAATTAGCCGTTCATTGCCTCCTCAGACGTTGTCCGAACGTCGCTCCACATGTTGATGGTCTCGTTGGCTACGCCATTGAGAGCGCCAATCATGGCAATTACGATCAGACTCACGATCAGTCCGTATTCAACGGCGGTGGCACCCGAATTGTCGTTCCCAATGTGCTTAAGGAATGTCGTCAATTTCATGAGGTCACCCGTCAGTACGTTCCTGATGTGGCTACAAATCGCGCCAGTGAGTTAAGAAATGGTTGCCTGAAGGCTCGAAGATGGAAAAAATTCCGACATGACAAAGGATCCGATGTGGGTGGTGGCAGGGGCACTGGGAGCTGCTGGAGACAGGTGGCTTATGCATCGCAGACCTTTGGAAAAGCATCACGGCGGCCTATGGGAATTCCCTGGTGGCAAGGTCGAAACTGCTGAAATTGCAGTCAAAGCTTTGACAAGGGAGCTGCACGAGGAGCTGGGTATCTCGGTTTTAACCGAGGACTGCGAACCGGTTGGTTTCGCAGAGGAATGCGGCGAAAACCCGATTGTCATCCTGCTTTACAAGGTGATGCGCTGGCGCGGGGAACCACGCGCATTGGAGGGCGGAGCGGTCCAATGGTTCGCGCGCGAGGATATTTCCGCGCTGGATAAACCACCGCTCGACACCGCGCTCACCGCGCAACTTTTCGCAAAAGTTTAGATTGGGGGCACAAATGCCCAAACAGGGTCTTGCCAAGTCGCGCGGACCTGCCTATTTGCCGCCCTCCACCGCGCGCCAGTAGCTCAGCTGGATAGAGTACCTGACTACGAATCAGGCGGCCGGAGGTTCGAATCCTTCCTGGCGCGCCAAAAAAGCCCATCCCTCCGGGGGTGGGCTTTTTTGGTTCTGTCACTGGAATGAGGCGGACTTTCGGAGTCGGAGCGAAGCGGAGACGGGGCAACCGAAGGTTGGCCCAATCCTTCCTGGCGCGCCAAAAAAGCCCATCCCTTCGGGGGTGGGCTTTTTTGGTTTTATCGGGGATCAGTCCTCCACCATATCCTCAAGCGCGTGCATGTCCTCGTCGGAAAAACCGAAGTGATGTCCGGCTTCGTGGATATATACGTGGCGCACCAGCTCCTCGAGGCCCACACCCGTTTCGCGCATTTCCAGCAGCAGCGGTTGGCGAAACAGGCTGATCACGGGGGGCATCTCTGTCGCTGCCCAGACGCTTTGCTCGGTGAGCGGGGTTCCCTCATAGAGACCTGTCAGTTCGAAGCGGTCTTCAATGCCCAGATCGGCAAGTTGTTCAGCCGTGGCGAACTCCGCGATTCTGATAGAGACGCACTGCAGTTCCGATCGAAACTGCTCCGGCAGCCGCTCCAGCGTGCGGCGCGCAATTTCTTCGAACTCGGCAGCTGTCGGATCGGCGCGGGTCATCCCCGGAATGTGGCGCCTGTCATCAAATTGGACAAGTAAGTCTGGTATTTGAGCGAATTGTACCCATCTGGATCAGGCAATTACCAGGAGGAACATATGTCACAGGCTGCTATTTTCGAACGCATCAAGCAGGACCACGATTGCCATCGCGAATTGCTTGGCAAGCTCGCCGAAACCAGCGGGGACAGCGAAGAGCGTCGCACGCTGTTCGAAGAGCTGACCAAAGAGCTCAAGGGCCACGCCGCAGCCGAAGAACAATCGCTCTATGCCGAAATGCTGGCGGTTCCTGACGCCACCGACGAAACCCGCCACTCGGTTGCCGAGCACCACGAGATCGACGAAATGCTCAACGATCTGGCCGCGACCGACATGAGCTCGCCGGGCTGGCTGATCAAGTTCAAGGAACTCGACCACCGCTACCGTCACCATATCGACGAGGAAGAGGAAGACCACTTCCCCGATTTCGCCGACAAGATCGACGAAGAGCTCGACAAGAAGATGACCGCGAGCTTCAACGAGCGCAAGCCGGTCGAAAAAGCCGAAGCCGAAATTACGCCTGAAGCCGAGGAAGACGCCAAGGAATAGGCGTGAAGGCGGGCCCGCTCTTGCAGCGGGCCATCGCCACCCCATCTTTGTTGGAACCTGTTTAGCCGGCTATGGGACACGCAGTTCCATAGCCGCTTCCCTATCAAGGTCCCGGAGACTTTCGTTGAGCAAACCCGACGTACCCGAAAACGTTCAAGCCGCGATCCGCACTCTGATCGAGTGGGCGGGGGACGATCCTACTCGCGAAGGCCTGCTGGATACGCCCAAGCGGGTGGGCCGCGCGTGGCTGGAATATTGTCAGGGCTATCAGGAAGACCCGGCCGTCCACCTCAGCCGCGTGTTCGAGGAAGTCGGCGGCTATGACGAGATCGTGCTGCTGAAGGACATCCCGTTTCATTCACATTGCGAACACCACATGGCTCCGATCAAGGGCAAGGCGCATATCGCTTACCTGCCGGACAAAAAGGTGGTCGGCATTTCAAAGCTGGCGCGCGTCCTGCACGGCTTCGCCAACCGCTTGCAAATTCAGGAACGGCTGACCGCCGAGGTTGCTCAGTGCATCTGGGACCACCTTGAACCGCAGGGCGTCGCCGTCGTGATCCAGGCCGAACATGGCTGCATGACCGGGCGCGGGGTGAAGGTGCACGAGGTTGAAATGCTCACCAGCCGCATGCTCGGCTGCTTCCTCGAAGACCCGCGCAGCCGCAAGGAAGTCATGAGCCTGATGGGCTTTTAACGGCTCGCACGATGGCAAATGATGAACTGAAAGTGCGGCTGGGAAAGGACGAACTCACCGAGTTCTTCCTTGATGCGTTTCCCGGGCAGGACCGCACTTCGCACGAATTTGTCGAGATCAGTCCCGGCTTCATGCGTATCCGCCATTCAGCGGAAGCGGCGATGCTGCGGCCCGGCGGGATCGTGTCCGGTCCGACGCAAATGGCCTTTGCCGACCGTGCTGCCTACGCGGTGATCCTCGCACATATCGGGATCGTGCCGATGGCGGTCACAAGCAACCTCAATATGAGTTTCCTGCGTGCGATAGCCGCGCGCGATTTTTACGCCGATGCGAGCATTATCAAGCTGGGGCGCAGGCTGGCGACGGTCGATGTAAGGATCTGGCAGGACGAGCCGCAGAATATCGCGGCGCAATCGACCGTGACCTACGCGCTTCCCTCAAAATAGGACAGGTAGGGGGTGATTGCCTCCACCACCGGTTGCTTTCCGACGACATCGGCATCGCGCATGCTCAGCAGCGCGGCGGCGACGTCGATCCGGTATTCGACCACATGGCCGTCGGCACTTTGCCGCGTGCCGCCAAGATGGGTGATGAAGGTCTTTGAGCGCCGGTTCTCTTCCAGCACATGCGCGACCAGAGTTTGCTCGCCGTGAACAAGGCACTGCGCGAACAACATGGCGCTGAGCAGTTTGGACACGCCTTCGCCCTGATAGTCATCGAGGACGACGACCGAAAACTCCATCGGCTGGTCTGTTTCTGTGCGCATCGCGTGGACGGCGGCAATGGCAGGCGCGCCCGGCTGATCGCAGTCCAGCGCGCCCCATGCAAAATGCGATACGCCGTCAACGCTGGTGAGCCGGTCGATCACGTGATCGGGTTGTTCGTCCGCTCCCGAAAAGAAGCGGTAATAGCGCGATTGCGGGGACATCTTGCTGATGCCCTCGCGCATTTTCTCACCATCTTCGGGAGAGATGACGCCGATGCGGATATGGCGACCGCTGGCGATCATGGTGTCGATCTCCAGCGTGTCGATCTTGGCAAAGTTAAGCTTGCTCATCCCCCACAACTCCGATCCGCCGGACCGGAGGCAGCTTAGCGGCAGGACGGGGGAAGGGGTAGTCCCCCGTGATTACATCTGGCCGAGCATGTGCTCTGCGCTGGAAACCTTGAAGTCGCCGGGCTCTTCCACATTGAGCTGCGTGACGGTGCCGTCTTCGATCACCATCGAGAAACGCTGCCCGCGCTTGCCCATGCCGAAGCCGCTGCCGTCCATGGTGAGGCCGACGGCTTCTGCGAATTCGGCATTGCCGTCTGCGAGCATGGTGATGTCGTCCGAACCGGCGCTCGCGTTCCATGCACCCATTACAAAGGCATCGTTCACCGCGGTGCCGACGATTTCGTCAACGCCCTTGGCTTTAAGGTCTTCAGCCTTTTCGACGAAGCCGGGAAGGTGCTTGGCCGAGCAGGTCGGGGTGAAGGCACCGGGGACCGAAAACAGCGCGACTTTCTTGCCGGCGAAATAATCGGTCGAGGAGACCGGTTGCGGTCCTTCGGCGGTCGCCTTGATCATCGTCACTGCGGGAATTTTGTCGCCTACCGAAATCGTCATTTTTGTCTCCATTGTCGTTTACGGACTCGCCCCTAGGCGCGTGTCAGCATTCTCTCAAGCACGGGATATAGGTATTCTTTTCCCGCGCACAAAGGCTGAATTTCTGCGGCTTTGTATGGTTTCAATCGCTTTACCACGCACGTTTGAGATCGGGTAAATCGATTGCCCAATCCTGCCCGTGCCGGGAGCTTCCGGCGGGGTAGGAGTTTGCGAAATGACATCGGGTTTGAAGCGGTTTTTTACGGCTGTTGTCGTGGGTTCGGGAATGCTGGTCACGGTGCCGGCCAATGCGAAAACGGGTTTGGGAGAGGCGCAGGCGCTGCGCACATTCGACATTATGTTGATGGTTACAGCGCTGCGTTGTCGAACTGGCGCGGATGATTTTCAGGCCGACTACTACCGCTTTGCAGCAAACCATGTCGGCACGCTCAACCGCGCAGGAGCGACATTACGGGCGGAATTTGCAAACACGATGGGGCCGCGCAGCGCCGATCGCGCGCTTGATCGCATGGGCGTGCGGATCGCCAATTCCTACGGCGACGGTCATCCGTGGATGGGCTGCGCGCAATTGGGCCAGCTGGCGCGCGAACTGGCGGTCACGAGCGATCCGGGCGCGCTGGCAACTGCGGCGTACTATGCGCTGGCGGCGGCGCCGGTGCAGCGCTCTCAGCCCCAAGTCACCATCGCCTATTCATCGTCCAATCTGATCGATGCCGAACGCTTTGCAAGCCGTTGAGCGCGACCATCGTATTCCCCAATATCAAGATATAAAGAAAACTTTATATAATGTTGCCCGACGGACGCAGGGCCGCTATGGGCGGCGCATTGAACACTTGCGCGCGCCTCTCGCCCGCACCGCTACTCGAATACAGGAATTCTGATCATGGCAACCACCGCCCCCGCTCAAGAATACGTCATCAAGGATATCGCGCTGGCGCAATATGGCCGCGACGAGATCGCGATTGCCGAAACCGAAATGCCCGGCCTGATGGCTCTGCGCGAGGAGTATGGCGCTGCACAACCGCTCAAGGGTGCACGCATCACCGGCTCGCTGCACATGACGATCCAGACTGCAGTGCTGATCGAAACGCTTGTCGCTCTGGGCGCAGAAGTGCGCTGGGCCACCTGCAACATCTTCTCGACGCAGGACCACGCCGCAGCCGCTATCGCCGACCGCGGTATTCCCGTGTTTGCGATCAAGGGCGAAACGCTTGCCGATTACTGGGACTATGTTGGCCGCATTTTCGACTGGTCGAGCGAAGCCGATCCCGATCTGACCGCTAACATGATCCTCGACGATGGCGGCGACGCCACCATGTTCGCGCTGTGGGGTGCACGGATCGAAGCAGGCGAAGAAATGCCCGCTCCGCAGAACGCCGAAGAAATCGAGATGCAGCGCGCCCTCAAGGCTTTCGTCGTTGCCAAGCCCGGCTACCTCACCCGCTCGGTCAAGGCGATCAAGGGCGTTTCGGAAGAAACCACCACAGGCGTGATGCGCCTCTACCAGATTTCGAAGGCCGGCAAGCTGCCGTTCCCCGCGATCAACGTGAATGACTCCGTGACCAAGTCGAAGTTCGACAACCTCTATGGTTGTAAGGAATCGCTGGTCGACGCGATCCGCCGCGCCACCGACGTGATGCTGGCCGGCAAGGTCGCGTGCGTTGCCGGCTACGGCGACGTCGGCAAGGGCTCGGCTGCTTCGCTGCGTGACGGCGGTGCCCGCGTGATGGTCACCGAAATCGACCCGATCTGCGCTCTGCAGGCCGCGATGGACGGCTTTGAAGTCGTTTCGATGGAAGAAGGCTGCAAGCGCGCCGATATCTTCGTGACCGCCACCGGCAATGAAGACGTCATCACCGGCGAACACATGAAGGCGATGAAGAACATGGCCATCGTGTGCAACATCGGCCACTTCGACAGCGAGATCCAGATTTCCGCGCTCGACAATTACGAGTGGAAGGAAATCAAGGAAGGCACCGACATGGTGACGCTGCCCGACGGCAAGAACTTGCTGATCCTCGCCAAGGGGCGCCTTGTGAACCTGGGCTGCGCCACCGGCCACCCCAGCTTCGTGATGAGCGCAAGCTTCACCAACCAGACGCTGGCCCAGATCGAACTCTTCACTAAGTCGGACGAGTACGAGAACGACGTCTACGTCCTTCCCAAGCATCTTGACGAGAAGGTCGCCGCGCTTCACCTCGAAAAGCTGGGCGTCCAGCTGACCAAGCTGAGCCAGAAGCAGGCCGACTATATCGGTGTTCCGGCAGAAGGCCCGTTCAAGCCGGATCACTACCGCTACTAATCAGGTTCTGCCCCGCAGCATCAACTGATCGCAAGAACCCCCGCAATCCGGCGAGATTGCGGGGGTTTTTCGTGTCTCTACCCGTTGCAAGCAAAGCAACACCGTCATAGCTGGGTGCGATGGAATTCTCGCCGCTCGCCCTGATCCTCATCGCGCTGCTTATGGCGGCGTGGACGATCGCGGCCGCAGTGCTGGTTTTGCGTGCCGGAGCGAAGACGAAACGCACCAAGTCGCTGCAAACCTCGCTCAAGCGGATGCAGAGCCTGCTCGACGTTGCGCCTGCCGTGCCGCTGCTGGTGCGGGTGGATGGCCGGATCGAAGCGCCCGAACGGCTTGCGCGGTGGCTGGGGCTCGAAAGTACTCCCAAATATCTTAGCGAGCTCGAAGGTAGCAAAGGGGCAGGACTGTCCAAGGCGCAGGTCGAGGAGCTTTGGGACAAGATCCGCCTGACCCAGAAAAGCGCCGCGCCGTTCACAATGGCGCTGACTCCTCCCGGATCGAACCGCAGCCTCGCCTTGCATGGCGCGCTTGCCGATGCGCAGGTTTCACCGGGCGGTGCGGCGATTGTCTGGGTATTCGACTTCACCACGAGCGAAACCGAGCTTGCGCGGTTGCGGCGAAGCGAGGCGGCGGCGCAAGCGGATTTTGCCGCGCTGATCGGTTTGATCGAGGCTGCGCCCATGCCACTGTGGTTTAGAGATCCCGACATGAAGCTGCGCCTCGCCAACCGCGCCTATGTCGAAGCCGTCGGGGCAGGCAGCCTCGAAGCGGTGATCGAAAACCAGACCGAACTGCTCGAAGCGCAGAACGGCAGGCAACCGGTCGACATTGCGCGCGAGGCACTGGCCAGGCAGCAGGAGAATGCGCGCACCGCTGCCATTACCATCAATGGCGAACGCCGCAGCGTGCGTGTCACCGATCTGCCGCTGGGTGAAGACGGTGTGGCCGGCTATGCCATCGACATCGAGGAGCAACAGCAGGTTGAGCGCGAGTTCCGCGCTTTCCGCGAGGCGCAGCGGGCCATGCTCGATCAGCTTTCGGTCGGCGTCGCGCAGTTCGATTCCGAAGAGCGGCTGACCTTTGCCAATCGTCCTTTCCGGCGCCAGTTCGGCCTCGGCAACGAGCTGGTCGAAAGCAGCATCCCCTTCGACCGTTTCCTTGCCGATGCGCGCGACCACGGCAGCACGCCAGAGGTGCGCGACTTCCCCGAATGGCGCAACGAGCACCGCACATGGTTCGACGCGACCGAGATGCAGGAAGAGAACTGGCCGCTTTCGGGCGGGACGCACCTGCGTATCGTGGCCCAGCCGCTTCCCGATGGCGGGCTGGTGATGATCGCCGAGGACCGCACCGAGCAGCTGGCGCTTTCGGCCACTCGCGACACCTTGCTGCGCNCCCGCACCGCGACGCTGGACAGCCTGTTCGAAGCGCTCGCGATCTTTGCGCCCGACGGCTCCATGCAATTATGGAACCGCACTTTCGCAGGAACCTGGGGGCTGTCCGCCGATTTCCTCGATACCCACCCGAGCGCCGAAGGATTGCTGGAAGCCATTGGTGAGAACCTCGCCAAGCCTTCCGAAGCGCAGCACATCGGAGCGGTCGTGCGCGCCGCGACGCTCGACCGGCGGGAGAAGCAGGGGCAGGTGGTGCTGGCCGATGGACGCACGCTGCGTTTTGCAGGGGTGCCATTGCCCGACGGGAACGGCTTGCTGACCGTGCTCGATATAACGGACTCGCAAAAGGCAGAGCAAGCTTTGCGAGAACGTGCGGTGGCGCTGGAAGAGGCGGATGCGGTCAAGGCGCGCTTCCTTGCCAACATGTCCTATGAGTTCCGCAATCCGCTGAACTCGATCGGCGGATTTGCCGAACTGCTCGCGGCAGGGGCCGGGGGTGAGCTCAGCGGATCCGCAAGCGAATATGTGCAGGCCATTCTGACCTCGGTCGAGCGTCTGACCGAGCAGGTCGAGAATGTACTCGACCTGTCGCAAAGCGAGGCCGGTCTGCTGCCGATGGAGAAGGAGGAGGTCGACCTGCTAGCCTTGCTCACCAAGATTGTGCGCGAGCGCGAGAAAGTGATCATTGGCGCAGGGCTCGGGCTTGACCTCAAAGGTCGTCGCGGGCGCGTGGTCAGCGCCGATCCGCGGCAATTGACCCGCGCGCTCGCCCACCTGCTCGACAATGCGATTGCCCACACACCCAAGGGCGGCAAGATCGTGATCGAATTGCCCAAGCCGGAAACCGGCGATGCATGGCGGGGCAAGGTCAGTATCCGCGACAATGGTGCCGGCATGACACCCGAAGAACTCGCCCGCGCAGAAGGTAGCGCGGCAAGCGGCAGCAGTGCACCCAATGACGCAAAGGGGCTGGGCATCCGCCTCGCGCGGCAGCTGATCGAGGCGCACGAAGGCACGCTCGAACTCAAGAGCGAGAAGGGCGTGGGCACTCACGCGGTCGTTACCCTGCCGTGAGCGGGGAAGCGCGATATGATCTGCCCGATCTTGCGGCGATGGACGCGCTGGGACGCGCTATCGCAGCCAAATTGCGCGCAGATGATGTGGTCGCGCTCGAAGGCGGGCTGGGTGCGGGCAAGACCACGCTCGCCCGCGCCATAATCGCCGCGCTCGGATATGACGGCGAGGTGCCATCGCCGACCTTCACGATCATCGAGACCTACGATGCGCCGCCGCTCAGCCTTCCGATAGTCCACGCCGACTTCTATCGCCTCAAACACTCGCAGGAGATCGAGGAACTGGGTCTCGACGATTACCGCGAAGGCGCTGCGCTGATTGCCGAATGGCCCGATCACGCGGGCGGCTTTGCGCATGAGGCTGGCTGCCTCTCGATCCTGTTGGAAACATCAGGGGAAGGGCGGATTGCGATTGCCCGTGGCGGTGCGGATTGGCTAGGGCGTATGCCATGAGCGAACTGCCTGATGGTCTCACCGAATTCGTAGCCCGAACTGGCTGGGACGATGCCGCTATCGAAGCGATTCCGGGCGATGCCTCGTTCCGGCGTTACTTCCGGCTTCGCCGCGATGATGGCGAGACGGCGATGCTGATGCATGCCCCGCCGCCCGAAGAAGACCCCGTACCGTTCCTGAAGGTCGCTGCATGGCTCACCGACAATGGAATGCGCGCGCCGCAAATTCTTGCCGAGAACGCAGCGCAAGGCTGGGTGCTGACCGAAGATTTCGGCAATGACCGGATGCGCGACTGGCTCGACCAACGTCCGCAAGACGAAACCCACGCCTATGAGACGGCGATCGACGCGCTGGTCGAACTGCACAAACTGCCCGCCGGCCCCTTCGAACCCTACGACATGGCGACCTATCAGCGCGAAGCTGCCCTGTTCACCGAATGGTACTGCCCCGCGGTCGGTCTCGAAGTCGATGAAGCGGGCTATGCCGCCGCTTGGGAAGAGGTGCTCGCGCCGCTTATCGAACACCAGTCGAGCCCGCTGACCGTGCTGCGCGATTATCATGCCGAGAACATCATGCTGCTGGGCAAGCCGTCGACAGGTGCACCGCAGGGGCTGATCGACTTTCAGGACGCGCTGGCAGGGCACGGAGCCTACGATCTGGTCTCGCTGTTGCAGGACGCGCGGCGCGACGTTTCGCCCAAACTCGAAGCAGCGATGCTCGAACGGTATTTCCGCAAGGCCGAACCGGACATCTACTTTCTCGCCGACTACACGCGTCTCGGGGCGCAGCGCAATGCGAAGATCGTCGGCATCTTCACCCGCCTGCACAAGCGCGATGGAAAGCCCAAATACCTCGGGATGATCCCGCGGGTATGGGAAGCTATGGAGCGCGATCTGGCGCATCCCGAGCTTGCTCCGGTGGCGCGCTGGTTCGACGCCAATATCCCCGCTGAATTGCGCAAGAGCGGCGGGGGAACGATTTCGTGAGCACACTCGCCAGCGACACCGCCATGGTCATGGCCGCAGGCCTCGGCAAGCGGATGCGCCCGCTGACCGCGTCGCAGCCCAAGCCGATGGTACGGGTCGGCGGCAAACCGCTGATCGACCACGCGCTCGACCGGCTGAACGATGCCGGCGTCGAAAAGGCAGTGGTGAACGTCCACTACCTGGCGGATTCGCTGGAAGCGCATCTTGGTTCGCGCGGCGCGCCCAAAGTGGTGATTTCGGACGAACGCGGCGAGCTTCTGGAAACAGGCGGCGGCATGGTGAAGGCGCAGTCACAACTGCCCGATCCGTTCTTCTGCCTCAACGCCGACAATATCTGGATCGACGGACCGCGCAGCGCCTTTGCCGATCTTTCGGCGCGCTGGAACCCCGATGAAATGGACGCGCTGCTGCTTCTCGTCAGCCATGCGCGTGCCGTCAATTTCGACGGGACGGGCGACTTCTACATGGACCCGCGCGGCAAGATCAGGCGCCGCGTGCAGGGCCGTATCGCGCCCTTCATCTACACCGGCATCCAGTTGGTTTCGCACCGCCTTTTGCGTGATGCGCCAGAGGGCAAGTTTTCGACCAATGTGTTGTGGAACCGCGCGATAGAGGAGGGGCGGCTTTACGGCGTTTCCTTCACGGGCCTGTGGTTCGAAGTCGGCACACCCGATGCGATCCGGCCAACCGAAGATGCGCTCCAGCGTGGGTGATCGCGGCGATCCGCAAGTCTATTCGATTGCCGCACACCGCGGCTTTGCCGATGCGCTGGTGGCGGGAATCGTCCCGCGCTATTCCGAAGAAGGTCTGGGGCTCGCGCGGTTGACGCTGCTGGTGCCGAGCTCGCGTGCCGCCAAGACGCTGTCCGAGGCTTTCATCCGCTGGTGCGGCGAAAACGATGCGGCCGGCATGCTGATGCCGCGCATGGTGACGGTGGGCGATCTCGATCTCGACGAAAGCCTCGGCGCATTGCTCGATCCGCTCGGCGCGGGTGACATTCCGCCTGCAATCGAGCCGACGCAGCGATTGTTCGAACTGGCGCGGCTGGTGGAATTGGAGCGCAAGGAGCTGGGCAAGACCGCGCTCCCCGGGGCTGCCCGGTTGCGGCTGGCGCGCGAGATTGCGCGGACGATGGACCGCCTGCTGGTCGAGGATATCGGTCCGGAACAGCTTGTCGGCGATGCCGTACTCGACATGCTAGGCGACCTTGCCGACCATTGGAAAGATTCGCTGACGCTGTTTGCGCGCGTTCAGGCGCGCTGGCTTTCGCGTTTGGGAGAACTTGGCGCGGTCGATGCCGCGACCCGTCGCAACATGCTGTTCGAACGCGCAACCAGGCGCTGGCGCAATCAGCCGCCTGCGACCCCCATTCTTGCGGCGGGTGTCACGAGCGCATCGCCCGCTCTGGCGCGGATGCTGCGCGCAATTGCCGATCTGCCCAATGGCGCGGTGGTGCTGCCTGATCTCGACCTGCATCTGAGCGATGAGGCCTGGGACGAACTGGGCCGGGCAGGCGCCACTCCCGAGCCCGGCGGGGAAACCTTCGGCAAGAAGGACGCGCTCACCCATCCGCAATATCACCTCAAACTGCTGCTCGAACGCATGGGCGTTGCCCGCGCTGAAGTGCGCACGTGGCACCGTAAGGGCATGACCGCTGCCGAACCGGCGCGCAGCCGCGCGATCAGCTCGCTGTTCCTGCCGCCGCAGGCCAGCCGTTCCTGGATTGCGCTCGAGCCGCAACAACGTCGTCTTGCTGCTGTCCGCCTGATGATCAGCGCCACTTCCGAAGAGGAAGCGCAGGCGATTGCGATGCTGGTGCGTGAGGCGCTCACAGTGCCGGAAAAGCGGGTTGCGGTGGTAAGCGCTGACCGCGGCCTTGCGCAACGCGTGACTCAGCATCTCGCGCGGTGGAACATTGTGGCTGACGATACGGCCGGGCGCTCGCTCTCGCTGACGCCTGCGGGGCGAATGTTGGGGCTGTTGGCGGACATCGTCTCGCACGGGCCGACACCTTCCGCCGTCGTTGCTCTGCTCGCGCATCCGCTGGTGAAGCGCAGCGA
The DNA here is from genome assembly GCA_002706445.1 of Erythrobacteraceae bacterium. Classification (GTDB taxonomy): domain Bacteria; phylum Pseudomonadota; class Alphaproteobacteria; order Sphingomonadales; family Sphingomonadaceae; genus Erythrobacter. The sequence continues at coordinate 24,541 of PALE01000022.1, forward strand.
CAGCGAAGCGCGTCGTGACTGGCTGCGATCCTTTCGCGCTTTCGACCGCGAATTGCGCGGACCGACGCCGCCACCCGGACTGCCGCCTTTGCGCGCCATCGCAGGCGAGGCGGGTGTCGCCGAATGGTGGGACGAGGTGGAAGCGGTGCTCGCGCCGTTGACGGAACTTCCCCGCGAAATGCCGCTTGCGGTCGCGCTCGACCTTGTGGCCGAGGCGGGTGAGAAGCTCGCAGGGCTCGGGCTGTGGGCGAACGAGGATGGACGCGCCTTGTCTTCGCTGGTCGAGGATCTGCGCTTGCACGCCCGCGCGCTAGGCACCGCCATTGCGCCCGATGATGTCGCCAGCGTGCTGCGCGATTGCATGGACGAGATCGCGGTGCGTCCACCCTATGGCGGACACCCCCGCGTTGCCATTTACGGCCTGCTCGAATCGCGCATGGCCCGTGCCGATCTGGTGATCTGCGGCGGCCTCAACGAAGGCAGCTGGCCGCAAGCACCCTCGGGCGATGCCTTGCTTGCACCTGCGGTGTTGCGGGCGCTCGGCGTGCCGGGAGCGGAATTCCGCATCGGCCTCGCCGCGCATGATCTGGCTGGTGCGATGGGCGCGCCCGAAGTGGTGCTGAGCAGGGCACAAAGGGACGCAGAAGGACCGACGCTGCCCTCACGTTTCCTGCTGCGGGTGGAGGCCTTGCTGGGCAAGGACGAGGTGAAGAAGCATCGCGAAGAGTCCATTCCTGCACTGCTCCCCGCACTCGACCGTGCGTCGCCTCTGGATGAAGAGTATCCGCGTCCGATGCCGCGTCCTTCGGCTGAGCAGCGCAAGGTGCGGATCAGTGCGACCGCGCTCGACCGTCTGCTGGGCGATCCCTACCAGTTTTACGCGCGCGAGATTCTCGGGCTGTCGAAGCTCGATCCGCTCGAAGCCGATCCCTTCGGCGATCCGGCGCTGCGCGGGACGCTGGTGCACGAGATGCTCGATGCCTGGCACAAGGCGCGCAAGGTGAAAAACACTCTGCCGATCAAGCCCTTTGCCGAGCGATATTTGCGCGACAAACCCGTCCACCCGCTGTTCTGGGGACTATGGCGCCCGCGACTGGTCATCGCGCTCGAACGCTTCGAGAAATGGATCGAAGAGGCAGAGTCCGAAGGCACGCGGGTGCTTGCGACCGAGATCAAGGGCAAGATGACCTATAAGGGCGTGACCGTTCACGGCATCGCCGACCGGATCGACCGCCTGCCCGACGATAGCCTTGCGATTATCGACTACAAAACGGGCTCGCCGCCGAGCAAGGCGCAGGTAAAGGACGGCTTCCGCTTGCAGCTCGGCGTCCTTGGCTTGATCGCGCGCGAGGGAAGTTTCGGCGCGGATGGCGAGCCTCCGATTTCGGGCGAAGCAAGCGTGTTCGAATTCTGGTCGCTGCGCAAAAAGGACGGTGAGTTTGGCGATAAATTCTCGCCGCTCAAGCTTTCCTCTAGACAAGGGGGGCTCGAGCCGGAGGAGTTCCTGCCCCGACACGAAGAGGCGCTCAGCCGTGCGATCGACAATTACATTCTTGGCGATGAACCTTTCACCGCGCGCGAAAACCCCAATTACCCCGGCTTCACCGACTACGATCAACTCATGCGCTTCGAGGAATGGAAAATCCGCCTGAGCGAAGCGGGAAGCGATGAGAGCGGGGTGGGCGAGCCATGAGCGATGCTGTTTTCCCTCTCAAGGACAACCAGCTTGCCGCATCGGACCCGCAGGACAATGTCTGGCTGTCCGCTTCGGCGGGCACGGGCAAGACGCAGGTGCTGTCCGCGCGCGTGCTTCGGCTGTTGCTGGAACCCGGCGTCGATCCCTCGCAAGTGTTGTGCCTCACCTTCACCAAGGCTGGCGCGGCCGAGATGGCGAACCGCATCAACGGCGTGCTGGCGCGCTGGGTCCGGCTCGAAGACACGCAGCTTTTCGCAGAATTGGGCAATCTGGGCGCGGACCAGTCGGACGAAGCCCGCGCCCATGCCCGCACCCTTTTCGCAAGCGTGCTCGACTGCCCCGGCGGGGGTCTGCGGATCGATACGATCCACGCCTTTTCGCAATGGCTGCTCGCCAATTTCCCCGAAGAGGCAGACCTTCAGCCCGGCGCACGTCCGATGGAGGACCGCGAGCGCGAATTGCTGTCGCGCAACGTGCTGTCGGACATGCTCTCCGAAGCCGAGACATCGGGCGATACAGCGACGACTGATGCGATCAGCGCCTTCGCCTGCACCAAGGACCCCGACGCTCTGCGCGACTGGCTGATGCGCTGCGCCAGCGCGATGGAGCTGTGGCTGGGCAACACCGCATGGCAACCGCCGATGCGCGGGCGGGTGGATACCTTGCTCGGCATACCTCCCGGTGCGGGTGAGGAATGGGCGCATGAGGTGCTGCATCCTGATACATTCCCCGATGCTCAACTGGTGGCGATGCTGCCGCTGATGCAGGCATGGAATGCAAAGACGGGCCGCGAGACTGCCGAGCTGATCGCCGAATGGCTCGTGGCTGATGTGCCGCGCAGAGTGGAGATCGCGCCACGTTTTTTCGAGACCGTGCTGACCAAGAAGGGTGAGCCGCGAAAGATGGCAAACCCGACTAAAGATGATCCGGATTTGCCAGATCGGCAGATCGAAATCGGTGAAGCGCTTGCCCTCTATGAAGGCCGCCAAACCCTCCTCGCACTCGCCGACTTCCTCATCCCCGCGCTCGAACTCGGGCGGGCTTTCGCTTTGCGGTGGGAAGAGGCCAAGGCGCGTGAAGGCTTTCTCGATTTTGACGATTTGATCCGCAAGGCCGCCGAACTGCTCGGCAATTCGGATGCGGCGGCATGGATACGCTACAAGCTCGACCGCAGTTTCGACCACATCCTGATCGACGAGGCGCAGGACACCAACCGCGCGCAATGGGGTATTATCGATGCGCTGATCGACGATTTCTTCGCAGGGCAGGGCGCGCGAGGGGACAAGCTGCGCACCATCTTCACCGTGGGGGATTACAAGCAGGCGATTTTCGGCTTCCAAGGCACCAGCCCCGACAATTTCGAGCGCGCCAAGGAGAAGGTCAAAAAGCGCATCGACGATGCCAAGGCGAACGCGCATGAAATCCGCAGCAATCACCGCGTGCTGTCGCTCGAAGACCTCGACCTCGGCCTGTCCTATCGCACCTCGCCGGCGGTGCTCGACTTCGTCAACCGCGCTATCGAGGTCATCGGTTGGGAATCGCTGGGGCTCAAGAAGAAGGCAGAACCGCACAGCTCGGCTTTCCCCACCCGCGCCGGGCTCGTCACCTTGTGGGAGCCGGTCATCAGCGAGGCCGATACCGAGGAAGACGAGGACGACAATTACCGGGGCGACAAGAACGGCGATGAGGAGAAGGACGAGCGTGGCTGGCTTCCCGCTCACGACACCAAGCTCGCCGATCTGATCGCACAGCAAGTGAGCCGCTGGGTCGATCCGCGCAATCCGAATTACGAACCCTTCGTTCTGGAGAAAGGCAAGGACGCGCGCCACGCCGACGCGGGCGATGTCATGGTGCTGGTGCGCAAGCGCAAGGAATTGGCCTCGCAGATCGTTGCCAAGTTGCATGCGAAAGGCGTTGCGGTGGCGGGCGTCGACAGGCTGCGGCTGGGGGCGCCGCTGGCGGTCAAGGACTTGATGGCCGCGCTGCGATTTGCCGCGCAGCCGCTCGACGATCTCAGCCTTGCAAACCTTCTCGGATCGCCGCTGATCGGCTGGTCGCAGAACGATCTGCTCGAATATTGCCCGCGTGGCTACAAAGTGCGCTTGTGGGACCATTTGCGCCGCCACGAGGCGCCCTTCGTTCAAGAGACGGTTGCAAAGCTGCGCGATCTGCTTGCGCGCGCCGATTTCGAGACGCCGCAGGCGCTGTTCGCATGGCTCATAACCGGCCCGTGGCAGGCGCGGCGCAAGATCGTCGCGCGCCTGGGGCAGGAGGCGAACGATCCGATCGACGAACTGGTCAACGCCGCTTTTGCCTATCAGAGCGCGCACACCCCCAGTCTGGCCGGTTTCATCGCGTGGTTCGACGCAGGCGAGGGCGAGTTGAAGCGCGATGCCGACGATGCGACGGGGCAGGTGCGGGTGATGACCGTCCATGGCTCGAAAGGCTTGCAGGCACCGATCGTGATCCTCGCCGATGCGACGGGCGAGCCGGGCAAAGCAGGGGCGAGTGAACTTGCCGAGTATCCGGCCGGCAAGGACGAGCAGGAAAACCCGCGCATGGTTCCGCTGCCCAAGCTGGCGAAAGACCAGAAGGCGGGACGCGTTGCCGAGGCCGACGAGCAGGCCAAGGCGGATGAAATGCAGGAGCACTGGCGGCTGCTCTATGTCGCTATGACGCGCGCAGAAGAGGCTCTGTTTATCGGCGGTTCGCTGGGCAAGAAGCAGGCGAAGAAAGGCGTGCCGCATGAAGACAGCTGGTACGCCCATCTCGAAGGGGTGTTCGACACCGACCGTCTGGAGGACCCGCTGTTCGGTGCGAAGCGCGTGTGGGGTGCGGCGTCGGACAAGACTGTTCTCATCGATCAAACCGCGAGCGGCGTTGAACCGCAAGCGCTTCCCGCATGGCTGACCACGCCCATCGGCCCCGAGCCGCGCCCGCCACGACCGCTTGCACCGAGCGGCGCGGGCGAAGAGCAGGGCGCCGATCCGCCGCTCCCGCCCGAAGCGCTGGCGATTGCTGCGAGGCGGGGGACTCTGATCCACCGTCTGCTTGAGCGCCTGCCCGATCTCTTGCCGGAAGAGCGGCGGAGCGTGGGCGAGGGCTGGCTGTCCCGTCAGGCATCCGATCTCGATCCAGTGGTGCGAAGCGAGATGCTGGACAGCGCGCTCACCGTGCTCGCACAGCCGGAATTTGCCGCGATTTTCGGGCCGGATGCGCTGGCTGAAGTCCCGCTTGCGGCGACGGTGGCTGGCGTGGTGGTGGCGGGCACGGCTGACCGGCTGCTTGTGACCGATGCCGCAGTGACTGTTGTCGATTTCAAGACCACGCGCCGTCCGCCTGCGTCGCTCGAAGAAATTCCGCCCGGGACCATCCGCCAGATGGCTGCTTATTGCGCGGCGCTTTCCGCGATCTTCCCGGGCCGCGAAATGCGGGCTGCGGTGCTCTATACGCAGACCCCGCAGCTGATCGAAATTCCGTCAGCAACGCTGGAGGAGCACAAGTCTTCATTGGGGCAGCCGCAGGATAACTATGCGCCGCTGACCCTTGAGTGATCCGCAAAGCTGCCTAGATTGATAGCCAACCAAATATTCGAGGAGTTCCCCCAATGGCCACCGTCACCGTCACCGATGAAAGCTTCAAATCCGATGTGCTTGAAAGCGACAAGCCCGTGCTGGTCGATTTCTGGGCTGACTGGTGCGGCCCGTGCAAGATGATCGCCCCTGCGCTTGAAGAAATCAGCGAAGAGCTGGGCGAAAGCGTCACCATCGCCAAGATGGACATCATGGAAAACACCGGCATTCCTGCGGAAATGGGTGTGCAGTCGATTCCGCTGATGGTGCTGTTCAAGAACGGTCAGCCGGTCGCACGCAAGGTCGGCGCGGCTCCCAAGAGCCAGCTCAAGGACTGGATCGCTAGCGAGATCTGATTGCGGTGAAGGCTCCCGTGAAAGCGGGGGCCTTACTCCGGCAGTCGGGCGACGAATTCGTCCCAGATTGCCTCGCTCGATGCCCCGACGAGCCCGGTGCGCCCGTGTTCGTCGACGCGGTAGTCGCTGCCATCGATACGGGCTGCTTTGCCGCCTGCCTCGTTAAGCCAGAGAACGCCCGCCGCGTGATCCCACGGCAGGGTTCGCTTGAACACAGAGACATCGTTTTCGCCCAGCGCGAGCCGCGGATATTGCTCTGCGGCACAGCGCGGAATGTCGACCAGCGTGTAATGCGGGGCGAGGTTCTCATCGACCATCACATTTTGTTCCGGCGTCAGGAACAGCCGGCTGATCGCGTTCACCGGAGGGGTTTGCCCCGTGGTGCGCGCAGTAATCCGCTCGCCGTTGACGAACGCCCCTTCGCCAACCTTTGCGTGGCAGAGCCGGTCGGTGGTGGGATCGTACAGCCAGCCAGCGACAGCCTTCCCGCCATCGGCCAGTGCGATGATCGTGCCGAAAGGCTCCCTGCCTTGCGTGAAATTGGCGGTCCCGTCGAGCGGATCGATGATCCAGCAGGCTTCGGAAAGCCGGTCGAGCACGCTCGCATCTGCCGCCGCCGCTTCTTCGCCGACAATCGCAACACCGGGAGCCAGCTTGGTCAGCGCGTCGGTGAGGAAGGCTTCGACTTCGCGGTCGACCACGGTGACAGGATCGTCCTCGCCTTTCATCTCGATCTCGTGTTCGGCGAGAGCGCGGAAACGCGGCAGCATCGATCGCTCGGCGGCAAACCGCAGCAGATCGCGGATTTCGGCGTCGAGGGGCGAGAGTTCGCTCACGACCTGTAATCCGCGTTGATCGAGATATAGCCGTGGGTCAGGTCGCAGGTCCCAATCGTTGCGCGCCCTTCGCCCAGACCCAGATCGACCGCGATGTCGATCTCCTGCCCCTTCAAATGCGCAGCTACCGGCGCTTCGTCATAATCTTCGACAGGCAGTCCGTTGCGCGCAGCCCACACGCCGCCGAACGCGATCGAGAGCTTGTCGCGGTCCGCCGGTTCGCCCGCCTTGCCGACGGCCATGACGACGCGGCCCCAGTTCGCGTCCTCTCCGGCGATGGCGGTCTTCACCAAGGGCGAATTGGCAATCGAGAGCCCGACACGGCGCGCGCTTTCGTCGTTCGCTGCTCCCGACACACGGATGCCAATGAGTTTGGTCGCGCCTTCGCCGTCACGCACCACCAATTGCGCAAGCTGTCGGCACATGTCGGTTAGCCCGGCGGCGAAAGCGTCCGCGCCGGGGCTGTCCCACCCCTCGATCCGCGCATTCCCCGCTTTTCCGGTTGCAAACGCCAGCACGGTATCGCTGGTGGAGGTATCGCTATCGACCGTGATGCAACTGAAGGAGCCGAGATTGGCGGCGCTCAGCAATTCCTGAAGGAAGGCGGGGGCGACATCGGCATCGGTGAAGATGTAGCCGAGCATGGTCGCCATGTCGGGCGCGATCATGCCGCTGCCCTTGATAATGCCGCCGAGTTCGACCCGCGTATCGCCCACCATCGCGCTGGCATGCGCACCTTTGTTGAACGTGTCGGTGGTGTTGATCGCGCTGGCTACATCCTCCCATTCGCAAGGCTCGCTTGCCAATGCGCCGGCAACGCCCGCACGCGCCTTGTCCATGGGGAGCGGCACGCCAATCACGCCGGTGGAGGAGACGTACACTTGTTGCGTCGAACAGCCGAGCGCCTCGCTCACCTGCAACTGAATGGCTTCCACCGCCTCGCGCCCGCGATAGCCGGTGAAGGCGTTGGAATTGCCCGCATTGACGATCAGCGCGCGCGCTGTGCCGCTCTTCACTTGCTCGCGGCCCAGTTCGACCTCGGAAGATGCGCAGGCGCTCTGGGTGAAAACGCCCGCAACGCTTGTGCCTTCCGCCAGTTCGACGAAGGTCAGGTCGCAGCGATCCCATGTTTTATACTGCGCCCGCGCCACGCGCAGCGTCACGCCTGCAATGGGCGGGATTTCGGGGAAGGGCAGGGCGAGGGGCGAGCGTTCTAGATCCATGCACGCGCTTTAAGAGCGCTCTTCGAGCGAGTAAATGTCCCAAACACCACACCGCCCGCGCAAATCTCCACCGCGCAGGTGGACGAAGCGCCCGCGATGCACTATCTTGTCCTCCGCTATGTTTGCACGCCATCTGCTTGCCCTGTTCGCACTCCTCAGCGGCCTCGCCGCGCTGGAAGCGCCTGCGCATGCACAGGTTTCGCAATCGGCAGTGCAAAACACCCGCGCGGTAATCGCCGCAGGGCAAAGCGCAGCCCGTGAAGCTGCCGCCTGCCCTGAAAGCGCGAGAGAAGGCGAAACGTCCTCGCCGCGGCGTGAACGTCGCAAGAGCTGGTCGTTCCTGCCCAGCTGGCTGCGCCCTTCGACAGTTCAAGGAAGCGACCGCGCGCTGGAATAGCGCGCCGACGTCTGCATTCCTGTCCCATCGCGCCAGCGCTTGCGGCGCGATTTTCTTATGACATTTCCGCTTTTCCGGCAGGTCCGCTTCCGAGCGACCTGCGCATATATTCAATAAAATTCAGAGGCTTACTCTTCCATGTTCAACAAAATCGCCAAGGCTGTCTTCGGCTCTTCGAATGATCGCTACGTCAAGTCGCTCGGCAAGGTCGTCGACAAGATCAATGCGCTCGAACCGATGATGGAAAACCTGTCGGACGAGGCGTTGCAGGCCCAGACCGCGAAGTTCCGCGAACAGCTCGACCACGGCTCCTCGCTTGATGACATTCTGCCCGAAGCATTTGCGACCGTGCGCGAAGCCTCGAAGCGCGTGTTCGGCATGCGTCACTTCGATGTGCAGCTGATCGGCGGGATCGTGCTCCACCGCGGCGAAATCGCGGAAATGCGCACGGGTGAGGGCAAGACGCTGATGGCGACACTTGCGACCTATCTCAATGCGATCCACGGCAAGGGCGTCCACGTTGTCACCGTCAACGATTACCTCGCCACGCGCGACGCGGAATGGATGGGGCAGCTTTACGAATGGCTCGGCCTGACGGTGGGGGTGGTGGTCCCCGGCATGGGCGAGATCGCCAAGCGCGATGCCTACAATGCCGACATCACCTACGGCACGAACAACGAATACGGCTTCGACTATCTGCGCGACAACATGAAGCATTCGCGCCGCGAGATGGTCCAACGCCCGTTCAACTTCGCCATCGTCGATGAAGTCGACTCGATCCTGATCGACGAGGCACGTACCCCGCTGATCATTTCGGGTCCGACCGAGGACAAGTCCGACCTCTATGTGAAGCTCGACGAAGTCGCCAAGCTGATCCCCGAGGAATGGTATGAAAAGGACGAGAAGTCCCGCAATATCCAGCTCAACGAAGAGGGCCACGACGAGGTCGAGAAGATCCTGATCGAGAAGGGGCTGCTTGAAACCGAGAACCTCTACGACGTCGAGAACACGCAGGTCGTCCACCATCTCGACCAGGCGCTGCGCGCGGTGCACATGTTCCGCCGCGACGACCACTATATCGTCAAGGACGACAAGGTCGTGATCATCGACGAGTTCACCGGCCGCATGATGGACGGTCGCCGCTGGTCGAACGGTCTGCACCAGGCGGTCGAAGCGAAAGAGGGTGTGAAGATCGAGCCTGAAAACCAGACGATGGCCTCGATCACCTTCCAGAACTACTTCCGCATGTATCCCAAGCTGTCGGGCATGACCGGCACCGCCGCCACCGAAGCGGCCGAGTTCTGGGACATCTACAAGGTCGGCGTGGTCGAAATCCCGACCAACCTGCCAGTCCAGCGGATCGACGATCAGGACGAGTTCTACAAGAACACGATGGACAAGTTCCAGGCGATTGCGAAGACGATCAAGGAGCACAACGAAAAAGGCCAGCCGATCCTCGTCGGCACGGTCTCGATTGAAAAGTCCGAATTGCTGTCGAACTTCCTCGACAAGGAAGGCGTAAAGCACGAGATCCTCAACGCCCGCCAGCACGAGCGCGAGGCGCATATCGTGGCGCAGGCAGGCCGGATCGGCGCGGTAACCATCGCCACCAACATGGCCGGTCGCGGGACCGACATCCAGCTTGGCGGTAACCTCGAATTCCGCATCGAAGACGAGCTTGGCGACATGGAGCCGGGTCTGCGCAAGGATGCGGAAATCAGCCGTATCAAGGAAGAAGTCGCAGCCGAAAAGGCCAAGGTGCTCGAAGCCGGCGGCCTGTTCGTGCTCGGCACCGAACGGCACGAATCGCGCCGTATCGATAACCAGTTGCGCGGCCGTTCGGGTCGTCAGGGCGCCCCGGGCCTCTCGCGCTTCTACCTGTGTCTCGAAGACGATCTGCTGCGCATCTTCGGCCCCGACACGCTGTTTGCGAAGATGATGAATTCCAACCTCGAAGACGGCGAAGCGATCGGGTCGAAATGGCTCTCCAAGGCCATTGAAACCGCGCAGAAGAAGGTCGAGGCGCGCAATTACGACGTGCGCAAGAACGTGGTCCAGTACGACGACGTGATGAACGACCAGCGCAAGGTCATTTACGAACAGCGCGCCGAAATCATGGACTCGGAAGCGGTCGACGATGTCGTCGTCGATATGCGCCACGATACGATCAATTCGATTGTCTATTCGACCTGCCCGGCCGGTTCCTACCCCGAACAATGGGACGTCGAAGGGCTCAAGGAAAAGCTGCTCGACGTCTTCGGCATCACTCCGCCGATCGACGAATGGCTCGAAGAAGACGAAGTCGAGCAGGAGATGATCGAGGAACGCGTCCGCACGCTGACCGACGAGATGATGGACGCCAAGGTTGCGAATTACGAGATCGAACAGTGGCGCGGTGCGGAAAAGCAGGAACTGCTTCGCCGTCTCGACTATCACTGGAAAGAACACCTCGCGACGCTCGACGCGCTGCGGCAGGTGATCTGGATGCGTGCGGTCGCGCAGAAGCAGCCGATCAACGAATACAAGCAGGAGGCTTTCGGCCTGTTCGAAACGATGCTCGACACACTGCGCGAGGACGTGACGAAGATCCTGTTCAAAGGCGAACTGCAGGTCCAGCGCCCCGATATGCAGGCTCTGCCCGATCTGCCCGACTTCCTCACCGGCCACATCGACCCGCTTACCGGGATCGACAATTCGAATGACGGCGACGGTTCGGCCGAGCGGCCCGAACTTTTCGGCTCGCTTGCAGGAAGTCCGCGTGCAGCGTTTGGACCGGGCGGGGCACAGACCGACAACCCTTACGCCAACCTCGACATCAGCCGAAATGCACCGTGCCCCTGCGGTAGCGGCAACAAGTACAAGCATTGCCACGGCGCGCTGACCACGAACGCTTAAGGCAGCGCTTGGGCAGCGAGTAAGCTGGCGGCGTAATCCGCTTAGCGCGGCTGCCGTGTCATCGGGACGAGCGGCGGGCTGTCCGGTTCGGGATGAATCGGATCGCCCGACTGCTCGAACCCGCTTGAATGGTAGAAGGCGGTGTTCGCAGGGTTGGAATTTTCCAGATAGGCGATGGTGCCGGTGCGATCGCACGCGTCGAGCACGGGCTGAATGAGCTTGCGGCCCAGACCCGTGCCGCGCGAGCGCTGACGCACGCCGATGGTGAACAGATAGGCGTGGCGAAAGCTCGGGTGGGCCGCCTCCATCGCCGCCATCGTCTTTTCGATCCGCCCGATCGTGCCCTTGCTCGCGCGAAAGATCGCGTTGAATTCCAACTTTCGCAGCGCCCAGAAGCCGATCGAGCTGTCGCCGTCGGGCAGCATCCACATTGCCGCTCCTTCATCGCCTGCGCGGTAGCAGAACCCCTTCGGCACATAGACATGCTGTGCCAGCGGAACGAACACGCCGTTGATCGCCGCCGGATTGCCGAGCAGCCAGCGGTTGAAGGGATCGTCGCGAAACGCATCGCCCGTGATGAAGCCCGTCTGACGCGCGTCCTTGCGGCTTGCGCGGGTCAGCTCCGGCCCGAGTTCGATATCGCTTTCCTGCATGATGCCCCACTCCCTCTCGCACCTGTCTAGCTGCGCTTGTGGAATTGGGCTAGGCGCGCCTGATGCCGCTGCTCGCCATCGCCTTTTTCGTGACCGCGCTGCTCTATGCCAGCGTCGGTTTCGGCGGCGGTTCGACCTATTCGGCGCTGCTGGCGCTGTCGGGCCTCGACTACCGCGTGCTGCCGCTCGTCTCCCTTGCCTGCAATATCATTGTGGTCGCTGGGTCGAGCTGGCGTTTTGCGCGGGCGGGTGTGACGCCGTGGAAAGGTGCGCTGCTACTCACCGTGCTGGCGGCACCTGCGGCCTTTGTCGGCGGATTGGTCGCGATAGACCGCGAGAGCTTTCTGCTGCTGCTCGGCCTGAGCCTCGTCCTGACCGGTGTGACCATGCTTGTCCCGCTGCGCGAGGCTGTGGCGGGTGAGCCGACCCGCTTTGCCAAGGCGATACCATTTGCCGCTGTGCCGCTGGGGTTTCTGGCGGGACTGGTGGGGATCGGGGGAGGCATCTTTCTCGCCCCGCTGCTTCACCTGACGCGGTGGAACAACGCCCGCGCCATCGCTGCGACCGCGAGCCTCTTCATCCTCGTCAATTCGCTGTTCGGTCTAGCGGGACAATTGCTCAAGCACGGACCCGCCATGTTCGGCGCCGCTCTGGTCGATGCGCTTCCCTTGCTGCTCGCGGTTGTCGTGGGCGGCCAGATCGGCAGCCTGCTGGCCGTGCGCGTGCTGCCGGTGAAGTGGATTCGCTGGCTGACCGCGGCGCTGGTTGCAGTTGTGGGCGTGCGCTTGCTCGCCGGTGTCTAGCGAGGCAGCAGGTCAGCTTTCGCTGAAGTAGTCGCCCGCCAGATCATCCTTCGCCAGACGCTCGCAATCGCGCTTCATCGAGCGATTGAAGCGCGTCACGTGGTCGCGCGAATGCGCCATGCGCTGCGCGGTGGCGAACTGTTCCTGCACGCGCTCCAACTCGTTGGCGATTTCCTGATCGAGTCGTGCTTGCGCGTCCTCTCGGTTCATTCCGCCAGCAACCGCCATATCGAGCGCGCGGCCTTTCCAGTCTTCAATTCCCGCTACATCAACAGTGAAATCATGTTGCTGGCATGTGCCGATCATCGCGACCGAATCCGCAATCTTTTCGAAGTGCTTTTCCGTGTCGCGATCTAGTCCGCCAGAGACGAGCAAAAGCATCAACGGCGCAGCGGCAAAAGTTCCAAGACCCATGTGTTCCTCCAAAGGATAAACAGTCCCGAAAGCAGTCTAACACTGCCGGAAACGATTTGTCCAAACTGTAAAGGAAAATGGCTCCCCGAGTTGGATTCGAACCAACGACCAAGTGATTAACAGTCACCTACTCTACCGCTGAGCTATCGGGGAGCAGCTTCCCAAGCGGTATGGAGGGAAGCGAGAGCGCGCCTATATGGGCGCTGGTTTCGGTTGGCAAGAGTGTTTTGGGGGATTTTGGCGAGTTCCGGCAGGTTTTCTGTCAGAAATTTCTAATCCACCGCAAACTGCTCAGCCACGATGCGTTCGGCGAGCGATTGGCCGGGGTCAAACAGCAGCTCGAGATCCTTATCGTGAGCGATCTCGATCGAGACCTCGGCAATGTCGCGCAGTTCCTTCTGGTCGGCCACGGCAGAGACGGGGCGCTTGACCGGTTCGAGCACGCGGAACTTGATCTTCATCTCGTCGGGCAGCACCGCACCGCGCCAGCGGCGGGGGCGGAACGGGCTGATCGGGGTTAGCGCGAGCATGTCGCTGTCGAGCGGCAGGATCGGGCCGTTGGCGGATAGGTTGTAGGCGGTGGAGCCCGCAGGGGTCGAAACCAGCACGCCGTCGCCCACCAATTGCTTGATCCGGACGCGGCTGCCCACGGTCACTTCGAGTTTTGCGGTCTGGCGCGTTTCACGCAGCAGCGACAGCTCGTTGATCGCGAACATTTCCTGCGTTTCACCGGCCTGCGTCACCGCAGTGATGCGCAGCGGTGCAATCGTCTTGGCGCGCGCAACATTGAGGCGGTCGATAACCGGCGCGTCCTTGGCATATTTGTTCATCAGGAAGCCGACCGTGCCGCGATTCATCCCGTAGGCGGGTATCACTCGGCCGGTGTCGATCATGGTGTGCAGCGTTTGCAGCATAAAACCATCACCGCCGAGCACGACGACCGCGTCTGCTTCTTCCATCGGAGCCCAGTCGCGCTGGGCCCACAGCATCGAATAGGCTTCCTGCGCGCGCGGGCTTTCGGAGGCGACCAGCGCCACCTTACTGAAGTTGCCGCGCACAGGGCCATCGCCTGCGCGGCTGCCTTCGCAATCGGAACTCTGGCTATCGGTCACACTCGCAGACTCCACTCACACCCCCTGTAGTCACTCGCCCTGTAGTCACTCGGATGAGCCGCCATCTTGCCAGCGGCTATCCCAATGCGTTTACTATTGCCTGCTAATTGACAGCGCGCCCCCCAATTGGCGCCAAGCCTGAAACATAGCGAGTTATGCTGATGTTTCAAATTCGGGCGGATTGCAATTGGGGAGCGCATTGGACGGCGCGCGTGGCTAAGAGAACGGGATGGAAGATCGTCACTCATCTGCTGGCACAGCCTTTGGCGCTTCACTGCGTGGGCCGGTGCGCGGGAGTTTCCCCGGCGTGAAGGCGTCGGCGCTGGAAACCGATTTGCTGCGCGCACTCGACCGGCGCGAGATCGAAGTGCTGTTCCAGCCGCAGTTCGACTGCCGCACCGGCGCGGTTGTCGGGGCCGAGGCCTTGGCGCGCTGGCAGCACCCGACGCTGGGCGAGATCGGCGCGCGCGATCTGTTCGCGATTGCAGAACGGGCTGCGCTGGTCGCTCCGCTTTCGCGCCATGTGGTGGCGCGGGCGCTCGAAGACGCCTCGCACTGGCCAGATGACCTCACCGTATCGCTCAACATAACGCCTGAAGAACTGGGCGACCCGCGCTTTGCGGCTGATTTTGCCGAGAGTATCGCCAAGAGCGAGATCGCGCCGCAGCGGCTGATGCTCGAAATCACCGAAGACCTGCTGGTGCGCAATATCGAGCAGGCCTCGGCGGCTTTGAAGGCGCTGCGCGGCCTCGGCTTCCGCACAGCGCTCGACGATTTCGGCGCGGGTTTCTGCAACTTCCGCTATCTGCGCGAGCTGCCGCTTGACGCGATCAAGCTAGACAAGATCATGGTCGACGGTATCCCCGGCGATACCAAGGCGCTCGCCGTGCTGCGTGCGATTATGGCGCTGGCGAAGGCGCTCGACCTGTCGATCTATGCCGAGGGCATCGAGAACGACGTCCAGCGCGCCACGATCAAGGCCGAGGGCTGCGACTACTGGCAAGGCTTCCTGCGCGCGCAACCGATGAAGAGCGAGGAAGTGCTCGCGCTATCACGCACGGCGCGGGGCAGGGGGCACGGGTAGGGCTAGCCGGGGCTGCGTGTTGTGTGAGCGAGCACCAACCGCAGCACTGCCCAAGCCGGCCCGAGGATCGCCGCAGCAATCAACCCCCACGCGAAGTCGGGTTGATACAGCCGGAGCGTTGCGAGCGAGCCGCCGAACATTTGCGGCAAAATCAAAAGCAGAAAGCCAGCGAGCGCGGCCATTGCTGCGAACGGGAACCACAGACTGAACTTGCCTCCGATGTTGTTGCGCTTGGCCTGTAGGTTCGTCCGACCTCTCCAAGATATGAAGGCCAACAACAGGAACAACAAAGGCGCCAGAATCACCGAGAGATAGATGAACTTCGGCGCCCAGCGTGATCCGTCGTCGGTATGCGGTTCTCCCATAGCGCGCGCGCCTGCACCGCCGATCAGATACCACGTGTCGGCAAATCCCAGACCGCTGTTGGCGTTGACCATCACAACGACGCCTTTGCCCGCCGCAAGATCGAACATGGCGAGCGTCTCTGCACCCGGTACGAGGCCCGTGTGGAAAGGAATCCCATCTTCCCGATCGATCGACCAGCCCAGCCCGTAACCGGGCGAGGTGGGGGCAGAGGGTTCAATCATCATCGTCTTGGACTTTGCCGAAACGAGATCATCCGCGCCATTCATCCACATGGAGAGGTAGCGCCCCATTTCATTGGCGCTCGATACGATTCCTCCGGCGGGTGCATTGATCGCGGAACGCTCGCTCTGTTCGAATGGGCGGACTCCGCCGAACCACGGGCGGTGGCCGGTTGCGAGGCCCGCAGGAACCGCCCCGACAAGAACTGCGCTGCGCTCCATACCCAGCGGTGCGAAGATATGCGCGGCGACGTAGTCGGGATATGTCTCGCCGCTGACGTGTTCGATGACTGCGCCGAGGATCTGGTAGTTCAGGTTCGAATATTCCCAGCGCGCGCCCGGAGGGTTTACTGGCTCGATCCGGGCGAATTCGGCGGCCCGATTGCGCAGGCCAACCTCCGGTGCTTCGGGATCGCCGTGATGGCTGTTGCCCTGAACGGTCGAGAAGCCGCTCGTATGATTGAGCAATTGGCGCAGCGTCACCTTGCGCTCAGGGCTGTCCGCAAAGGCCGGAAGATGCTGTGCGACGGGATCATCCAGATCAAGCTTGCCCGCTTCCATGAGCTGCACGATTGCCAGTGCGGTGAAACTCTTGGTGACCGAGCCAATCGGGAAAAGCGTATCGGCGGTCACACGCTCCCCGCTCCCTTTGACAGTCTCGCCAAAGCCCTTCGCGGTGACCGCGCCATGCTCGATGCGCGCATAGGCAAGACCGGGGGCGGCGCTGCGGGGAAGTTCGGTTTCGATGAAAGTGTCGAGATCAGCGTCCGGCGTGCTCGCGGACACGCCCAACGCCGCGAAAGCCAAAAGACAAGCCAACCATCGTAAATTCCACCCCATGCCATTGCATCCTAGCGACTTCTGCCGCGAAGGGTAGGGCAGGTCGCTAGGAAGCCTTCTTGCGCGCCTTTCGCACGATCCCGCTCAAGCCCTTGGTGAGCTGGAACAGCCCGTTCAACCGGCTTTCGGGATTGCCCCATGCGCGGTTGATGACGAGCTTCATGTCGGGGCGCAGCTTGGCGGTTTCGGGATTGCCCGAATTCAGCCGGTCGACATAGGCGATGAGGCCCGGCCCGTCTGGGAAATCGTCCTGGTGGAAGGTCACTAGAGTCCCGCGCGCGCCGACGTCGATCTTGGCGATGTTCGCCTCGATAGCCTGATGCTTGATCTCGATCAGCTTGACGAGGTTCTTGGTCGGCTGCGGCAATTCGCCGAAGCGGTCGATCATTTCGGCCGCCAGCCCCTCGATCTCGGCCTTATCCTGCGCCTGGTTGAGACGGCGATAGAGTGCCATGCGCACGGCGAGGTCGGGGACGTAATCCNCGGGGATCATGATCGGCGCATCGACGGTAATCTGCGGGCTGAAGGCATCGCGTGCCTTCTCAAGCCCCATCTCGCCCGCCTTGGCGGCAAGAATCGCGTCCTCGAGCATCGACTGATAAAGTTCGAAGCCGACCTCGCGGATGTGGCCCGATTGCTCGTCGCCCAACAGATTGCCTGCGCCGCGAATGTCGAGGTCGTGGCTCGCCAGCTGGAAGCCTGCGCCCAGCGTATCGAGATCGCCCAGCACCTTCAGGCGCTTTTCGGCAACCTCGGAAAGCTGCATGTCCTTCTCGTATGTGAGATAGGCATAGGCGCGCAGTTTCGAACGCCCGACGCGTCCGCGCAGCTGGTAGAGCTGGGCGAGGCCGAAGCGGTCGGCGCGGTGGATGATGATGGTGTTGGCGCTGGGCAGGTCGAGCCCGCTTTCGACGATAGTGGTCGAAAGCAGCACCTCGTATTTCTTCTCGTAAAAGGCGCTCATGCGCTGTTCGATCTCGCCTGCGCCCATCTGGCCGTGCGCGGCGATCACTTTCACTTCGGGCACGTTCTCGGCGAGCCATTCCTCGACCGTTGCCATATCGGCAATGCGCGGCACGACGATGAAGCTCTGCCCGCCGCGATGATGTTCGCGCAGCAGGGCCTCGCGCATCACCATGTCGTCCCATTCCATCACATAGGTCCGCACCGCGAGGCGGTCGACCGGCGGGGTCTGGATGGTCGACAATTCGCGAAGCCCGCTCATCGCCATTTGCAGCGTGCGAGGGATCGGGGTGGCGGTGAGCGTGAGCATATGCACGTCGGAGCGCAGCTGTTTGAGCTTCTCCTTATGCGTCACACCAAAGCGTTGCTCCTCGTCCACGATGACGAGGCCGAGATTCTTGAACTCGGTTGATTTGGAGAGGATCGCATGCGTGCCGACCACGAGATCAATCGTGCCGTTGGCGAGACCCTCGCGCGTTTCCGCGGCTTCCTTGGATGAGACGAGGCGCGAGAGGCGACCGAGTTTGAGCGGGAAACCGGCGAAACGTTCGGAGAAGTTTTCGAAATGCTGGCGCGCAAGCAGCGTGGTGGGGGCAACCACCGCGACCTGTTGCCCGCTCATCGCCGCGACGAATGCGGCGCGCAGGGCAACCTCGGTCTTGCCGAAGCCGACNTCGCNGCANACGAGGCGNTCCATCGGCTTGCCGCTTTCGAGGTCGCGCAACACGTCCGCGATAGCCGCGTCCTGATCGTCGGTTTCCTCCCACGGGAAGCGATCGACGAACTGGTTGAAACTGGCCTCGTCTGCCTCGAACACCGGCGCCTTCTTGAGCGCGCGTTCGGCGGCGACCTTCATCAGTTCGCCCGCAATGGCGGTGATGCGTTCTTTCAGGCGCGCACGGCGTTTCTGCCATGCCTCGCCGCCGAGGCGGTCGAGCGTGACCGCGTCTTCGCTAGAGCCGTAGCGGCTGAGGACGTCGATGTTCTCAACCGGGATAAAGAGCTTGTCGCCGCCGTGATATTCGAGCGCGACGCAATCGTGCTGGCTCTTGCCGACTGGGATCGGTTCAAGGCCCAGATATTTGCCGATGCCGTGCTCGACATGGACCACCAGATCGCCCTTCGCCAGCGCCTGAAGTTCGGCGAGGAAAGCGTCGGAATCCTTGCGCTTTTTCTTGCGCCGCACGAGCCGGTCGCCGAGCACGTCCTGCTCGGTGAGAAGTTCCAGCTCGTCGCTCGCAAAGCCGGTGTCGAGCGGCAGCACCATCGCGGCGGTCTGGCCCTTTGCCGCCAATCCTTGCGCCTGCTGCCAGCTATCGGCGAGCACGCAGGGTGCACCCGCTTCGGCAAGGATCGAGGCGATGCGCGAACGCGAACCGGTCGAATAGGCGGCGAACAGCGGCTTGCGGCCCGACTTGGCAACCTCGGTAAAGTGCTTGGCCGCCGCCTCGTACACATTGTCGCCGCGCCCACGCTCGGGCGTGAAGTCGCGCGCCGAGCGGAAACCGAAATCGAGCGTGGCCTCTCCCTCCGGCGCAGAAAACAGGCTGGCTCGGTGTGCGGGAGCGGAGGCGAGTGCGGCGGCGAATTCGTCTTCGGACAGATACAGCGCGTCGGTTTCGAGCGGGCGGTAAGAGCCGGTCTTGTCGGAGGCCACCTTGCCGCGTTGGCGGTGGTAATCGGCGATATCCTTAAACCGCTCCTCGGCAGCACCGAGCGAGGCCTGATCGATCACCATGACGTCATCGGCGGCAAGGTGATCGAACAGCGTCGCAAGCTTTTCCTCGANCAGCGGGAGCCAGTGCTCCATGCCCGCAAGCCGCCGCCCGTCGCTCACAGCCTCGTATAGCGGGTCCTGCGTCGCCGCCGCGCCAAAGCGTTCGCGGTAGCGGCTGCGGAAGCGCTTGATAGAATCCTCGTCAACCAGCGCCTCGGACGCGGGGAGCAGCAGATGCTCCTTGATCACGCCGGTCGAACGCTGGGTGGAAGGATCGAACAGCCGCAGCGATTCAAGCTCGTCACCGAAAAAATCGAGCCGCAGCCCTTCTTCGAGCGAGGAGGGGAAGATATCGACGATCGACCCGCGCACCGCGAATTCGCCGTGATCGACCACAGTATCGGTGCGCGAATAGCCCTGCCGCGTCAGCAGCTTGGAGAGGCTTTCGTGGCCGATGGTGGTTCCCTGCTTGAACCCGCGCACGCTCTCGCGGATGCGGAACGGGGTGAGCACGCGCTGGAGCGCGGCATTGACCGTCGTGACCAGCAATTGCGAGCCGCCGCTGGGATATTGCAGCCGGAACAACGCCGAAAGCCGTGCCGCGCTGATCGAGAGCGCGGGGCTGGCGCGGTCGTAGGGCAGACAATCCCACGCCGGGAATTCGAGCACTTCGACTTCGGGCGCAAAGAACCGCGCAGCTTCGGCCACGCTTCGCATCGCGGCATCGTCGGGTGCAATGAACACGGCGCGCTGCTTTGCCGCCCGTGCCAGATCGCCCATGACAAGCGGCTGCGCCCCGCGCGACAGCGAGGCGAGGGTCAGCGGCGTGTTCGCCGCGAGGATGCGGTTAAGGTCGGGCATAAGGTTATGAAACAGCGCGAGTGTGCAAGCGCCTCGCCCTAACGCGGGATCTCGACGTAATCCAGCCTCTGCATTTTCTCGATCAGCGCGCCCTGAAAACGCTCGGGCACGGGCTGTGTTTGCAGGCCCCACGCCATGATCTCGACATCGTCTTCGGCGAGCAGGTCTTCGAACCAGTCCATCTCGCTCTCGCCCCATTCGTGATGGTAGCGATCGAAGAAGCCGCCGATCATGTAGTCCGCTTCACGCGTGCCACGATGCCATGCGCGGAACTTGGCGCGGGCGAGACGGGTTTCTAAGCTGGGCATATCCGGCATGGCGCGTCACGTAAGACACTCGCCCAAAGCGTGCAAGCGCGTATAGAGTGCGGGCATGCGCCCCGATATCCTCAA
>PALE01000023.1 GCA_002706445.1 Erythrobacteraceae bacterium
GCCGCCGCCAGCGCCGCGCCGATGGTTTCCGCATCGGCAGGATCGACACCCTGCTCCCAGATAAGCGGCAGCATCGCCTCGACAAACTGCACCCCGCGCCCGTCCTCGTCCGCCGCCAGACACAGGCGCTGGAGCATGATCGAATTGAACGGGAAGGTTTCCGGCATACGGTATTTGTCGAGGTTGTGCCGCGCGATGAAGCGCTCGATTTCGAGCATCGCATAGGCGTTCTTACCCTTCACGTCGGCATCGCGCATGAAGGGCGGCGCATTGCCCGTCAGCTTGTGCATCCCGCCGAGGAACACGGGAAACACGTCGAGCTCAGCGCCGGTGCGCCGGACGACTTCACGCAGCGGCCACCAGATGAAATAGGCATTGGGGCTGACGATATCGAAAATCAGTTCGGCGCGGTTTGCCATGGCTCTCTCCTGTTGGGGCGAGAGCATGGCTGGCACGATGGAGCTTTGCTGGCAAGTCTGAATAACAGACTAAACCGGCAAGCAGGTCCGAATGGGTGGGCGAGGCCGTTCGATCAGTGCGGCGCGAGACCAAGCTCCAAGCCGGTACGATCCTCAAGCGCAAACTTGTCGAACAGGTCCGCGCTCGCCGCATTCAGCCCGACGACCCGCGTGTGCCGTCCGTTGCGGCGCATGCGTTCGACCACCTTTTCCAACGCGCCTATCGCCGAGATGTCCCAGAAATGCGCTTTGGAGACGTCGATCACAACATGGTGCGCTGCGTCCTCATATGCGCTTTCGGGGCCGAGCAGGTCGACGAAGCGGTCGACGCTTGCAAAAAAGATCTCGCCGCGCACGTGATAGACGGCGGAATGTTCGCGCCGCACGCGCTCGACGGTGAACATGTTCTTGACCTTGCCGGCGAAGAAGATGCCCGACAGCAGCACGCCCACCAGCACGCCCATCGCAAGATCGTGGGTCCACACGACCACCACAACGGTTGCGACCATCACGATCGAACTGGTCGGCGGGTGACGGCGCAGATTGGGGATCGAGTTCCAGCTGAATGTGCCGATGCTCACCATAACCATCACCGCGACCAGCGCGGGCATGGGAACCTGCCCGACATAGGGGCCAAGCACGGTGAGGAGGAACAGCAGGAAGGCGCCTGCAACAAAGGTCGAAAGGCGCCCGCGTCCGCCGCTGGCGACGTTGATGACCGACTGGCCGATCATCGCACAGCCGCCCATGCCGCCAAAGCATGCGGCGACGATGTTGGCCACGCCCTGCCCGCCGCACTCGCGACGCTTGTCGCTGTCGGTGTGGGTCATGTCATCGACGATCTGCGCGGTCAGCAGGCTTTCGAGCAGGCCCACCGCCGCCATCGTCAGCGAGTAAGGAGCGATGATGCGCAGCGTGTCCCACGTCAGCGGCACATTGGGCAGCGCGAAGGTCGGCAAACCGTCGGGCAGTTCGCCCTCGCCCGCGACATTGTTGACCGGCAGCCCCCAGTAAATCGTCGCCGCGGTCAGTAAAACGATAGCGACCAGCGGGCTCGGCACCGCCTTGGTAAGCCGCGGGAGCAGGTAGATAATCGCCAGACCGACCGCCACCATCACCCAAGTCCACGGCCCGACGCCCTCGTTTCCGGGAAGCAGCTGCGGAAGCTGCGCCATGAAGATGAGGATCGCGAGCGCGTTGACGAAGCCGGTGATGACCGAGCGGCTGACGAATTGCATCAGCAGGTCGAGCCGCAGCAGCGCCGCGATACCCTGGAACACGCCCATCAGGATCGTCGCGGCGAAGAGATATTCGACCCCGTAGTCGCGCACAAGCGGAACCACCACCACAGCCACCGCAGCGGTCGCAGCCGAGATCATGCCCGGCCGTCCGCCGGTGAGCGCGATCACCATCGCAATCGCAACGCTGGCGTAGAGGCCGACGCTGGGATCGACACCTGCAATTAGCGCGAAGCCGATGGCTTCGGGGATCAGCGCGAGCGCGACGACGATGCCGGCAAGAATATCGGCCTTGGGCTGTGCGAGCCAATCACGGCGCAGCGTCTCCGCAAAGGTGGCGGTCTGGGTCATGGTGGAGTTCTATCCGGATTTGCAAGGCCGGACAGGCACTTGCGCGTCCGGCAGGAAAAATGTGTCCGCCTCATACCCAGCAATGCTGCATCGCACAACCATGCGGCGTGGGTGCGAGGTCTCCGGCGCATGGTAAAGGTCGCGTTAGCAGCGTTTCCAGCCGCTTTGTTAGGAAGCCCCGCTGTAATCGGGCACGGTCTCCCTTCATAAGGGCGACACGGCGAAGACCACAGAAACGTCGTTCCAACCGCTGCACGCAAGTCCAAGCCTTGTGCGCAGCGGGTGTGCTTAAAGACCGGGAGTGGCCCGTTACGCGGGCTGCTCCCGGTTTTTGCGTTTTCAGCGTGGGTGGCAAACGACGATGGCCCCTTCTTTCGTGGTGTTACGTACCCTACCTCTGATGCATGACCCCATGGATCGTTCTCGCCGCCGCCCTCCTGATCGTCGCAGGCCTTGTGGCGCGGAGCGTGCTCAAGAAGCGCAAGCGTGCGCGCCTGCTCGAAACCCCGCTTACGGCGGAGCAGCGCGCCATTGTCGCAAAGCTGGTTCCGATCACACGCTCTTTACCCGATGCGCTGCGAGCCCAGCTCGAAGGCAAGATGAACCTGTTTTTCGAACAGGTCACTTTTCGCGGGCACAACGGAATCACGATCACCGACGAAATGCGGCTTTCGATTGCCGCGCAGGCGTGTCTGCTGATCGTCAACAGCGAGGTCTGGTATGAGACCTTGCGCAATGTGCTGGTCTATCCTTCGACCTTCACAACGGGGCGGGAATCGCATGACGGGATGCTCGTCACCGCCGAGGAGCACGGGTTGCTCGGTGAAAGCTGGGCGCACGGGCCGGTGGTGCTTTCGTGGGACCACGCGCTGCAAGGCGGGCTCGATCCCGATGACGGGCACAATGTCGTGATACACGAATTCGCGCACCAGCTGGACAGTCTGAGCGGCCACACCAACGGCATTCCGATCCTGCGGCGCGGCCAGGCCTATGGCGCCTGGGAGAAGGCGATGCTCGATGCCTATCACCATCATCTCGAACGGCTGGAGACCGCGCGCGACACGGTTATTCACCCCTATGGCGCGACCAACCATCAGGAGTTCTTTGCCGAGGCGATAGTCAGCTTCTTCGAAAAGCCGGAAGCCATGCGCCGCGACGAGCCCGCGCTCTATGCACAGCTGGCGCAATTGCTGGCGCTTGATCCGGCGGAGTGGGATCGGGACTGAGTATTTGGAGGCTCACTCGCTCCTACGGTGTGCAAACCGCGTCAGTGCAATGATACCAATCAAAAGTATGGCGCCGCCGACGAAATCAACACCGGGTAAGCCCCAAGCAGTCCAAACGAACCGCCCGAGAAAGACGGCTGCGATTGTCGCCGAAACGAAGCCGCACAGATAGAGCCACCCCGCAATCGTGCACGGCATGTAGCTGAACCCGAAACGATCAAAATCCTTTCGCTCGCTCATCCCGTCGCGGCTAGATCCCCGCAGCCGCCAGTGCGCGGTCCATGTCTTCGGTGAGATCGGCGATGTCTTCGAGGCCCACGTTGATCCGCAACAGCCCCTCGGTCACGCCCATTTCGCCGCGCGCCTCTTCGCCCATATTGGCGTGGGTGGTGCTGGCCGGATGGCACATGAGGCTACGCGCATCGCCGATATTGTTGGAAATATCGACCAGTTCCAGCGCGTCGAGCACCGCAAAGGCCTTCTCGCGGCTTCCCACGTCGAAGGCGAAGATCGGCCCCGTCGCCTCCATCTGCGCAAGCGCGAGATTGTGGCGCGGGTGGCTCGGCAGGCCCGGGTGACGCATTTCGCCGCCCGCCTTGAGCACACGCGGTTCGAGAAATTCGCCCAGCGCCACCGCGCTCTTCGACTGGTGGTGCGCGCGCAAGCTAAGCGTCTCCAGCCCCTTGTGCACCACCCATGCGTTGAAGGGCGAGATGTTCGGACCGGTGTTGCGCTGGAACGGCATCAGCACCTCGTTCATCCACTCCTCGCTGCCGCACACCGCGCCGGCGAGCACACGGCCCTGCCCGTCCATCAGCTTAGTCGCGGAATAGGCCACCACATCCGCGCCGAACTCCATCGGGCGCTGCAAGGCTGGCGAGGCAAAGGCGTTGTCGACCACGGTGGTGATGCCATGCGCCTTGGCCAGATCGCAAACGTGCTTGAGGTCCACCACGTCGAGCGTCGGATTGGCGGGCGTTTCGAAGAAGAACACCTTGGTGTTGGGCCGGATCGCCGCTTCCCACTGGTCGTTCTCGGCGCTGTCGATGACGGTCGTCTCGACCCCGAAGCGCGGCAGCAGATTGTCGACCAGCCAGCGGCACGAACCGAAGGCAGCGCGCGCGGCAACGACGTGATCGCCCACCGAAAGCTGGCACAGAAGCGCGGTCGTCATCGCCGCCATGCCGCTCGCCTGGGCGCGGCATGCCTCGGCTCCTTCCATCAGCGCAATCCGCTCTTCGAGCATGGCGACGGTCGGGTTCTGGAGGCGCGAATAGGTCATTCCCACTGCATCGCCGGAGAAGCGGTCGGCCACGGTCTGCGCATCGTCATAGGTATAGCCCGAGGTGAGGAACAGCGCCTCGGAGGTCTCGCCATGCTCGCTGCGCCATGTGCCTCCGCGCACCGCCTGCGTTGCCGGTCGCCAGTTGCGCGTCGTGGAGCGGTCCATGCCTGTGGTCTTTTTCATGGCGCACCGCTTAGTCGCGCGCGGGTTCGCTCGCAAGCGGCGTAAACGCACTTGCCCCGCTTGTGAGAGGCCCGTAATCCTCGCTCTCAGATGTCAGAGGTCGCCGCTCCCCCATTGCCCGTGTCCGACACGCACACAGCGGCGCCCTACCACCCGCGCGATCCGTGGGTGTGGTGCCTCGCTCTCTCGGCGCTGTTCGCACTGCTGGCAGGCTTCCGGCTGACGACGCCGTCGGGACCGTTCTTCGACGAAGTGCATTACCTCCCCGCCGCGCGCCAGTTTCTTGACGTGTGGGCGGGCCTCACCGGCGAATATGTAAACCGCGAGCACCCGCTGCTGGGCAAGGAGCTGATCGCGCTGGGCATTTACCTGTTCGGAGACGGACCGCTCGGTTGGCGGATCATGCCGCTGATTGCAGGGACGATTACCGTCGGCGCGAGTATGCGGGCGCTGTGGCATGCGAGCGAAGACCGCTTTGCGACCGTCGCTTTCGGCGTGCTGATGATCACCGGATTTCACCTGATCGTGCAGTCGCGGATTGCGATGCTCGACATCTTCATGGCGGCATTTCTGGCGCTTGCCGCGTGGCAGTTCGCCGCAGCGATCCGCGAGCCCGAAAGAGGCCGCTGGCGGCTCGCGCTGACCGGCGTGGCGATCGGCTGCGCTATGGCGTCAAAGTGGAACGCGGTGCCGCTCGCCATGGTCCCCGGCCTCGCCTTTTTCGCTGCGCGGCTCTCTGCCGGAAGGCGGCGGTTGTTCACCAGCCGCAGGGGCGTTCCGGTTCCCGGCGTAAGCCTGCTCGAAGCCGCGCTATGGCTCGGCCTCGTTCCCCTCGCGGTCTATGCGCTGACCTTCGTGCCCGGCTATTGGCTGGGAAGCGAGCTGCGCCCCTCCCCGCTGGCCGAGAACGGGTTGATCGGGCTGCATCAGGAGATACTGGCGCTGCAACAGCAGGTGCTTGCCCCGCATGCCTACCAGAGCAATTGGCCCCAATGGGTCAGCAACACGCGCGGCATCTGGTATCTTTACGAGCATGTCGACGGCGCGCAGCGCGGGGTGCTGCTGATCGGCAATCCGCTGACGATGCTGATCGGCCTGCCCGCGCTTGTGTGGTGTCTGGTGAGCGGCCTGTATCGCGCCGATGTGGCGAAGGTCGGCGTGGTGATCGGCTATGGCGTTGCACTAGGCCTGTGGCTGATCGCGCCCAAGCCGGTGCAGTTCTACTACCACTATTTCATGCCGAGCCTGTTCCTGCTCGCGGCGCTGGCCCTGAGCCTGCGCGATATCCGCCGCGCAGGGCATCAGCGCATTGCATGGGGCGTGCTGATCGCGAGCACGCTGCTGTTCGCGATATTCTACCCGATCCTCACCGCCGCGCCGTTGGCAGGGGCAGACAGCTTTATGACTTGGGCGTGGATTTCGGGGTGGCGATGAACCCCTAGTTAAAATGGAGCTGCGTGGGACTGTTATCGACCTAGCCGGTTCAATGAAGGACGAACTCAACGTGGCGCTGGACGCAACGACTGATAAGCGAAATCCATGAAGGCGATTTCATTGTTATTGGCTTTGGCTTGGGTGCTTTTCACGCCTGTCGGGCTATTGGCAGTTGGATTTGGGGGTCTGGGGCTATTGGACCTTCGGCTATTGTTCCAAGAATTACGATCAGATGGCCTTCAAGCTTGGCATGCGTTGGTAGTATGTGTCTGGGCGTATTCTTGGCCACTTATTCTCGGATTAGGGTGGCTTGCATACAGGCGAGAATCATCACGGCCCAAAGTTGATATATTTGAATAACAAATGCTCGAGGATGCAGGCCGCGATATCTGGGTAGGAACTCGCGACCTCGGTAGAGCGAGAGCAGGCGCGCTCTGAAAACGAATGGGCAGCTTCCCACCCCAAAGTGAGACCTCCTGCCCTAAGCACCAGCCCCCCAATAGCCGCCGCTAAAACCGCCCCCACACAAACCGGCTCGACAGCGCGTAGTTCCAGACCGACCCCACCAATATCCCCGCCAGCGCGGCGAGCGGCCAGAACAGGCCTTGCGATTGCAGCAGCGTTGCGACCGCGACATTGGCAAAGCCGCCCACCGCGCAGGTCAGCACGAAACCGATCCAGCCGCCAATCAGCGCCCCTGCGCCCTTCAGCCGCTTGTCGCGGTAGGTCAGCCAGTTGTTGAGCCAGAAGTTGAAGGTCATCGCCACCAGCACCGCGCCAAGCTGCGCCTTCCAGAAGGTCGCGGTCATGACGGGGAACAGCGTCGCCAGCACGGCGTAGTGGACGATCACACCCAATGCGCCGACCGTGCCGAACAGCGCAAAGCGCGTCGGGATCACCCGGCCCAGCGTCTTGTCGTAGAGCCCGGCGAGAAAGTCGAAAAGGATCGCGCGGTCGAGCTTGCTCTCGCCCTCGCGGCGCTTGGCGAAGTTCAGGGGAAATTCCTTGACGGTCATGGGGCGGTCGGCGGTGGCGAGGAGGTCGAGCAGGATCTTGAACCCGATCCCCGACAGGCGCGGCACCAATGCGCGCGCGACGCTCGTGGGGAGCATGAAATAGCCGCTCATCGGGTCGGTCAGTTCAACCCCGGTAATCCCGCGCGCGATGCGGTTGGCGAGGCCGGATAGCTTCTCGCGCTCCGGCTCGGCCCAGTCTGCTGTGCTCGCTCCTTCGGCAAAGCGGCTGGCGACGCAGATGTCGGCTTCACCTGCCTTGAGCGCGGCAAGCATTCCTGCAAGCAGCGCGGGATCGTGCTGGTGGTCGGCATCCATCACTGCGACATAGGGCGCGGCGGTGGCGCAGAAGCCCTCGATTGCTGCGCTGGCAAGGCCGCGTCTGCCGATCCGCTGGATCACCCGCACACGGCGGTCGGAGCGCGCCAGCTCGCGGCCTTCATCGGCGGTGCCGTCCTTGCTGTCGTCGTCGACGATCAGCACTTCCCAGCCCTCTGCGCCGAGCGCGCCTTCGATCCGCTCCACCAGCGGGGCGAGGTTTCCGCGCTCGTTCAGCGTGGGGAGGATAATCGCGAGGTCGAGGGTCATCAGGCGCTGTCCCTTCGTCTCCACGCGTTACAATTTCGCGACGACGTCACTACCCCCGCTGGTGCAGGGGCAAAGCGCATCAAAGCCGCTCGCGCCCCGCCGCGCCGATGGCCTCGGTCCCGTGGCTGCCGCCCAGATCGCCGCCGAGGAAACCGTCGGCCAGCGCCTTTTCCACCGCGCCTTCGATCCGCGCCGCTTCGGCGTCCATGCCGAAGGAGTGGCGCAGCATCATCGCCGCCGAAAGGATTGTCGCCATCGGGTTCGCCTTGCCTTGGCCCGCAATATCAGGCGCGCTGCCGTGGATGGGTTCATACATGCCGAAACGGCCAAATTCGGTTTCGCGCTCGCCCATCGAGGCGCTCGGCAGAAGGCCGATCGAACCGACCGCCGCGCTGGCGAGGTCGGAGAGGATATCGCCGAACAGATTGCCCGTCAGGATCACGCCGAAATCGCCCGGATGGGTGACGATCTGCATCGCGGCATTGTCGACATACATGTGGCTCAGCGTGATGTCGGGGTGCGGGCCCGCGGCATCGTTGACTGTATCGCGCCACACTTGGCTGGTTTCGAGCACGTTCGCCTTGTCCACGCTCGTCACGCGCAGCTTGTCGCCGCGGGCGCGCGAGGTGCGGAAGGCGACCTGCGCGATGCGGCGCACTTCGGTTTCGGAGTAGTTCATCATGTCCCACCCCTCGCGGCTGCCGTCCTTGGCGGTGCGCACGCCCTTGTCGCCGAAATAGACGTCGCCGGTCAGCTCGCGCACGATCACCATGTCGATCTGCGCAGCGAGTTCGGGTTTCAGCGGAGAGAGGTGCTCCATCCCGCGAAACACCTTGGCGGGGCGAAGATTGGCAAACAGATCGAGTTCCTTGCGCAAGCCCAGAATCGCCTGCTCGGGGCGCAGGTGACGGTCGAGATTGTCGCAAGTGGGGTCGCCCACCGCACCAAACAGCACCGCATCGCAGGACTTGGCGATGGTGATCGTTTCCTGCGGCAGCGGGTGGCCGTGGCGGTGATAGGCAACGCCGCCGACATCGCCGTCGAACAGGGTCAGCCCGGGCAAATCGAGCGCTTCGAGCACCTTCACGGCTTCGGCTGTGACTTCCGGCCCGATGCCGTCACCCGGCAAAACTGCGATTTTCATACGGCTGTGTCTCACTCGATCATTCGCTTCAGGCGCTCCCCTAGCGCCACCCGTGCGGCCATAACATCGCGGGCGTGGCTCGCAAGCAGGTAGTCGCGAATGGGCCGGTGTAGCGCCCGGAAAGCTTCGAATTGTGCGGGCAAATCGGCTTCCATGTCAGGTTTGGCCCCGCCATAGCCCAATTCGCGCAACACCATTGCTTCATAGGCGACCATGCCTGCAAGCCAGCCGCGTGCGCTCGGGGCATGGCAAATCGCCTCAAGCAGCCCGTCGAGCGCGCTGTAGAGCGAGGGGTAGGGATTGCGTTCGGGCAGGCTAGCGGCGGTGAGCGCGCAGGCCCACTGGATTGCGGCAGCGGGCAGCGGCTCGGTCATCCACGGCGCGCGGCTGGTGGCGAGTTCGATGCGTGCGAACGGCAGGTGGCTGTCGGATTTGGCGCGCACTTCGACTTCGACGCCATTGCCGGGGATCATGACGGGCCGCAGCTGCCGCCCTCGCCCGCCTGCCACATAGGCGGCGACGAGCCCGTGCTCTTCGGTCATGAGACGAGCGATCACCGCCGTCTCGCCATGCGGCCGTGCAGCGACAAGAATTGCAGGGGCGCGGAAATTCACGGTTCCGCAACCACGCGTTATTTCTGGGCTAGCTTGGCCTCAAGCTCGGCCACCTTGGCTTCGAGCGCATCGGCCTGTGCCCGCGCCTTTTGCGCCATTGCCTTGACCGTCTCGAACTCTTCGCGGCTGACGAAATCGGTTCCGCCCATCACTTCGCGCATCCGTTCACGCGCGCCTTCGCGGGCTTCGCGGGTCATGCCGGCCATGGTGCCAGCCGCGCTGTTGGCGATTTTGACGAGATCGGCGAGGAGTGGATTCTGACTTTGCATGGTTTTCCTTTGGCGCTGCTTGTGCGCCATGTCTACAATTCAATGCGCTCCACAGCGCCCTCGCCCGCATTGGCGCCGCCATCGGGATTGGTCGCAATGAACTGATAATTGAGCACAGCTGCAAACAGCACCCAAGCAAGATAGGGCAGCAGCAGCAGCGCCGCCGCTTTGCGGACACGCCAGAACATGGCGATCACGATCAGCAGCGTCACGATCACATAACCAAGCACGTAAAGCGCCAGCGTCATTTCCTGCAGACCGAAGAACACCGGCGTCCACGCCAGATTGCCGATAAAATGCACCGCGAACACAATCAGCGCAAAGCCGCGTCCGTAAGCGCCCCATGCGCTCGCGACGAGGGCAAGCGACAGGCCGATCATCACGTAAAGGATGGTCCAGACGATCCCGAACCACATCGGCGGCGGAAAGATCGAAGGCTTCGTCAGGCTCTGGAACCAGACCGTGTCCGGCCCGCCCAGCGATCCTGCCGCAAAACCGAGCAGCACCACCAGCGGCACCATGAACAGTGCCCAGCGGATGAAACTTGCGCGCAATTGCGCCTTCGAAGCCAGTAAGTTCATTGTCTCTCCTGCCTGTGCCCGGACATTCGTCCGCAACCCTGACCGGTCCAACCCGTATTTAGCGCCCCGCAAAACCGCGATTCGTGCCAGCAAAGCGCGGAAACGGGCGATACACGCAGCAGACCCGAGCGCCAATTGCGTTAGGTATAAAGGCAGCAATTATTTGAATTACAACACACTCCTGTAACCGGACCGCAAAACCGCCCGAAATAGGGGTGTGAAGGCACTCGCGCTTTCGCAAACTTATGATAGCCTCGCCTTATTCTTGCCGTGATTCGGGGCGCCGTTCGGCAGGAATTACCACTCGCGCGCCTCACTTTTGCTAGCTGGTTCCTGGTGTCGCTATTGCGCCGGAACCATTGAGGGGACGAATTAATGAAAAAGACCAACTTTGCTTCGATGCTCGCCGTCGCCGGCGGTCTCGCCATCGCTACCGCTGCTTGCACTCCGGCTGAAACCGAAACCGAAACCGCTGCAGACGAAACCTCCATGGAAGAAGCCGCTCCCGTTGAAGAAGCTGCCGCTGAAGGCTGCTGCGCTGCCGAAGGTTGCTGCGCTGCTGAAGGTTGCTGCGCCGCTGAAGGCTGCTGCGCTGCCGCAGAATGCGAAGCTGCTGCCGAGTAATCGCGCACAGCACTACGCATGAGCGTAAATCAATCCGGCCGGCGATGACGAGAGTTGTCGCCGGCCGTTTTGTTTCCTAACTCCCGCGACCATGAATTCCGCGAGCACGCCTTCCCAACCCATGACGCCCGTCCAGGCCGCGCACACCGTGATCGAAACCATCACGCAGATGGCACAGGAACAGCGCCCGCTAATGCTGCGCGTGGTTCCGCAGGACGAGGTAAATTTCTGGAAGCATTATCCGCCCAAGGATGCGCGCGACAAATTCTGCCGCTCGCGCTGGTATTACCATGTCCACGCTGCGGGCAGCCGCGATGAGGACGAGCACGGACACTTCCACCTTTTCCTCCACCGCACGCAATTGCCCGAGGGTCTGGAGCCCAAGGTCTGGCCGCCGCAACGCGAGGATGCCAAGGCGCATGTCACCCATCTCGTCGGCCTCTCGATCGACAAGGTAGGCATTCCGCGCGCGTGGTTCACGGTGAACCGCTTCGTCACCAATGAATTCCTGTTTCCCGCCGATGTGATGATCGACCATCTGGCCGACTTCAACGTGGACCACACTGCCGAAGACGACTGCGTGAACCGCTTCGTCACCGCGATGGTTGCGCTCTACCGCGAAGAGATCGCGCAGCTGCTGCGCGAACGGGATGAAAGGCAGGCCGAACTGGTGGCAGAATTCGGCGCAGAAGCCGCCTACGAAAAGGCCAGCAAGGTCGAAGTGCTCTCGCAGATTCCAATCGACCTCGACGCGAAGCTGGGAAGCCTGGACCTCGACTAGCTACGGCGCGCCGAGACGAGGAACTCGACATTGCCTTGCGGGCCGGTGATCGGGCTTGTGACGATCCCTTCAATGTCCCAGCCAAGCCCTTCCAACCATTCACGAACTTCGCCGCAGACGCGCTCGTGCAAAGCGGTGTCACGGACCACGCCGCCTTTGCCGACTTCGTGCTTCTCAACCTCGAACTGCGGCTTGATGAGCGCCACAAGCTGACATTGCCGCGCCGCCAGTTGCAGCGGCACTTCGAGCACTTTGGAAAGCCCGATGAAGCTCGCATCGCACACCACCCAATTGCAATCCTGCGTGATGTGATCGCTGGTAAGAATGCGCGCGCTGGTCTGTTCGAGCACGGTCACGCGTTCGTCCTGTCGCAGCTTCCACGCCAGCTGGTTGGTGCCGCTATCGACCGCGAAGACATGCGCCGCGCCGCCTTGTAACAGCACATCGGTAAAGCCGCCGGTCGAAGAGCCGACATCGATTGCCACCGCACCCGAAGGATCGAGCCCGAAATGCTCGATTGCATGCGCAAGTTTGATCCCGCCGCGGCTGACCCACGGATGATCGCGCCCGCGCACATCGAGCGCCGTATCCTCGGACACTTGCTGGCCGGGCTTGGTGATCTTTTCCTCGCCCGCAAACACCAGCCCTGCCATCACTAGCGCCTGCGCGCGCGTGCGGCTTTCGGCGAGCTCGCGCTCCACCAGCAGGTGATCGACCCTTTTTTTGGGGCTTTTCGTGGCTTTGGGCGGTTTGGTCATGGACGCTTCAGCCGTTAGCGCGCATTGAGGGCGCATGAAAGCCATCTACTTCCATACCGCCGGGGCGATTGCCCTGACTTTCGGCCTCGCCGCCTGCATTCCCGCCTCGCAAGCGCCCGCGCCCACCCCGCCGCCGGTCGTCACCCCTGCGCCCTCGCCGACCCCCACACCGGCTCCCGTGGTGCAGCAGCCGCGCTACGACAATTACCTCGATGCGCCGCAAACGCCGGGCAACTGGCTCTATTTCGGCTCGACCTCGACGCGCCCGACAAATGGCCGCGCGGTCTATGCCGCTTCCGAAAGCGAGCCACTGTTCATGCTGACCTGCGCCGTGCAAGGCAGCCCGCAGATTACCCTGTCGCGCTCGACCGGACAGAGCGGCCCGCGTGCGATGACGATCCGCACCGAGACGACCGCGCGCACGCTCGACGCCAATGCCGCGCCTCGTCGCACGGGCGCCTATATCAACATGCCGATCTGGGAGATGATGCCCGGAACCGCATCGGTGACGCTGTCCGCCAATGACCCGCTGCTCGATGCAATGGCGATCACCAAGGGGCGCTTTGCCGTCGAAGTCCAAGGCGAACGCACGCTCTACCTGCCCGCATGGGCCGAAGTGAGCCGCGTGATCGAAGACTGTCGTTGATTTTCTTTGCGAAGCCGCATCCGCGGCTTCATCCTCGCTAGGTGCGCAGCAAGCTGCGCCCGCTGCGGACGGGCAGTCGCCCTTGCGGACCCTCGCGGGTCCGAGGCACTCCCCTTCCGATTCCTTTCGTTAATATCCACAGCTTGTCGACAGGCCGTCCACAGAGCTGTGCTGGAATCAAAAAACGCCAAGGGCTGTCCCTCGGCGTTCATATTGCTGTCTATTGTGCAAGGACGAACGATTATGACGTGGGAAAAGATTAATTCAAGTCTTGTGCGCAGGAATCCGATGATTCACAAATACACCTGAGGCCAGCGAAAACCGCAGGCTCTCGGCCCCCGGTGATACGGCGAGGTCTTGGCTTTCAAGCGCGAAAGGAGGTGATCCGATGTCTCATGGTTCAGTAGCGAGGTCGGTGAAGATCCCTACGGAGCATATTCGGTAA
>PALE01000024.1 GCA_002706445.1 Erythrobacteraceae bacterium
GATGGCGGTGTTGTCGTCGGCGCTCTGATTGATGGTTGTATCGACCGAGCTGCCGCCGGGAACCGAAACGTTCTGTGCGACATTGGCGGTGTTACCATTGGCCGTCTGGTTGACCGTGACAGGCGCTACCAGTCCGGTTCCCGATTGCGTGATGTCGCTCTGGTTGTCGTCGCCAAGCTGGGTAACATTGGCCGATTTGCGCAGCCCCGTTTGCGTGATGCCCGAACGGTTGTTGGTGCCGCTTTGTACCACGCCATTGTCGATCACGTCACCGGTGTCACCAACGCTGCCGATATTGGCAGTCTGGGTGACGACGCTTTCGTTGAGGTCGCCGCTCTGGTGGACTTCGATCTGCGCGTTCTGTGCGTCCTGGAAAACTTCCGAATAGCTGTCGCCGATCTGGTCGACGACGATCGAGTTGCCAAAACCGCCCTGCTGCGTGACGAGGCTTTCGGCGCCATCACCGCCCTGGAAGACATCGACTGTATTGGGGTCGATTGCGGAGTTACCAACGCCGGCAGCGGTTACTGTCGACGTGCCGTTGGTGCCTGCCTGCTCGACAGCAATATCGTTGAATTGCGCACCGGGCTCGGTCGTCACAGTCGAGGTGTTGCTCGATCCCGCGGACTGATCGATGTCGACGACATTGTCGCTGCCCGACTGGGTCACCGTGCTAGTGTTGTTCTGCGCGAGTGCAGCCGAAGAGGTTGCGATGGCGAGCGCCGACGCAGCGAGCAGAATAGTCGATTTCATAGATTTTCCCCCAACGCGCGAATCGGGTCGCGCTTTTCCATTGCCGGCGCAGGCTACAGAAAATTAACGATTAAGTAACCCTACTTATATTTTGTCCGATATCGGGACGGGCCGGGCGAACAGCAGTGCTGAGCACCGCAGCGGGGTTGAAGCAAGCCGCGTTCGCGCGTTTCCTACTCGGTTCGGGCAAGCTACTTTGCGCCCATGCCGCCTGCCCTGTTCCCGACCGTACCTCTCTTAGCAACGGAGCCTTTGACGCTTTCGTTTTTGACCCTAGGACTGTGTTCCAAGTGTTCCATCCTGTAGGAAACGGAACCGCAAAACGACAATGGGAGAGAGAACCAGCATGACCGAAGCGATCCTGGAACCAGACCTGCCGATCATCGATCCGCACCACCACCTGTGGGACCTGCGGCCCATGCTGCCGATGTTCGAACAGCCCTATCACCGCTTCCTCGAAACGCTGGTTCCCGTGGCGCACTACACCTTCGACCAGTTCAACGCCGAAGTGGCCGGCGGCGGGCACAACGTCATTGCAAGCGTCTATATGGAGTGCGGCGCCTTCTACAACGCAGCCTATGGCGAGGAGAAGAAGACAGTCGGCGAAGTAGAGTTCGTCAATGGAGTGGCCGCGCAATCGGCCAGCGGGCTCTACGGCGATGCGCGGCTGTGCGCAGGGATCGTCGGCCATGCCGATCTGACGCTCGGAAGCGCTGCGGGCGAGGTGCTCGATGCGCTGCAAGCGGCCTCGCACCGGTTCCGCGGCATCCGCCATCAGGGGGCCTGGGATGCCGATCCCGAGGTGCTCGGCCCTCCATTCCATGCTCCAGCAGAGCTCTACCGCGATGCGACCTTCCGCGAAGGCTTTGCCGAGCTCGGCAAGCGGGGCATGAGCTTCGACGCGTGGATACTCGAACCGCAACTGCCTGACGTCATCGACCTTGCGCGCGCCTTCCCCGATACGCCGATCTGCCTCGACCACTGCGGCACACCGCTCGGCAATGCGTCCTACTCCGGCAAGCTGGAGGAACGGTTCGACATCTGGCGTGACAACATCCGCGAACTCGGCAAATGCGAGAACGTGGTCGTGAAGCTCGGCGGGCTCGCCATGCACAATTGCGACATGCCTGCAAAAGGCCCCGCAGCGGGCATCGGTTCGGAGGAGCTCGTCCCCATGTGGAAGCCCTATATCGAAACCTGCATCGAAGCCTTTGGCCCCAAGCGCGCCATGTTCGAGAGCAACTACCCCGTCGATCGCTGGGGCGCGACCTATCCGGTTCTGTGGAACACCTTCAAACGGATCACCTCGGGCGCGAGCGCGGACGAGAAAGCGGCGCTCTATGCGGGCAATGCTGCAAGCTTCTACCGGATTGAAGAGGTTCTTGCGTAGTTGCAGATTGCAACCTAACCACCCTCTCAAAGCTGATAATGGAGACTGCCTGATGCCCCTTCCCGCCCCGTTCGACCGCTTGCGCCTGCCGCTGATCGGCTCGCCGCTGTTCATCGTATCCGGCCCGGAACTGGTGATCGCACAATGCAAGGCAGGAATCATCGGCAGCTTTCCGGCGCTGAATGCGCGTCCGCAGACGCTGCTCGACGAATGGCTTCACCAGATCACCGAGGAACTGGCGAAGCACAATCGCGAGAACCCGGACCGTCCTGCCGCACCGTTTGCGGTCAACCAGATCGTCCACAAGTCGAACGACCGTGTCGAGGCCGACATGGCGACTTGCGAGAAGTGGCAGGTGCCGCTGATCATCACCTCGCTGGGCGCGCGCACCGAGATCTTCGACGCGATCCGTGGCTGGGGCGGCATCAGCATGCACGATGTGATCAACAACCGCTTTGCGCACAAGGCGATCGAAAAGGGCGCGGACGGCCTGATCCCGGTTGCGGCAGGCGCTGGCGGTCACGCAGGCACGCAGTCGCCTTTTGCGCTAATGCAGGAAATCCGGGAATGGTTTGACGGTCTGGTCGCCCTGTCCGGCTCGATCGCCAACGGCCGTTCGATTCTCGCAGCCCAGGCATTGGGTGCAAACTTCGGTTACGCCGGAAGCGCCTTCATCGCCACCGACGAAGCCAACGCCGACCCTGCCTACAAGCAGGGGATCGTCGATGGGTCGGCCGAGGGCATTGTGTACTCCAACCTGTTCACAGGGGTTCACGGCAACTACCTCAGAAGCTCGATCGAGAATGCCGGGCTTGACCCCGATGACCTTCCCACAAGCGATCCCTCCAAGATGAACTTTGGCAGCGGCGGCAACACCAAGGCCAAGGCATGGAAGGACATCTGGGGTTCGGGCCAGGGTGTCGGTGCGATCAAGAGCGTCGGCAGCGTCGAAGATCTGGTCGCGCGCATGGAGCGTGAGTACCTCGCGGCCAAGGCCGATTTGGCCGACGCTTCGGCCAGCTTTGGCGGCTGGAGCTGACGGAACAGCGGCGGCGGCGGCCGATCCGGTCGCCGTCCAAAGCTGTTCGGCCATTGCATCAAGCTCGGTGAAGTCGAAGCCGGTCCCAAGAGGGTCTCTGGCATTCAGGATCATCCGTCTGCGCTGTCTGAGCAGCCTTACGCGCAGAGCGGACTGGAGCAGCTTTAGCCGCTCGCGCGCCATGCGCCTTGCGGCATCAGGGTGTTTGGCGCGGACTGTCGCCCAAGCGGCTTCGATACGCCCGACGCGGTCGATAACGATCTCGTTATAGTGCCGGTGCGGACCCAAGTGCAGAGGCATACCGATCTGCAGCGAGAGATCTTCATTAGCGGGCAAAAGAAGGCCGTTCAGGCGAAAGTCGTCAAACCCGACGGAGCGCCTATCAATAGCGTCGAACATCGCCCCGAAACATCGCCGACCAAGCAGCTGGCGCGGCAGAAGATGATGTCGTTGAAGCCCCGGAACATGCCCTAAAGAGTTGCGCCGGTTGACCGAGCGAAACGCGATGGACTTGCGCTGCAACAAGCCCCGTCGTGCGCGCTGCCCCCCAATGAATTTTCCTGAATTGGTGCGACCCAAACCCATGATGCCTATTCCCGCCAGACCCTGATGAAACGCCCGTTGCGCGACGTCCTGAGCACGAGGCGGCTGCCGTCGGGAGCGATGATCCTTTCGCTCCCGTCTATGCCGCCGACGAGCACAAGCTGGTTGATAAGTCGCACGCCCATCCGCGTTGCGGCGACCTTGTCCGCGGGCAGTGGTGGCTCGATCCGCAATTCCTGGTCGATCCAGAAATCCAGACCTTCGCTCTGCAAGGCGCCATCGATTGTTTCCCGGAATGCGGTGAGGCCGAGCGCGGGAAATGGTCCGCCGTCAAGCCAGGCGGTCGTCACCGATTCATAGAACCGTCGCCCGATCACGCTCCCCGAAGGAGGCCACACGATGGCTTCCAGATCGTCGAAATGCTGCACGAGGTCGCGCGCCAATCCGACCAGCCCCTTTACCACAGGGACACTTCGCTCACCGCCGGTGAGATGATGCCCGGGCAAAAGCTGGAGCGCTTCATAGCGAGCGGGACCGGGAAGTTCTTCCAGATCGAACCTGTGCACCACTTGCGGGAAACCGCTCTGCTCGCCCGGCGCCAGCCCGGTGAGATCGAAAGCAAGCCCTTCGCGCAGAACTTCAACCCAGACCAGATCATCGTGCGCAGCATCGGCAGACCGTTCCGGCTTGATCTGTTCCCCGTCGGCGGCAGCCAGTTGAATGGGGGCGCTGTCCAGCGGGTCATGACTGATCGAGACACCGGGTTGAGCGGCGACAAATTTCCTTATCGCAACCCGATCGGGCCGTTTGCCGGGAGCAAACAGCAGATACAGTCCCTTGGAAACGGAGTCGGAAGACTCAGTGATTTTCCCAGACCCCTTCAAATTCTCGCCTCTCGGAAAGCGATACATTTCGATGCCCTAAAAAAGCGGCAACTGGCGGCCAATCGTGACCGCCTTGTGACTGCTGCCGCTCGACATCGAAAGTCCCGCTGGGCGACGACCCGCAACCGAGAATTTCAAAACACACCCATGGCGATACCTTCCGCTAGCCCAGTTCCAAGCTCTCGGCAATTCTCAAGCACTTCATCGGAAGGGTGCTTGGGAGCGAGAATTTCTTCCGACGTCTGTGCCGAAAAGTTGACAATCATCGGGTCGGCCACGCGCTTCAGACGCCACCCCGTCGCGATCCGATCAAGCTGGCGCTGGGCGCCTTCGCCGTCCGATCCGGCAGCGATGATCGTCGCGTAAGGTCGCCCTTCGATCTGGCCGAGAACAGCGTAATAATTCGCGTCGAACATCTCTTTCATGGCGCCGCTCAATGCGGCCAGATTTTCGGGGCAGACGAACAAATAGCCATGGGCGCCCAGAATATCGTCGCTGGAAACATCCTCTGCGCGCAGTAGATGCGCCGCCTCGTGGGCGGCTGCAGCTTTTGCCATAGCCTCGCTCGCGCCGGTCCGGCTATGCCAAATAACAAGCAAAGTCGGGCTCTTATCCATGGCCTAAATGCCTGACTTCCCACCTGCGCGATGTCAATTGTCGATTGTCGCCGTGTCCCTCTGTCGCGGCCCTACTCAATCGGATAAAGCGCATACCATGGCCGCACCTTCGCTATCGCATGTTCTTGGAGTTTCGCAGTCGCTCGCCGGACGAGCCTGGCAATGGCGCGGCGGAAACATGGAGATCGGCTCCGGCGCAGGTAGCGGGTCGCAGGGTCTTGAGAACGATATTCTCACCCAGTTGTTGCTGACCCGCGGCGTGGCGCCGGACGATGTTGCACGCCATGCCAAGCCGACGATGCGCGCTTTCCTGCCCGACCCTTCCGAATTCCGCGACATGGACACCGCCGCCGAGCGCATTGCAAAGGCGGTGACGAGCGGCGAGCAGATCACGATCTATGGCGACTATGATGTCGATGGAGCGACGAGCGCGGCCTTGCTTGTCGATCTCTTGCGCAGTCTGGGAGTGGACGCGGGCTACTACATCCCCGACCGCTTGCTCGAGGGCTACGGCCCGAGCGGCGAGGCATTGGTAAAACTGGCCGAAGACGGCTCGCAGCTTATCGTCACCGTGGATTGCGGAGCGATGGCGCATGAGGCGCTCGGAATGGCGCGAGATGCGGGTGTCGATGTGATCGTTGTCGATCATCACAAATGCTCGCACGAACTTCCGCCGACAGCCGCGCTGGTCAATCCCAACCGCCTCGATGAAAACGACCTTGCGGCGGCGCACGGGCATTTGGCCGCGGTCGGGGTCGCTTTCCTGCTGGCTATCGCCCTGGTGCGAACCTTGCGGGGCCAAGGCTTCTTCAAGGATCGGCCCGAACCCGATCTGATGGCGCTGCTCGATCTTGTGTCGCTCGGCACGGTGGCCGATGTCGCTGCACTGCACGGGCTCAATCGGGCATTCGTCGCGCAGGGGCTCAAGGTGCTCGCCCGGCGCGAGCGCATCGGCATGGCTGCGCTGATCGACGCAAGCCGGTTGAAGCGCGCTCCGATTGCTTCCGACCTCGGCTTTGCCCTGGGGCCTCGAATCAATGCAGGTGGAAGGATCGGGGAATCGACTTTGGGCGTGCGCTTGCTCACGACCGACGATCCCGAGGAGGCCCGCGCGATTGCCGAACAGCTCTCCGCGCTCAATGAAGAGCGCCGCGCGATCGAGGCAGAGGTGCAGGAGGCAGCAGAAGCGCAGCTCGACGGCCAGCACAATATGGCGGTGCAGGTGCTCGCCGGAAGCGGATGGCATCCGGGCGTGATCGGGATCGTCGCGGGGCGGATCAAGGAAAAGACCGGCAAACCCTCGATTGTCATCGCGCTCGATGAGGCAGACGGGACGGGCAAGGGTTCGGGCCGCTCGATCAGCGGCGTGGACCTGGGCGCGGCAATCATCAGCGCGCGCGAAGAAGGCTTGCTGGTCGCTGGCGGCGGACATGCCATGGCGGCGGGACTTACCATCGCGGAAGGCAAGCTGTCGGCCTTCACCGAATTCCTCGACCAGCGTCTGGCGCGCGATGTCGAACGGGCCCGAATCAGCCAGGTCATGCAACTCGATCTCAGCGTCGCCCCCGGAGGTCTGACGCCCGATCTGGTGCACACTCTGGAGGCCGCCGGCCCTTACGGCGTAGGATGGCCCGCACCCCGTATCGCTGTGGGTCCGGTGC
Source organism: Erythrobacteraceae bacterium (assembly GCA_002706445.1). Classification (GTDB taxonomy): domain Bacteria; phylum Pseudomonadota; class Alphaproteobacteria; order Sphingomonadales; family Sphingomonadaceae; genus Erythrobacter. The sequence goes on from PALE01000024.1 coordinate 6,888, forward strand.
GAATCGTGAAGGCCGATATCGTGGGCAAGGATCACTTGCGCGTGATCGCGAGTGGCGGAGACGGGCGATCATTCAAGGCCATCGCTTTCCGCGCAGCCGAGACCGAGATGGCACAAACGCTGATTCACCGCAGCAAGGGGCGCCAGTTCCACCTCGCCGGGCGGGTCAAAATCGACGATTGGGGCCCCCGCCCCGCTGCCGAACTGCACCTTGAGGACGCGGCGTTCGCGGACTGATTGCGCGGGGGTTCCCCCTTGCGCGCAACTTTTTTTCAAAGCCCGGCAATAGAGGGCTTGACCCATTCGGCGCACCCCCCTAGATGCGCGCTCTCGCAACGAGCGTGGCCCGTTCGTCTAGCGGTTAGGACGCGGCCCTTTCACGGCTGAAACACGGGTTCGATTCCCGTACGGGTCACCACTTTTTCCCACACCACGCACGTTGCAGAGATTGGATCTGAGGGCATTCGCCCAAGGATCGCAATTGCGGGCTTTCGCCCTCGCCCTCCCCGCGATAGAGCATCGCCCCATGGGCTCCCACCAGACTATCCCTTACGCCGGTATCCTTCTTGCCGCGGTGACTTTCTTCGCGCTGCTGATTCTGGGAGTCGATGTCGGCATCGCCATTGCCGTGCTGGTTGTCTGGATCGCCACCTTGTTTCTGGCGAGCGGAAAGCCTCCCGAAGTTCCCGCAGCGGTGGTCGAACGCCCGCTGAGCGCGGATTCGCTGCGCGATCTGATCGAGCACTCTTCTGTGCCCTTGCTGGTGACTGACAAGAACACCGTCGCGATCGCCAACCGCGCAGCGCGGCGCATGATGGGCCAGCATATTCTTGGACAGGATGCCCGGGTCGCTTTCCGGCAACCGGAGGCAATATCGCTGTTCAACGAGGACCGCGACGGTCAGGCGATCGTGCGCGGGCTCGTCCGCCGGCAGGACATCTGGCAGGTCAACCGCCACGCGATCGATTCAAACCGGGCCGTCATCGAACTGATCAACCAGTCCGCCGAGGCAGACATCAGCCGCGCGCACACCGATTTTGTCGCCAACGCCAGCCACGAACTGCGCACGCCGCTCGCTTCAATTCTCGGTTACGTCGAGACGTTGCGCGAAAGCGGCGACAGCCTCGATTCTCCTACTTCGCAGAAATTTCTCGGCACAATCGAGCGCGAAGGCCAGCGGCTCCAGAGCCTGATTAGCGATCTGATGAGCCTTTCACGGGTCGAAGCGGAGAAGCACGACCTTCCCGACCAACGCCTCGAACTGCTTCCTCTGGTTGAACGTGCCGCGCGCGATGCAGCCGGACCTGACCGGTTGGAACGGCTTGAGCTCGATCTCGGTGACGTACCCAGCGTGCGCGGCGATCAACAGCAGTTGGAACAGGTCGTGCGCAACCTCGTGGACAATGCACTGAAATACGGCGCTGTCGATTCGCCGGTGAAAGTCCGGCTCGACGTGTCGGCCAACAGCGAAGCACGGCTGACCGTCACCGACCAGGGTGACGGAATCGCGCCAGAGCAAGTCCCGCTACTGACCCGGCGATTCTATCGCACAGATCCGGGCCGCAGCCGCGCTTCGGGCGGTACAGGCCTTGGCCTTGCTATCGTAAAACACATCGTCGAGCGTCATCGTGGGCGCCTCGACATCCAGAGCCAGTTGGGTGTCGGCACAAGTGTGACCATAAGACTGCCTGAATTCGCTCTCGGCTGACCGTCCCTATACCCCTGACATCGCTTAACTTTCGCCTTCGCTGTGCGCGAAAGCCCGCAATGCTGCCCACAGCTTTTGCACAATTTGGGTCAAAAGTGTCATCTAGCGGTCACATGACGGCCATAGAGGCGCCTTCGATTTGCAATATTGGCTGACGAAAATCGAGGCTCGTTTCATGACTACCTTTTCGAAAATCGCCGCAGTGGCTTGCGTTTTGAGCTGTTCGGTTTCGACGCCTGTGCTGGCGCAAGCCTCATCGAGCGAGGAAGAAATCGCAGCGCTGCGCGCCGAGCTTGCACGGCTTGCGAGCCGGCTCGAGCAGCTTGAAGGCGAGCTCGCCAAGACCAACCAGACCGCAAACGAAGCAGCGAGCGCTGCTGCGAGTGCCGTGGATGTGGCCGCCGCTGCGCAAACTTCGGCGCAACAGCCCGCGGCCGATATCGCCTTCAAGGGCGCGCCCTCGATCTCGACCGAAAGCGGTTGGTCGTTCAAGCCGCGCGGCCGCGCCAATCTCGATTTTGGTTTCGTCAACGCTCCGAGTTCGACCGGTGCCGACAGCGGGTTCGACGCCGAGGCACGCCGCATCCGTCTGGGCGTTTCGGGCGATATTCCCGGTGGGTTCGGCTACAAGATCGAAGCCGACTTCGCCGAAAATCAGGTCGCTCTGACTGACGCGATTATCACTTATGAGGATGACGGCCTCACGCTCACCGCAGGTCAGCACAACAACTTCCAAAGCATGGAAGAGCTGACCAGCAGCCTGAACACCTCTTTCATCGAGCGCGCCGCGTTTACCGATGCTTTCGGCTTTGAGCGCCGCCTTGGTTTCTCGGGCGCATACAAGACCGACATTCTGCTGCTTCAGGCCGGCATTTTCGCGGACAACAGCGAAGACCTGCCCAATGGCAACACCAGCGTCGACGCGCGCGTTGTCGTGGCCCCCAAGCTGGGTGACACGCAGCTGCACTTCGGCAGCTCGATCCACTACAACGATCTGGGCAACAACAATTCGGTCCGATACCGCCAGCGCCCGCTGGTGCACTTCACCGACAACCGCTTTATCAACACCGGCAATATGTCGGCCACAAGCGAATTGGGCGTCGGTTTCGAAGCAGCGGCGATCTCGGGCCCGTTCCACATCGCGCTCGAAGCCTATTCGCAGAACGTCAATCGTCCCGGCGCGCTAGCTGACCCCAGTTTCTTTGGCGCATCGGCCGAGATCGGCCTGTTCCTGACCGAAGGCGACAACCGCGGTTACAAGCTCGGCACTTTCGACCGCGTGAAGCCCGAAAATCCCGTCGGCGAAGGCGGCAAAGGCGCGCTTCAGGTCAATCTGCGCTACGACTATCTCGATCTGAACAGCGGCGCCATTATCGGCGGCACGCAGGACAGCGTGCAGGCCTCGCTGATCTGGACGCTTACCGACTACACCCGCCTGCTGTTCAATTACGGGCTGCTTTCCTACGACGATGCCGCTTTCAGCACCGCCGCAGGCGACACGTCCTACGACGTGCATGTCGCCGGCATCCGGGCTCAAGTGGACTTCTGATCATTCGCTCAACCCTGCGTACTTGTCTCTAATCCGTAACATCGATGGTCGAAGGGCCATCCCATTCTGAAGAGGAATCCAAGCAATGAAATTCAGCAAAATGGCGGTCTTTGTTGCCGCATCCAGCCTTGCTCTTACCGCTTGCGGCGATGAGCTCGGCCCGGTCGAAACAAGCAACACCGTTCGTGCAGTCGGATCTTCCACGGTTTTCCCGTTCGCAAAGGCGGTCGCTGAATCGCTCACCCGTTCGAACCCCGACATTCCCTCGCCGATCATTGAATCGACCGGCACCGGCGGCGGCATGAAGCTGTTCTGCGCAGGCGTCGGCCCCGACACTCCCGACACCGCGAACGCTTCGCGCCGGATGAAGAAGTCGGAATTTGACGATTGTCAGGCCAATGGCGTCACCGACATCATCGAACTTCAGGTCGGCCTCGACGGTATCGCCTTTGCTTCGGCACAGGGCGGCATCATGATGAACCTCACCCCGCAGATGGTCTATGAAGCGCTCGCAGCAAGCCCTTATGGCGGCGAGCAGACGAACCAGACCTGGCAGGACGTCGATCCTTCGCTGCCTGCTCTGCCGATCCTCGTTTACGGCCCGCCGACCACTTCGGGCACGCGCGACGCGCTCAAGGAGCTGGTCCTCGAAGTCGGCTGCAAGTCTAACCCGGAAATGGGTGCGCTCAAGGAAAGCGACGAAGATCGCTACGACCAGGTCTGCACCGAAGTCCGCGCCGACGGTAAGTATGTCGACCAGGGCGAGCAGGACAATCTCATCGTCCAGAAGATCGAAGGCAATGAAAACGCCGTTGGCGTGTTCGGCTATTCGTATCTCGAAGAGAACGCCAGCAAGGTTCAGGGTCTGCCCATGAACGGTGTCGATCCGACCTACGACAACATCGCCAGCTTCGCCTATCCGGGCGCGCGTCCGCTGTATGTTTACGTCAAGAAGGCCCACCTCGATCAGACCGCCGGACTGCGCGAGTATCTGAATGAGTGGACAAAGATGTGGCAACGTGGTGGCCCTCTGGCCAGCATTGGTCTAGTGGCGTCTCCCGAAGACGTGATGGCTGCGAATCTCGAAGCTGCCACGCAGCACACGACGATCGACGGTTCTGAACTGCACTAAAGCGGGTTTGAATTAGGTAATGACGCTGGCCTCATCCTTTCTCCTAGTCCTGGGGCTAGCGGTCATTGCCTGGTTGTCTGCGCGAAGCCGGGCGTGGAGCCTGCGCGCCACGTCGGGTAGCCGACTGGCAAGCCTTCCGGTATATCATGGTTGGTACGTCGCCCTCTGGGTCTTCGTGCCAACCATCATCTTTGTGGTCGTGTGGAATGCAATTTCGCCCGGCCTTGTGCTGCAGTCGGTGCTTGCGAGCCCCGCGGCCGACAGCCTGCCGAGCCTCAATGCCGACCGCATCGCCGCTTTGCGAGAGGCCCGCGCGGTCGCAACCGGCGCGGCATCCGGCACCATGAACGCCGACGCGATCCCGATGGTCGAAGTCTATAGCGACGCGCTCAGCCGCTATCGCATCATCGGCATCGTGCTTGCGATCATCATAGCTGGCGCTGCCGGTGCGTGGTCCTATCTTCGGATCAAACCCGAATTCGGTGCCCGCACCCGCGTCGAAAAGGCGATCATGGCGGCGCTGATCCTCGCCTCGCTGGTCGCGGTGTTCAGCACTTTCGGTATTCTTGCGAGCCTTATTTTCGAAACCTTCCGGTTCTTCGAAATGGTCTCTCCCATCGATTTCCTGTTCGGCACCTTCTGGTCGCCGGACCCGATGGCGAACCCCGAGAATCCCGATCCGACCCGCTATGGCGCGGTGCCGCTGTTCTGGGGCACGATCCTGATCGGTGCGATCATCGCCATGATCGTTGCAATCCCGATCGGGATGATGAGCGCGATCTACCTAACCCAATACGCCCCTGCGAAACTGCGCACCTGGACCAAGCCCGCACTTGAGGTTCTCGCCGGTGTTCCGACGGTGGTTTACGGCTATTTTGCCGCTCTGACGGTCGCGCCGATGATCCGTGATGCCGCTATGGCCGTAGGCGTTGCCAATGCTTCAAGCGAAAGCGCGCTGGCGGCTGGTCTGGTCATGGGCGTGATGATCATTCCCTTTGTTTCCTCAATGGCGGACGACAGCATTGCCGCAGTGCCGCAATCCATGCGCGACGGCAGTCTTGCTATGGGCGCCACGACTTCGGAAACGATCAAGCAGGTTCTGGTTCCCGCTGCCCTGCCCGGCATTGTCGGCGGCGTCATGCTGGCGATCAGTCGTGCTATCGGTGAAACCATGATCGTGGTGATGGCCGCATCGACCGCTGCCAACCTCTCTGCCAACCCGCTCGAATCGATGACGACTGTGACTGTGCAGATCGTTGCGATGCTGACAGGGGAAGGCAGTTTCGATCACCCCGCAACCCTCAGCGCATTCGCGCTCGGGTTCATCCTCTTCCTTGTGACTCTGGCCCTCAACTTCGTGGCGCTGAGCGTGGTGAGAAGGTATCGCGAAGCTTATGAGTGACACTCCCACCCCTGTAAGGTCGGACGCTCTGCGCGCGGAGAAGTTCGAACAGCGCCTCAAGGTTCGCTACGCCAAGGAACGCCGTTTCAAGTTTCTTGGCCTTTCGGCTGTCGTGTTTTCGGTCGCGGTCCTCGCGCTGTTGCTCGGGATCATGCTGCTGAACGGTGCTGGCGGGTTCCAGCGCACCGAAGTGGCGGTCGATTTCGACTTCACCCAAGCCGGGCTTTCCGCTCCGCAGGACGGGTCAAGCGAAGCGGAAGCCATGCGCGCACTTGAAACTCAGGGCCTGCGCGAAGTGGTCAATCACTTTACCGAGCAGAGCCTAGGCGATACTGCACCCGACCTCGTCAACAGCGAAGCGTGGCGCGAGGTCGCTTTCGCCATCCATTCCGACCCTTCGATTCTCACGCGCTCGGAAACGCTCGAGCTTCCGACGTCGGCTGATCTCGCGGCAGCCTATGCCGATGAAGGCACGCCAGAAATGAACGCGCTGGCTGACGATCTGGCGAGCAGGGACCTTTTGCAAAAGAACTTCGACTTCGGTTTTCTCTCGCGCTCAGATGCAACTGATCCGCAGCTTGTCGGAATTTGGGGAGCGCTCAAGGGTTCGATGCTGACCATGCTGATTACGCTGGTTCTGGCATTCCCGATTGGCGTGCTCGCCGCGCTTTACCTTGAAGAATACGCTCCTAAGAACCGCTGGACCGATTTCCTCGAGGTTTCGATCAACAATCTGGCAGCCGTGCCGTCGATCATTTTCGGCTTGCTGGGTCTGGCAGTATTCCTGACAATCTTCCCTACCTATCGTTCGGCTCCGGTGATCGGCGGCATGACGCTGGCGCTGATGACCATGCCGGTGATCGTGATTTCGGGCCGGAACGCGATCAAGGCTGTGCCACCTTCGATCCGCGACGGGGCACTCGCTATCGGAGCATCGCCGGTGCAGACCGTGTTCCATCACGTGCTGCCGCTTGCTCTGCCGGGCATTCTGACCGGCACGATCATCGGCATGGCGCGTGCCCTTGGCGAAACCGCGCCGCTGCTGATGATCGGCATGCGCGCCTTTATCGCGACGCCGCCCGACGGATTTACCTCGCCTTCGACCGTGCTGCCGGTGCAGATTTTCCTCTGGTCCGACGAGATCGACCGCGGCTTCGTCGAGCGCACCAGCGCAGCCATCATCATCCTGCTCGTTTTTCTGCTATTGATGAACGGGCTGGCTATCTACCTCCGCAACAGATTTGAGCAAAAGTGGTGACCGTAACACATCCAAACCTCGAGGCTGTCGAAGCCAAGATGAACGCCACCGGCGTTTCGGTCTACTATGGCGACAAGAAGGCTATCGACGACGTGTCGATTGCCATTCCGTCGAAATATGTGACCGCCTTCATCGGTCCGTCGGGCTGCGGGAAATCGACTTTCCTGCGCACGCTCAACCGCATGAACGACACGATCCCCAGCGCCCGCGTGGAGGGAACGATCGAGCTCGACGGCGAAGACATATACTCGAACAAGATGGACGTGGTTCAGCTGCGCGCCCGCGTCGGGATGGTGTTCCAGAAACCGAACCCCTTCCCCAAGACGATTTACGACAACATCGCCTACGGCCCGCGCATTCACGGTATTTTCGAAAACAAGCGCGACCTCGACGAAATCGTAGAAAAATCGCTGACCCGCGCAGGCCTTTGGGATGAGGTGAAGGACCGCCTGACGGATTCGGGAACCGCGCTTTCGGGCGGCCAGCAGCAGCGCCTGTGCATCGCCCGCGCCATTGCGGTCGATCCCGAAGTCATCCTGATGGACGAGCCCTGCTCNGCTCTCGACCCGATCGCTACCGCCAAGATCGAAGAGCTGATTGCCGAACTCTCCGGCAGCTATGCCATCGTCATCGTGACTCACTCGATGCAACAGGCCGCGCGTGTGTCGCAGCGGACTGCGTTTTTCCACTTGGGCAAGATCGTTGAATACGGCCGGACCTCTGATATCTTCACGGCCCCGATCGAGCAGCGCACCAAGGATTATATCACCGGACGGTACGGATAATGGCAGAGCATACAGTCAAAGCATTCGATGAGGACATTACCCGTCTGCGGGGCCTCATCGGCGAGATGGGCGGCCTTGCCGAAGTCGCGATCGAGGAGGCCCTGGCTTCTCTCGTCGCAGGCGATTCCGACCGGGCGAGCCGCGTTGTCACCGGCGACAAGCGCATCGACGAACTCGAAACGCAGGTGGAAAAATTCGCTGTCCGGGTGATCGCGCTGCGCGCACCGATGGCGGACGATCTGCGCGAAGTGATCGCCGCGCTCAAGATCGCCGCCGTGGTCGAGCGCATCGGCGACTACTCCAAGAACATCGCCAAGCGCGTTGGCAGTATCGAAAATCGCGACCGTTTCGAGCCGCTGACCTTGCTGCCCGCTATGGCCGATATCGCGGGTGAAATGGTGCATGATGCACTCACGGCCTATGCCGCGCGCGATCCGATGCTGGCGCGTGAAGTGATTGCGACCGACAACAAGGTCGATGCCTTCTACAACAGCATTTTCCGCAATCTTGTCACCTATATGGTGGAAAATCCGGCGACCATTTCGAGCGCTGCCCAGCTGCTTTTCGTGGCTCGCAATCTCGAACGGATCGGCGACCATGCCACCAACATAGCGGAAATGGTGCACTTTGCTGCGACGGGCCAGTATCCGCCCGAGGATGACCGGTAGGGATTTGCGCCGGGATTTTGCAGTCCCGAGCCATGTGGAAAACTAGTCGGCTGCAGTTTCATCAAATTGTAGCCGAGGTGAAACATGAAGCGCATGACCGCTCTGTGACAAGCATAGGGCGCGTGCAAGGAGACAGGTGCGATGTCCGCCGCCAAACTTCTGCTGGTCGAAGACGATCCGGCGCTTTCGGAACTGCTTGAATACCGCTTTCAGAACGAAGGCTACGACGTGCGTTGCACCGGCGACGGCGATGAAGCCATGATGCTGGCTGCCGAGGACGTGCCTGACCTCATTATCCTCGACTGGATGATCGAAGGAACCAGCGGCATTGAAGTCTGCCGCCGCCTGCGCCGCGACAAGGAAACCGCGCATGTGCCGATCATCATGCTCACCGCCCGCGAGGCCGAGGATGACCGCATCCGCGGGCTGGAAACGGGCGCGGACGATTATCTGACAAAGCCGTTCTCCCCGCGTGAGCTTTTGGCGCGTGTCGCGGCAGTGATGCGCCGCATCCGTCCGGCATTGGCAGGCGAGACGATTGAAGTCGGCGACATCAAGCTCGATCCGGTTGCGCACAAGGTCCAGCGTCGCGCACGCGCGCTCCAGCTTGGCCCGACCGAATATCGCCTGCTCAAGTTCTTCATGGAAAGTCCGGGCCGCGTGTTCAGCCGCGGACAGCTACTCGACGGCGTGTGGGGTACAGGCTCGGACATCGAACTGCGAACGGTCGACGTCCATATCCGCCGCTTGCGCAAGGCTATCGGCATCGAAGGGGCGAAGGACCCGATCCGCACGGTGCGTTCGGCCGGATACGCGCTCGAAGCGGCCTAGGCACTCATCGACACACGCCGGTCCAACGGCTGTCCTGATCAAGATGGAAATGGTCGGCGTGCGCGGCGTTGTAGTCGGGTGACAGCACCGTCGCGAACACGCCGCAGGCCCCGTCGCGGACTTGCCGCAGGAACAACGCATCATCTGTGTCGCCGTCCCAATCGCCGAGCACGCTGATCCTTCTCCCGTCCTCCAGCACGAAGGCGGCGATGTCGATGGCATTGCCGGTCGCATGCTCGCTCCATGGCGCGTCGTCGTCGCCATACATCCGGCGGCAGGAATAAGCGCCGAGGTGTTCGATCCGCGCCAGATCGCTGCCGAAGATGTCCCGCGCGGCGGTCTCGACGCTCTTGGCGCGCCACATTTCGAGCGCTACAGCGACAGGGCAAGTTACCGCAGGCGTATCGGGCGCAAGCGGATACGCGTCCAACTGCGTACGGTCGGGCCTTGCACAGTCCCCTTCCCCGGACGGCTCGAGCGCGGTGTAAGCGACCGAGCTGCGGGCAAGCACCGCTCGACATTCGGCGGTATCGGTCTTGAGCGCGGCAAGCTTCGTCGCGGTTGCCCAGCCTATCGGATGGTTGAGATCGAGTGGCGCGGCAGGGTTGTGCTCGGGATGCGCCTCCAGCCAGCGCCACCCGGCGAACAATGCGCCAGCTATCACCAGCAAGGTGAGAAGCGACCCGAGTCCGCGAGATTTGCGTTTGCGCGCCATGCGCCCTCCTAGTGAAAATCGCGCGATTTGGGGATGATCCGGTGGTTGCGCGGGTGGCCGGTCTGACCCGGTAGCTGATCGATCATGTCGCGCGGATTTATAGCGTCCTTTTCGGACGGGGCTTTGCGAGATGCGAGCGGCGAATTGACATGGTCGGCGCGTGCGATGGGCGAGTTCAGCATGTCGTCGGACAGTGCATAGAGCGTGTCGGTCGCATTGCTCATGTGGTTTGCGATGACATGGATCACCTCGTCGTCATATTCAACGCGCCCCCTCACTTCCATCAGCCGCGCGCCCATCACCACGCGGCGCTGTTTCTCCTTGAGATCCGGCCATACGACCAAATTGATCACTCCTGTCTCGTCCTCAAGCGTGATGAAGCACACCCCCTTTGCGCTGCCGGGACGCTGCCGGATCAGCACCACGCCTGCGACATGCACCATGGAGCGGAACTTGCGCTCTCGCAGGTCGCAGGCGCGAACGAAGCCGCGCTCTGCCAATTGCGGGCGCAGGAAAGCCATGGGATGCGCTTTCAGGCTGAGGCGCGTGGTCTGGTAATCGGCAACCACCTCTTCCGACAGCGGCATTTGCGGCAAGCGCGTGGGTGTGCGTTCGGCGCCCTCATCGCGTTCGGCAGCGGCGCGGAACAGCGGCAGATCCGGCCCTGCAATCAGACTGCGCGCATCCCAGAGCGCCTGCCTGCGCGAAAGCTGCAAGGAGGTGAAGGCATCGGCGCTTGCGAGCCGTTCGATATGTGCAGGCGAGAGCCTCGCCCGCTCGCGCAGTTCGGCGACATCGCGGAAAACGCCGCCCTCCTCGCGCGCGGCGACCAGTTGCGCAGCGATGTGCTCGGGCAGCCCGTCGATCTGGCGCAGGCCGAGGCGCAGGGCCTTGTGCCGGTCAGCCCTGCCCTTCACTTCGTGCTCGTGGCCTTGGGAGACGCGCCGGAGTTCCTCCAGCGTGCAATCCCACGAAGAACAATTCACATCCGCCGGCAGCACCTCGACCCCGTGCTCGCGCGCATCGCGGACGATTTGCGCGGGGGCGTAAAAGCCCATCGGCTGCGAATTGAGCAGCGCCGCAGCAAACGCTGCCGGAAAGTGGCATTTGAGCCAGCTCGATACGTAGACGAGATGCGCGAACGAGGCCGCGTGGCTTTCGGGGAAACCATATTCGCCAAAGCCGCGGATCTGGTTGAAGCAGCGTTCGGCAAAGTCGGGATCGTAGCCGCGATCCACCATCCGTCCGACCATCATGTCCTGCAATTCATCGACCATCCCGCGCGAACGGAAGGTCGCCATTGCCTTGCGCAGCCGGTTCGCTTCGGCGCTCGAAAATTTCGCCGCGTCGAGCGCGATCTTCATTGCCTGCTCCTGAAAGATCGGGACGCCTAGCGTGCGTTCGAGGATGCTCGAAAGCTCGTCGGGCGGACCGTGTGCAGGCGATGGCGCGGGAATCTGCACCGGCTCGGCTCCGCGGCGACGTTTGAGATAAGGGTGCACCATATCGCCCTGAATCGGGCCGGGGCGCACGATGGCCACTTGGATCACGAGGTCGTAGAATTCGCGCGGGCGCAGACGCGGGAGCATGTTCATCTGCGCGCGGCTCTCGACCTGAAACACGCCCAGGGAGTCCCCCTTGCGCAGCATCGCATAGGTCTCGGAGTCCTCGCGCGGCACGCTCGCCAGCGTCAGGGCGCGGTCGTGATGCGCTTCGAGCAGGTCGAGGCACTTCTTGATGCAGGTCAGCATGCCGAGTGCGAGCACATCGACCTTGAGGATACCCAGCGCCTCGATGTCGTCCTTGTCCCATTCGATGAAGCTGCGATCGGGCATCGCGCCATTGCCGATCGGGACGGTCTCGGTCAGCGCGCCTTCGGTGAGGATGAACCCGCCGACATGCTGGCTGAGGTGGCGCGGCATGCCGATCATCTGCTCGGTCAGCTTGAGCACGCGGCGCAAGTGCGGATCGGTCACGTCCATGCCCGTCTCGGCAGCGTGTTTTTCGCTGATCTCGCGCCCCCACCCGCCCCACACGGTGCGCGCGAGACTGCTCGTGACGTCCTCGGACAGCCCCATCGCCTTGCCCACTTCGCGGATTGCCATGCGCGGGCGGTAATGGATGACGGTGGCTGTGAGACCCGCGCGGTGGCGGCCGTATTTGGCGTAGATATACTGGATCACCTCCTCGCGCCGCTCGTGCTCGAAATCGACGTCGATATCGGGCGGTTCCTTGCGCTCTTCGGAAATGAAGCGATCGAACAAAAGCTGGTGTTTCGCCGGATCAACGCTGGTGATTTCGAGACAATAGCACACGGCGGAATTGGCAGCCGAGCCGCGCCCTTGGCACAGGATCGGCGGATCGACTTGCCGGGCGAAGTCGACGATATCCTTGATGGTGAGGAAATAGCGCGCAAGGTCTAGCTTCGCGATCAGCGCCAGTTCGCGTTCGAGCGTGTCGGTGACGCTGTCGGGCACACCCGAAGGATAGCGCCGCTCGGCCCCGGCCCAGGTCTCGATTTCGAGATATTCCTGCGGGGTCATGCCGTCGGGATAGATTTCTTCCGGGTATTCGTAGCGCAATTCGTCGAGGCTGAAATTGCAGGCGTCGGCGACTTGGCGCGCGGCGGCGATGGCGTGCGGCCAGCGCGCGAACAGGCGCTGCATTTCCTGCGGCGATTTCAGATGCCGTTCGGCATTGGCGTGGAGCAAGTGGCCCGCCTCTGCGACGGTGGTCTTATGCGCAATCGCGGTCATCACGTCCTGCAAGGGTCGGCGCTCGGGCGCGTGATAGTGGACATCGTTGGTGGCGAGCAGACCCAGGCCATGCTCGCGTGCCAGCGCGTCGAGCCGGTCGATCCGCGCGATGTCGTCGCTGCGGTAGAGGTAGCTGGCAGCGAGGTGGCGCAGCGTCGGAAGCTGGCGCGTGAGGTGCGGGAGGAAGTCGATAAAGGGCGCAGCAAGCACCATCATCCCCGGTCCCTCGCCATCGGACCGTAGAGGCACCACATTGCTCGGCACGCGGATCGTGAACTGCGTGCCAAGATCCTCCGGCGGAAGCAGGATCAGCTGCACGCCCTCGGCATGCTCCGCCAGCAGTGCGAGGTCGATTTCGCACACGCCCTTTTCCTGCCACTCGCCATCGAGCTTGCGCATGCGTCCTGCGCTGATGAGGCGCGAGAGGCGGCCATAGGCGGCACGGCTTTCGGGATAGGCGAGGAAGGCCAGCCCCTCGACTGTCTCGATCCGCGTGCCGATGACGGGCCGCAGCTTGAGCGTCCTCGCCTCGGTATGGACGCGCACCACGCCGGCAAAGCTGTTGGCATCGGCGATCCCGATTGCATCATAGCCCAGCGCACGCGCCGTCATCGCCAGATCGACCGCGTCCGAGGCTCCGCGCAGGAAGGTGAAGCAGCTGACGATGCCGAGCTCCACAAAGGGTGCGCGCGACGGGGTTTCGATCAGGTCGGGATCGAGATCGAGTGTGCGTTTGTCGGGAGTAAGCGGTGCCTCTGGCATGTCACGCTGCGAGCGCGGCCAACCGCTCCTGCACCGCTGTCAGGTCGCGCGCGAACAGGCGGCCTTGTTCTGCGCGTGCCTCACCGTCGAGGCGGAGCAGGTAGGAGGGATGCACCGTCACCCACAATTCGCTGCCGTCCTCAAGCGGGATCGGCGCGCCTCGCACCTTGCTCACGCTCACCGTCTTGCCCAGCACCGAACGGGCCGCCGAGGCTCCCAGTGCGAGTACCATCTTCGGACGCACCAGCGCGCGCTCGCTTTCGAGCCACCAGCGGCACGTGTCGATCTCCTTGGCGGCAGGGGTCTGGTGCAGGCGCACCTTGCCTTTTGCGCGGAACTTGAAGTGCTTGACCGCATTGGTGACATAGGCGGCGCTGCGGTCGATGCCGGCGGCTTCAAGACATTCGTCGAGCAATTGTCCGGCGGGGCCGACGAAGGGTCTGCCTGCACGGCCTTCCTGATCGCCGGGCTGCTCGCCGAGGATCATCAGCGGCGCATTCGCGGCCCCCTCGCCCATCACCGCGCGCGTGCCGCATTCGGCAATCGGGCAGTCATGGCAGGCGGCGATCCCCTCGCGCACCGCATCAAGGCTTACCGGACGTTCGCGCAGCGCCCTCTCCTCTGGCGCAGCGCCCGCCGCCACCATCCCCGCCTCGCGCGCCTGTGCGCTGGCGATGAGATCGGGGATCAGTTCCGCCTCGGGCATGTTCTTCCAGTATTTCTTCGGCATCTCGGACAGCATTGCCCCCACTTTCAGCCGTGCGGGGTTGAAGATCGAGGCGTAGTAGGACTTCCACAGCCCTTCGACCGGATCGCCAGCCGGCGCGTCCTCGCGCCGCGCAGGGCCGCTTTCGCGCATCACCTCGCCGTCCCAATGGATGCAGCCGCGCGGGGTGAGGATCGACCAGTTCATGTTCGCAAAGCGGCGCATGAAGAAACCTGCATTGGCGCGCACGATGTGGTGGTCAGGCTCGAACCACGCGACGTAGTGATCGCGCCCGTCTTCACTGGAGACCTCGCGGAAACGGACGAAGGCGTGCATCTTGTGGCTGTCGCGGCGAACCGATTTGTCGAGCTCCTCGATCGCGCGCACATCGGGATCGGCACCGTCCTCCATCGCACGCGGACGCGACTGGAGCCGCCACAAGAGCCGATAGAGCAACGCAAACCGCGCGGGGTCCGAATGAAGCGCAGCATTGCGCGCGAGCCGCATGAAGCGCTTGGAGACCCGCACGGGGCGCGCATCCTTGTCGGGCAGCGGCAGGCGCTTCTCGCTGCGCACAGGTCCTTCATGCGCGAACAGATCACCGGTTCCACCCGGCTCGATCCAGCTCACCCGGTCAGGCGGAATGTCGCACTGGATCAGCGCCCGCGCCCGCTCGCGCCAGAACGCAAAGTCGTCTGGTGCAGGCAGATGGACAGCATAATGGCTGCCGAGGCCGACATGTTGGAGCGCGGTCATCAGAACAGCTCCAGCTGTTCCTGCTTCGGCGCCAGCAGCGCCCGCAGGTCAGCGCGGTCGGTCAAGCTTGTGGGTCGCCAGTCGGCCGCGATCAGGAAGGGGCGCACCTTGGCAATCGACTGGGTCAGCTTCGCCACATCGTCCAGTCGCAAGCTGCGATGCCGCCGTGCCTTGAGGATGCGCGCCACCGCGGTCGTCCCCAGCCCCGGCACGCGCAGCAATTGCTCCTTCGAGGCACGGTTCACATCGACCGGAAAGCTCTCGCGGAATTTCAATGCCCATGCCAGCTTCGGGTCGATGTCGAGCGGTAGCATTCCGTTCGCCTCGGTCGCCTGCGCCACCTCGCCCGGTGCATAGCCATAGAAACGCATCAGCCAGTCGGACTGGTAGAGCCGGTGTTCGCGCAGCAGCGGCGGACGCTTCAGCGGCAGCACCGCGCTGGCATCGGGGATTGGCGAGAAGGCGCTGTAATAAACCCGGCGCAGGCCA
>PALE01000025.1 GCA_002706445.1 Erythrobacteraceae bacterium
GGGCGTGGCGAAATTGGTAGACGCGCCAGATTTAGGTTCTGGTATCGCAAGATGTGGGGGTTCGAGTCCCTTCGCCCGCACCACTTTCGCCCGGCTGGTTGACCCCCTCGATTTTCGTACAAGAAGGCTCAAGTTCAACTCTTATGGCTACCAAGCAGACCACAAACGAAGGGCTCAAGCGCGCCTACACCATCACCCTCACCGCGAAAGAAATCGCGGACAAGGTCGATGCCGAGATCAAGAAGATCGCACCGCAGGTGAAGATGCCCGGCTTCCGCCCCGGCAAGGTTCCCGCGAATCTCGTGAAGAAGATGCACGGCGAGCAGCTGCACGCGCAGACGCTCAACGATGCGATTCGCGAATCGGTCGACAATCTGATCCGTGAAGAGGAACTGCGTCCTGCCATGCAGCCCGCAATCGCGCTGGGCGAAGGCTATGAAGAAGGCAAGGACGCCGAAATCACCGTGGAACTCGAAGTTCTGCCCGTGGTCGAAGCGCCGAGCGTTGACGGTCTGAAGCTCGAAAAGCTGGTCGTTCCGGTCGAAGACGAAGCCATCGAAGAAGCGATCGGCAACATCGCCGGCCAGAACAAGAGCTACAAGGACGCGGCCAAGACCAAGAAGGCTGCCGACGGCAACCAGGTCATCATCGACTTCCTCGGCAAGCTCGACGGCGAGCCGTTCGAGGGCGGCGCTGCCGAAGACGCTCCGCTGGTGCTGGGTTCGGGCACCTTCATCCCCGGCTTCGAAGAGCAGCTGGTCGGTGTGAAGACGGGCGACGAGAAGGTCATCACCGTGACCTTCCCCGAAGATTACCAGGCGGATCACCTCGCCGGTAAGGAAGCGACCTTCGACATCACCGTGAAGGCGGTGAAGGTCGAAACCGAGACCAAGATCGACGACGAGTTCGCCAAGAACCTGGGCCTCGACAGCCTCGACAAGCTCAAGGAAATCATGAAGGGCCAGCTCGAACAGCAGACCGCTGGGCTGACCCGCACGCAGATGAAGCGTTCGCTGCTTGACCAGCTGGCTTCGGGCCATGACTTCGAAGTCCCCTCGACAATGGTCGAAGCCGAATTCGAACAGATCTGGGCCCAGCTTCAGCAGGAAGCCGCCAAGGAAGAAGATCCTGCCGCTGCGCTGAAGGAAATCGAAGACGAGAAGGACGACTACAAGGCGATCGCAGAACGCCGCGTGCGTCTGGGCCTGCTGCTGTCCGAAATCGGTCAGGCAAACGGCGTCGAAGTGACCAGCCAGGAAATGTCGATGCTGATCCAGCAGGCAGCCCAGCAGTACCGCGCCGAAGACCGCGAGCGTTTCGTGCAGTACATCCAGTCCGAACCGATGGCCGCAGCCCAACTGCGCGCACCGCTTTACGAAGACAAGGTCGTCGACTTCCTGTTCGACAAGGCCGACGTCACCGAGCGTGAAGTGACCATCGAAGAACTGCAGGCCGCTATCGAAGCCGACGAAGAAGCCGAAGCCGAAAAGGCGAAGGCTGCTCCGAAGAAGAAGGCTGCTGCCAAGAAGCCTGCGGCGAAGAAGGCTCCGGCCAAGAAAGCCGCAGCCAAGGACGACGCCAAGGAAGAAAAGCCCGCCGCCAAGAAGGCGCCTGCCAAGAAGCCGGCTGCGAAGAAGGCTCCGGCCAAGAAGGCCGACGCCGAAGCAAAGCCTGCGGCCAAAAAGCCCGCTGCCAAGAAGGCACCGGCCAAAAAGGCTCCGGCCAAGAAATAAGGCTGCTTGCGGGCGTTAGTCGTCCGCGCGCCACCGTCTGAATGAGGGCTCGGGCAGCGTCGCTGTCCGGGCCCTTTCATATGCAGCGCCTGCTTTCAGGACATCGTGATCGGCCCACTTCGCGCCGAAGAAGCTGATCCCCACGGGCAGCCGCTCGACCGCGCCCATCGGCACGGTGAGGTGCGGATAGCCGGCAATCGCCGCAGGCGAGCCGAAGCCGATCGAGCCGTTGAACTGGTCGCCCAGCACAAGGTCGCTCATCCACGCGGGCCCGCGCGTCGGCGCGACGAGGAATTCCACGTTGTTATCCGCCAGCAGCGGATCGAGCGTCTCTTCGCCCGCAATTCGCACGGCATTGGCGCGCGCCGTCTCGTAAGCCTCGCGGTCGGTGGTCGTTTCGGCATCGAGGAAGATCGACTGGTCGAACCAGCGCATCTCGGTGTCGGCATTCGCTTCGTTGAAAGCAATCAGGTCGGCGAGGCTGCGCGGAGTGTCCCCTTCGGCAAATTCGGGGATCGAGGCGAGGTATTTGCCCATCTCCTCGCGCAGCTCGTATTTGAGGACGGTGTAGCTGTCGCCATACATCTGGCGGTTCGGCTCGAACTCGATATCGACCAGCACCGCGCCTGCCGCCTCAAGGTCGGCAAGCGCCTGTTCGAACACCGCCGCTACCTGTGCATTGTTGCCGATCTGTCCGCGCATCACGCCGATCCGCACGCCTTCGAGCGAGTAGGATTCGAGCCCCTCGGTGTAATCGGCCACACGCGGCACGCCCAAGGTGGCGCTGTCGGCTTCGTCTTCGCCCGCGATTGCGGAAAGCAGCAACGCTGCGTCCCACACAGTCTTTGCCATCGGTCCGGCGGTGTCCTGTGTGCTCGAAATCGGCACCACATGCGTGCGGCTGACCAGCCCCACGCTCGGCTTGAAACCAACGATGCCGTTGATCGAGGCGGGGCAGGTGATCGAACCGTTCGTCTCGGTGCCTATGGCCGCCCATGTGAAATCCGCTGCCACCGCCGCACCGCTCCCGCTGGACGAACCGCAAGTGTTGCGATCGATCGCATGCGGGTTGCGCGTGAGCCCTTCGACCGCGCTCCACCCGCTGGTGGAATTCTCGCTGCGGATGTTGGCCCATTCGCTGAGATTGGTCTTGCCCAGAACCACGCCGCCCGCTTCGCGCAGATAGGCGAT
Source organism: Erythrobacteraceae bacterium (assembly GCA_002706445.1). Classification (GTDB taxonomy): domain Bacteria; phylum Pseudomonadota; class Alphaproteobacteria; order Sphingomonadales; family Sphingomonadaceae; genus Erythrobacter. Next base: position 2,925 of record PALE01000025.1, read on the forward strand.
AAGTGGTGCGTCGCGTCCGGTGCGGTTCCGGGCGAGCGCAAGACTGCCCGCGGTGGTAGGAAATTCGCTTGTCTCGATATTGTCCTTCACCAGCACGCTGCGCCCGCGCAAAATGCCGGTGGAGGCCAGCCGCCGCGCTTCGACCGGCGCTTCGACATTGTAGTCGATCACCGCGTTCAGCTCCGGCCCGTTGTCGTCGAGCGCCTGGATGCGCAGGATATAATCGGTCACCGCCATGGTCTCGGCAAAGGTCGAGTGCATCTGGTGCACATCGTCTGCCTGATTGTCCTGCGCGGACAATGCGCTGGTGGTGAGGAGAAAGGCCATCCCTGCAAGTGTGGGGAGGGCGAGCGACGCGGTGTCCCTGTTCTTCATGCGCCATTGCTCGCCCGAAGCGGGCGAAAGCGCAAGGGCGTTTAGAAATTCCCGCTCAGCTGGAAGCGGAAGATCGGGCCGATGCGGCGGTCGCTTTCCTCGATAAAAAGGATCGGGGCATTGGGACGGTCGCCGTCGAAAACGGTGCGTTCGAAGGTGTTGCGAGCGCCGGGAACATTGCCCCATTGCGCGCGCGCCGTCATGCCGAAGACATCCTTGTGCTCGACAAAGACATTGCCGAAGAACGGGCCTTCTTCGCCGATCCCGAATTCGCTGCGGCGCGAATAGGGGGCGTTATCCTGATGGTAGAGCCCGCCGCCCCAGGCCCAGTTGCTGCCCGGAACATCATGGCGGAAGTCCATGCTGAAAAGGCCGTTGAGATCCTGCGAGAACGGGCGGTCCTCACCGGTGAAGGGGTCGGTGATGCTCATCCAGCGCTTGATCGCCTGCAGTTCCAGTCGCGTGCCCTTCGCGCCGAAGGGATCGCCGTTGATCGTCGCGTTGACTTCCACATGTGTGCGCTCCGCGCTGCCAATATTGCCACGCGCCTCGCCGCCACCCGGCAGCGGGAAGAAGTCGACGAAATCCTCGAAGTAGGCTTGCCGCACCTCCAGCTTGACCGAACCCAGCGCGCCGAACGCCTTGTTCATTTCAAGCTCGATGTCCCAGCTCTGGTCGGGCTGAAGCGAATTGTTGCCGCCGTTCTGGTTGTCGTCGTTGAGATCGACGCTGGCAAGGAAGTCGCCGAAGGACAGCTGCCCCACACGGCGGCGCACCAGCAGCGAGGCGTCGAAGTCGCTGGCAGGCTTCCACCCCAGCGTCACCGAACCCTTGGGCCGTTGGAACGTGCGCGAATTGGCCGCCGAGCCGGTCTGCTCGATCTTCGAATATTCGCCGCCTGCGGTGACTTGCAGCGAAATCTTGGGGGACAGCTGCGTGGTCGCGCTGAGCAGCGCCTCGTAGCGGTCCTCGGTCACGCCGCCATTGCCGGCTGGGAAATCGAGTTCGTCGAAACTTTCGTCGGGCAGCAATTCGAACAGGCGCGAGGCACGGTTCAAACGGTTGAAGGCGCCTTCGCCCGAAATCTGCCAATCGACGCCCCACATGTTCCAGCCATATTCGGCGCGTCCGATGCGTTCGCCGATTTCATTGACCTGCTCGAACTGGAAACCGCTGGGGTCGGAGCCGTCGCTGAAGCGGTCGATCACCGTGCTGCTAAAAACGTCGCGTTCGAAGCGTTCGAGCCCGATCAGCTTCAGCTTGCCGGAGCCGAGCGGGAATTCGATATCCGCGCCGATCTCGTATTCCGGCCCGTCTTCTTTCACCAGGACGCTGCGGTCGCGCACCAGTCCGGCGGGGGTCACCGCGGTTTCCGGCTCGCGGCGTTGAAAGTAGTCGCGGCCATAGCTCAGATTGAGATTGCCCACCGTCCCGCCGCCGAAATCGTAGGACAATGTGCTCGAAAGGGTGGGATTATCGAATTTGCCCGACAGCTTGATCTGCTGCTCTTCGATCAGCGTGCCGTCGCCTGCGGTGATCAGCGTGGTGCCGTCATAGCCGAAGCGGTCGTTGTTGTTCGACAGCGCGACCGTGTAATTGAGCGCGCCCGTGCGTCCCGCGATAGAGACTTCGCCGCCATACAGCTGGGCTTCGGTATTGTGCGCGCGAAAGCCGCTGCGCCATGTGAACTGGCCCGAGGTTTCGCTTGCGGTGTAAACGACATTGGCGACCTGACCCGACAGGCCGGGGATGTCGAGCGCATTGCCGTCGACGATCTCGATCCGCACCACATCGGCCGCAGGGATGCGGCTCAGCTGGTCGCGCAGGCTTTCGCTCTTGGAGGAGAACCGCTCGCCATTGACGATGACGTTCTGGTTCGCCTGTCCCAGACCGCGCTGGCCCTGATTGCCGTCGCTGATGGTAAAGCCGGGGACGCGGGCGACCATGTCGAGCGCATTGCGCGGCGCGAATTGTGCGAAATCGGCAGGCGTATAGATCTGTCCCTGCGCTCCGCCTGCGGTGAGGACAGAGCCCTCGTGCGTGCCCGTATCGAGCTCCGCATCCGGCCCGTCCTGCGCCGAAAGTCCCTGCGCATACAGAAAAGCGGCGAGCGCAATCGCGCTCGGCATCAGCGTCCGATAAGCTTTCAAGCTATGTCCCTCTCACTCCCGATATTGCATGGTTACATGCGCTCGGGAGGCCTGAAAGGAGAGCCGCTTTCGACCGGCTGTGCGCCTTGGCAGGCAGATGAAGTGCCGCGTCGACAAGTGTCATCGTGGCGGCGATGAACGACATGGAAGGGCGCCGCGCACGGGCGCGAAACCATTGCGTAAGGGATATGGACCTATCCCCCCTTGAACATTTGCGGGCAGTGCCCGACATAAGCCTTCAAACCTGTTCTATGAGGAAATGCTCACAATGATCGACCTGCTGCGCACCACCGGCGAAACCTTCGGCTCTCAGGGTCAGTTTACCCATGATCCGGTCACCGGCGCACTGGTTCCCACCGTGGTCGAACAGTCGAGCCGCGGCGAACGTGCCTTCGACATTTTCTCGCGCCTGCTGCGCGAGCGTATCGTCTTCGTGACGGGGCAGGTCGAGGATACGATGGCTTCGCTGATCGTGGCGCAGCTGCTGTTTCTCGAAAGCGAAAACCCTTCGAAGCCGATCAGCATGTATATCAACTCGCCTGGCGGCGTGGTGACGGCTGGCATGGCGATCCATGACACCATGCAGTACATCAAGCCGCGCGTTTCGACTGTTTGCATCGGTCAGGCCGCGTCGATGGGCAGCTTCCTGCTGGCCGCAGGTGAACCGGGCATGCGCGTGGCGCTTCCCAATGCGCGGATCATGATCCACCAGCCTTCGGGCGGTGCGCGCGGTATGGCGTCGGACATCGAAATCCAGGCCAAGGAAATCCTGCGCATCAAATCGCGCATGAACGATCTCTATGTGAAATACACGGGCAAGAGCCTCGAAGAGATCGAAAAGGCGATGGACCGCGACACCTTCCTCGAAGCCGATGAAGCCAAGAACTTCGGTCTGGTGGACAAGGTCTTCGAAACCCGTCCCGAAAGCGGCGACGAAGGCGACGATGACAAGGGCTCGGGCGGCGCGCCGGAGTAACCGGTTAACGGTTGCAGCTGTTGCGCCCCAGTGTGGGACGTACCCAAGGCTCTTTAATCGCATATGCACCAGTGGTGCCGTAAAACCACGTTTCCGGAGCGAAATTCGGCGCTCGTGGATTGATTCGTGCGTGTGCCGAGATAAACTCACCGAATCCCCTCCGCAGACTTTTGCGTCTTCAAGCGGGGATTCGAGGATAGATAGGAATGACGAAGTTGAGCGGATCTGACAGCAAAAGCACCCTGTATTGCAGCTTCTGCGGGAAGTCGCAGCACGAAGTGCGCAAGCTTATCGCCGGCCCCACCGTGTTCATCTGCGATGAATGCGTCGAGCTGTGCAACGACATCATCCGCGAAGAAACCAAGGCCGGGATCGCGGGCAAGAAGGAAGGCGAGGTTCCTACCCCGCGTGAAATCTTCGAGACGCTGAACGATTACGTGATCGGCCAGAACTCGGCCAAGCGCAATCTCTCGGTCGCGGTGCACAACCACTACAAGCGTCTGAAGCACTCGGGCAAAGCCGACGGTGTGGAACTGGCAAAGTCGAACATCCTGCTGGTCGGTCCGACCGGCACGGGTAAGACGCTGCTCGCACAGACGCTGGCGCGCACTTTCGACGTACCCTTCACCATGGCCGATGCCACCACACTGACCGAAGCCGGTTATGTCGGTGAAGATGTCGAGAACATCATCCTCAAACTGCTGCAGGCCTCCGACTACAACGTCGAAAAGGCGCAGCACGGCATCGTCTATATCGACGAAATCGACAAGATCACGCGCAAGGCCGAAAACCCCTCGATCACGCGCGACGTGTCGGGTGAGGGCGTTCAGCAGGCGCTGCTCAAGCTGATGGAAGGCACCACCGCGAGCGTTCCGCCGCAGGGTGGCCGCAAGCATCCGCAGCAGGAATTCCTGCAGGTCGACACCACCAACATCCTGTTCATCTGCGGCGGCGCGTTCGCAGGTCTCGACAAGATCATTGCCGACCGCCTGCAAAAGCGTTCGATCGGCTTCGGCGCACACGTCGCCGACCCGGACAAGCGCAAGGTGGGCGAGCTGCTCGAAAAGAGCGAGCCTGAGGATCTGCTCAAGTTCGGCCTCATCCCCGAATTCGTCGGCCGTCTGCCGGTGATCGCAACCTTGCACGACCTCGACGTCGATGCGCTGGTGACGATCCTGCAGGAGCCGAAAAACGCGCTGGTGAAGCAATATCGCAAGCTGTTCGAACTCGAAGATGTCGAACTGACCTTCACTGACGAGGCTCTCAAGGCCATCGCCGAACGCGCGATTCTGCGCAAAACCGGCGCGCGCGGCCTGCGCTCGATTGTCGAAGGCATCCTGCTCGACACGATGTTCGACCTGCCCGACATGGAAGGCGTCAGCGAGATCGTGATCGACGAGGACGTCGTGGCGGGCAAGAAAGACCCTATCCGCGTTCACGGCGGCGATGAGGCGAAGGAAGAGGCGGCGTAAGCCAGCCTCTCCCCGCGTTTGCCAGCGGTCATCTCACCCGAACACGCCGAGCGGTTCGCCCAGGAATGGGTTGCCGCGTGGAACTCGGGTGACATAGAACGCATCCTCTCGCACTACAGTGACGACTTCGAAATGCGCTCGCCGCTGATTGCCGAGCGTGGGTTTGCTGCAGACGGCTGCCTGCGCGGCAAGGACGCAGTGCGGCCCTATTGGACCGCCGGCCTAGCCGCGACGCCCCCGATTCATTTCGAACTGATTGGTGTCCATTGCGGCGTCGGCGCAATTGCAATCCACTACCGCAGCGTGGGCCGCGACAAACTTGTGCTTGAATGCATTGAACTGGACGCAGACGGGATGGGCATTCGCGCCGAGGCATTGTACCGGGACGCATGAAAACAATCGGCATCATCGGCGGGATGAGCTGGGAAAGCTCGGTCCAATACTACACCATCATCAACCGCGCGGTGCGTGACCGGATAGGGCCGATGCACAGTGCGAAAATCCTGATGCACAGCCTCGACTTCGCGCCGCTCGCCGCTTTGCAGAAGGCGGGCGAGTGGGACGAACTGGCCGAAATCATGGCTGACAGCGCGCAGGCGCTCGAAGCGGGCGGGGCGGATTGCGTGCTGATCGCCACCAACACCATGCACAAGCTCGCCGATGACGTGGAGGCCTCGTGCGATCTGCCGCTGATCCATATTGCTGATGCCACCGCCGATGCCGTCTGTGCCGAAGGGATCACCCGCGTTGCGCTGCTCGGCACGGCGTTCACGATGGAACAGCCGTTCTACCGCGAGCGGCTTGAAGAGCATCACGGCCTCGATGTGATCGTGCCCGAAGCCGACGATCGCGCAGAAATCCACCGTGTGATCTATGAAGAACTGATCAGCGGCCAAATCCTCGAACAGTCGCGCGAAGCCTATCGCGAAATCATTGCGCGACTGGTCGCACAGGGTGCGCAGGGCGTGATCCTCGGCTGCACCGAGATCGGCCTTCTGATCAATCAGGCGGACAGTGATGTTCCGGTCTTCGACACCACCGAGATTCACGCTCTCGCCGCGGTGGAGTTCGCGCTCTCCTGAGAAAACTGATCGGCGGCGCAGCCGCCGCAAGGGCAACCGCCCGCCCGCAGCGACGCGCCCGAAGGGCGTGTGAGCGAGGATTTCGCACGCCGAATGGCGTGCGGAACTACAAAAATCCAAACCCCGCCCGGCTGTGGAGGACAGCCGGACGGGGCCGGGACAAGCGTCGCCCCCAAATGCGGGAGGGGGGTTGGTCGAAGGCGACGCTAACTCAAGGCGTGCGATCAGCCGGGCAGCGAGACGCTGTCCGTAACGTGGATCACGCCGTTCGACTGGAAAACGTCGGTCTGGGTGACGGTAGCGGTTCCGCTAGCGGCATCGGTCAGCACAACCTTGCCACCGACGACGCGCGCGGTCAGCTTGCCGCCGGCCACCGTGGTCAGCTCGGCCTTGCCGCCGCCCTGCTCGATCATGCCGATCAGCTCGGCCGCCGATACGCGTCCGGGGACGACGTGATAGGTCAGCACCGCCACCAGCGTATCCTTGTTCTCGGGCTTGAGCAGCGTGTCCACCGTGCCTGCCGGCAGTTTTGCAAACGCATCATTGGTCGGAGCAAAGACCGTAAAGGGGCCGGGGCTCGCGAGCGTTTCGACCAGCCCTGCGGCCTGCACGGCGGCGACGAGCGTGGTGTGGATCGGCGAGTTGACAGCGTTTTCGACGATGTTCTTGGCCGGATACATCTCCGCGCCGCCGACCATCGACACCTCTTCGCTATGCGTCATATGGTGATCTGCGCTGGCCGGAGTGGCGGTGGCCACGGTGAGCGCCAGTGCCGCTGCCGAGAGGGTGAGGGCGGTGCGAAAGCTCTTGCGGGTCAAAGTCATTGGATACTCCATTGTCTGCAAGCCCTCCCAGTCTTGCATGGAGAACTACGCACCGCGCTTTGGAGCGGATGCAGATTTGCCAGAATTTTTTGAAAAAGGCCGCTGCGCTGGGCGACCCGCGCGCTCAGACCTGAGCGAAGGTGCCCTCGGCTACCACGGGACCGGCGTCTTCGCCCTCGGGTTTGCCGCCGAGCGGTTCGACGGTGAGCAAGAGGCCGACACCGTCACCCAGATTGCGGGCGATTTCCTTGGGCAGGGGCATGGAGTGCACCGCGCCGGGATCTACCACGCCGAGCGATTGCAGCGGACTGCCGTCGGCAGGGACCAGCCACAGCTCGTGATCGTGGATGCCGTCAGGCGTGAGGCCGATGGCTGCGATCACCATCGTCTCGCTCTTGGGAACATAGGTCACGTCGAGCCGCAGACCCGTGTCGCCAATCGGCACCTGCGCATAGAGCGGCTCGGCAGCGGCTATTTGCGGCGTGTCGGTGGCGGCAGGTGTCGGCGCGGTCGTCGAAGGACCGAAGATCATGATCGCGGCGAGCACGGCTGCTGCGGCGGAAGTCAGCGCGGCGGTCCACTGCCAGCGGCGCAGGCGCGGGGTGAGGTCGACCACATCGGCACTCGGCGGCGCTTCGCTAGTGCCGATCTCGGCAGCGATACGCTCCCACACGTGTGCGCCCGGTTCCGCTCCAGCAAAACCGTCAGCGAGATTGGCGAGCTCTTTCTCCCACCACGCGACCTGCGCGGCGAAGGCGGGTTCGTTGGCAACCCGCCCGCGCACGGCGAGCAGTTCCTCGCCTTCGAGCAGGCCGAGCGCATATTCGCCCGCGATCAGCGCGTCTTCGCGGCGGCTGTCTTCGTCGACGCTCATGCGTTGGCCTCCAGACAGCTGCGCAGCTTTTGCAGGCCGCGGCGGATCCAGCTCTTCATCGTCCCCAGCGGCACATCGGCGCGATCGGCCAGCTCGGCATAGGTAAAGCCGTCGAAGAACGCGCTGCGAATATGCGTCTGCGTGCGCCCGTCGAGCGCGCCGAGGCAGGTATGGATCTGCGCGTTGTTCTCCGCATCGATAAGCAGCGCATCGGCGAGCGGCGCTTCGTCGGGAAGCGGTGCGGCTTCTTCTACCGGGACTGCACCGCCGCGCACCTTGCCCGTGCGCAGACGGTCAATCGCGCGGTTACGCGCAAAGGTCGCCAGCCACGAGATAGGGCTCGCCCGCGTGGGGTCGTAACGGTCGGCGCGTTGCCAAAGATTGATATAGACGTCCTGCAAGGCGTCCTCGGCTTCCTTTCTGTCACCCAAGATACGCAGGCAGATGCCAAATAGCTTCACACGTGTGGCTTTGTATATTTCTTCGAGTGCCGCGCGATCGCCGCCCGCGAGCCGCATCATGGCGGCGCGCAGGCGTTCGCGTGCAACCGAAGCCGTGTCAGCGTTGGCGTCTGACATCAACAGCACTGCTCGCAAGGTTCGGCTTCGACCTGAATGGTCGTGTGGCCGATGCCGAAGCGCGTGCGCAGACTGTCGGAAACTTGTGCGAGGAAGGCGTCGGTGCCGGGCATGACGAGATGCGCGGTGAGCGCGGTCTCGGTCGTCGATATTGGCCAGATATGCAGATCGTGCACGTCTCTCACCCCTTCCAGAGACCCTAGATGCGCACGCACTTCGCCCGCGTCAATCCTTGCAGGAACTGCAAGCATGCCAAGCTTGAGGCTGTCCTTGGCGAGGCCCCATGTGCCCCACGCGATCATGGCGACAATCGCGATGGAGACGACAGGGTCGATCCACCACAATCCGCTGAAGTAGATTGCCAGTCCGGCAACCACCACACCTGCCGAAACCAGCGCATCGGCGGCCATGTGGAGATAGGCACCGCGAATGTTGAGGTCCTCCTGTCCACGCAGGAATAGCATGGCGGTTCCGGCGTTGATGAGGATGCCGATGCCTGCGACAATCGCCATAATCATGCCTTGCGGCTCATAGGGCTGGAACGCGCGGTGAGCGGTTTCGAACAGGATCGCGCCGATGGCGACCACCAGCAGCACCGCATTGGCTATTGCGGCAAGGATGGTCGAGCTTTTGAAGCCGTAGGTGAAGCGTTCGGACGGCGCGCGCTTGGCCGCGACGCTCGCACCCCATGCGAGCAGCAGCGCGAGCACGTCGGACAGATTGTGACCCGCATCCGCCACCAGCGCCATCGAGCCATAGGCAAAGCCGAAAGCCGCCTCGACCACGACAAAGCCGCTGTTGAGGATAATCGCGAGGATGAAGGCGCTGCCGAAATCCTTGGGCGCGTGGCTATGGCCCGCATGGCCATGGTCATGTCCATGCCCATGATCGTGGCCGTGATGTGCGTGCCCGTGGCCCATTTATGCCCCTCGATTGAAGGCCGGATTGCCCCGGTCCCTGGCTGTCCGATCTAGGCCGGATTGAGCCCCTGTCAAGAAAACCCTTATAAATCAGTATGATATACTGTCACTCGCCCGATATACCATATCTGTTATGTTGTAACGTATAGACATTGCGGCGCGCACGCAAACGATTGAACGCTCACGTGTTTTACGGCTGCTCGCGAAGCTTATTCGTAAACGCAGGCGGCGAGGCCGTCGTTCTTCACCACGGCGATGCGGCGCTCGACACTGTTGCCATGGCGTGCCAGCCAGCCGCCGGGGTTCACGACCGAACGCTTTTTGGGTTGGGGCAGGGCCACCGCCATGCGGCTGGCTTCATCGGGAGACAACTGCGCGGCGGAGTGCTGGAAATAACGCTGCGATCCGGCCTCTGCGCCATAGGTTCCGATTCCCGTTTCCGCGACGTTGAGATAGACCTCCATGATCCGGCGCTTGCCCCACACCGCTTCGATCCAGAAGGTGAAATAGGCCTCCAGCCCTTTGCGGAAATAGCCGCCGCCCTGCCACAGAAACACGTTCTTGGCGGTCTGCTGCGAAATGGTCGAGCCGCCGCGTATCCGACCACCCTCGGCATTTTCCTTCATTGCCTGTTCGATCGCTTCCTGATCGAAGCCCCAATGTTCGCAAAACTTCGAATCTTCCGCCGCGATCACGGCGGCGACCAGATTGGGGTCGATATTGTCGAGGCTTTCCCAATCCTTGGTAATGCCGTTTTCGTCCATCAGCATGGTTGCTGTGACGGGCACGGGAAGCCATTTGAAAGCGATCACCAGCAGCAGGCTCAACCCCACGAACCACAGGAATAGCTTGGCGAAAAAGCGGGCGATGCGAAACGGGATCGAACGGGCCATGGGCACGAATTACGCAGGTCGGGCCATGCCTGCAAACACTTCCGTGTCTCGCATCTTCACACGCCCGCAGCGATAGCCTAGTCCTCTGTCAAATCCATAAGAGGGGAAATTTCATGGGGCTCATCCGCAACACCGCCACAGCCATGGCACTGGTCCTTGTCGGCCTTCCGGACGCCGCGACGGCTGAAGACCACGACATAGATCACGCCGCGATCGCGGCTGCGGTAGAGGCGGAATATGACGGCTATCTCGCCCCGCTGTTCGTCCACTTTCACCAGAACCCCGAGCTTTCCTTCCTCGAAAACGAGACGGCCGCGCGCATGGCGATGGAGCTGCGCGAGGCAGGGCTCGAAGTGACCGAAGGCGTCGGCGGAACCGGTGTGGTCGGCACCTTGCGCAATGGCGAGGGCCCGCTGATCCTGCTGCGCGCCGACATGGACGGGTTGCCTGTTCCTGAAAAGACGGGTCTCGACTACGCCTCGACCGCGACGCAGATCGGGCAGGACGGGGTGGAATATCCGGTCATGCACGCCTGCGGCCATGATGTGCACATCACCTCCATGGTCGGAACCGCGCGCCAGTTGATGGCGATGAAGGATCACTGGTCGGGCACGATCATGTTCGTCGTCCAGCCCGCCGAGGAGCGGGTTGGCGGGGCGAAGGCGATGATCGAGGATGGGCTCTATGACCGTTTCGGCAAGCCCGACTATGCGCTTGCCTTCCACGTTACCTCGACACTGCCGACCGGCGTCGTCTCGGCGGCAACCGGCATCCAGTATTCGAGCGCGGATTCGGTCGACATCACCATCCCCGGCATCGGCGCCCACGGTGCCAGCCCGCACACGGGACGCGATCCGGTTTACATCGGCTCGCAGATCGTCACCGCGCTGCAATCCATCGTCAGCCGTGAAGTCATGCCGCTGTCGCCTGCGGTCATCACCGTGGGATCGTTCCATTCGGGATCGAAGCACAACATCATTTCCGACCGCGCCGATCTGCAACTGACCGTGCGTGCCAATGACGAAGATGTGCGCGCGCAACTGCTCGCCGCAATCGAGCGCATCGCTGTCGGCATCGGCAAGGCGCACGGCCTGCCCGACGATATGCCTGTCGTGGTCAAAGTGAGCGAGGGCACGCCTGTCACCTACAACAATCCCGAACTCGCCACCCGCCTCAACGGCGTGATGCAGCGCGATCTGGGTGCAGACGCCTTCGTGCCGTTCAGCCAGCAGGGCATGGGGGCAGAGGACTTTGCTTTCTTCGTCACCGAGGATCTGGGCGTTCCGGGATATTATTTCGGCGTCGGCGGCACGCCTCCCGAAGATTTCGAAGCGGCCGCGAACGGCGGCCCTGCGGTGCCGAGCCATCACTCGCCGCTGTTCAAGATCGCGCCGCGTGAAAGCGTGACGCTGGGCACGCGTGCGATGATCGCCGCAGTGCTCGATCTGGCTCCCGCGTCGGAGTAACTCAGCCCAGCTTTTCTGCCCATGCGACCCTTCGCATCGGGCCGGAGACCTGACTGCCAAAGGGCCAGCAGGTGGTGAGCGCAAGCAAGCCTGAACCGCCATGCGCGGGGTAGGTAAATTCGTCGAAACGCACAGTCTCGAACCCGCGCACGCGATAGGTGACGCTGGTCCCGTCGATGCGGTCGAGCGAGATAGTGTCGCCAGCCTTCAGATCGCGCACGAATTCGAAATGCGTGTCGCGGTGGGCGGCGAGTATGGTGACGCCCCGTGCGCGGTCGTCGAGCACTTCGGTAGGCCCGAAAGCCATCGCCTCGCCCGATCCGCCCGAGAGCACGATCTCCGAAACGCCGAGCCGGTCGACCCGCACTCGCGAAACCGGCGCGGTGTCGGCCCAGCTCCATGGGCGGACCGGCGTGCCTTGTTCAAGGCTCTGGTCGAAAGCGCGCGCGAGCAGCACCTGCGCGACCTCGGCCTTCACCGGAAGGTAGAGCGCCTTTGCGGTGATCGCGGCGCCGCCCACCAGCAGCGCCGCGATCATCACAAGCGGAAGAGCGCGCAGGAAACCTCCTTTCGATGCGCGCCCTTCGCTCAAGGGCTTGGCGGAAACGGCCAGCATCAGGCGAGCTGCCGCTGGAGGCTTGGCAGAGCGGGGCCCTGCACCGACCGTTCCCGCCGCCTCCACCACGCAGCTCCGGCGGCACCCGACAGGAGGAGGGTGAGGCCCAGCGCGAGGGTGAGGAGGTAGTTCGTGGAGCCTTGCGGCAGGTTGAGCTGCTCGCGCCGCTCTTCCTCGTCCGCCATGGCATCGCGCAGCGCTGCCCAGTCGGCTTCGCTCGCGCTGTGACCGCCGAACAGGTGATCGAAATCCCAGCCAGCAGGCAGCAGCAGCGGCAGTTCCTCGCGCTTCAGCGGCGCGCCGTCAGGCCGCGAGGGGGTTTCGTCGATAGCGATCAGGCTGGTGCGGCTGGTGACGAGGTGGAAGGCCATGCCCAGTTCCTCGATCGACTTGTCCGCACGCTCATAGTCCATCTGGCCCGAGTAACGCTCGGCCTCGACCTCCGCGATGCGGCGCGATGCCCACAGCTTGGCGACGACATCGCTGGCGGTGGCCTGGGTGAGATCGACCTGCTGCGACCAGCGCTGCCCGTCGATCAGACCGCTGACCGTGAGCGTGCCTGCAAGGTGACGCGTGCGGCCAAGCAGCACCAGCGGCTCGCCCGCATAAAGGTCGGGCAGATCGCGCGGGGCGAAGTCGATATTGCCGCCCTCGACGCTCGCGGTGAGATTGGTCGCCACCGGCTGTGCAAGCCGGTCGAGCAGGCGCTGCATCTGGCTTTCTGCCTCGTCTCCCATGCCGACATTGGTGAAGGTTCCGCGCCCCGCCTCGGCCATACGACGCATCAGGAAGTTGTTGGGCGCAGAGCCGATGCCGACCATGAACACACGGCTCTTGCCGCGATTGCGCTGGATTTCCTCCATCATCTCCGCCTCGTTCGAAAGCGAGCCGTCGGTGAGGAAGATGACCTGCCGCACGCGCTCGTCACCCGAAGTGTCGCGCAGCGCGGCTTCGAGCGCGGGCAGCATTTCGGTCCCGCCATTGGCATCGAGCGAATTGGTGAAGCGCCTGGCCTCGTCCAGATTGCGCGTGCTGGCCGCAACCGCGCTGCCGAACAGCACCGTCATCGTGTCGTCGAAGCGGATGATGTTGAAGCGGTCCTGCGGGCGCAAAGTGCCGAGCGCGTAAAGCAGGCTGCGCTTGGCCGCCGGCATGCTCTCGCCAGCCATCGAACCCGAATTGTCGATCACGAAGATCATCTCGCGCGGAGGGACCGGACGCGACCGTTCGACCGAGGGCGGCGTGACCGTCGCCATGACATAGTCGAGCTCGCCGTTGCGCTGTTTGAACAGGCCGAGTGCCGGAGCATCACCCGCCGCGCTCCAGCGCAGTTCGAAGTCGCGGTTGGCAGGAACTGCGCCGTCAGCCAGCGTGATCGTGCGCTTTTCGCCAGAGCCTGCTACGTTGACGCGGTGATAGGGGCTGGAGATCGCCTCGGCAGTGAAGCCGGGGTCGAGGTTTACGGTGATCGACACCGGATTGAGCCCGCCGCCGACCCGCGCCACCATTTCGGGGTCAGCGGTGGGCGCGACCAGATCGTCCGCGCCTGCGAGAGCAGCTGCGCGGGTCATCGTCCCGCCAGCTCCTTCGCCGCCAGCAAGATAGCGCGGCCCCACCACCAGCGGCATCCGCAGCGAGTAATCGCCCGCGACCTGCCGGATGGGCGCCTGGAACTCGATCTGCACCAGCACCGTTTCACCGGGGCCGATATTGGCGATCGAGTTCTGGAACATATTGGGGCGGTGCTGTTCGACCAGCCCTGCCTTCTGGCCGTTCTCGAGCGCCTCTTCATACATCTCGCGCGCTTCCTCGCGCGGCTTGATCTTGCCGTCGAAGATGCGGTCGCCGACCACCATTTTGAGCGTATCGACCGCGCCGTCCTCGGGCAGCGGGTAGAGATAGGTCGCCTCCATCCACTGGTCCGACGTGTTGCGGAAGGCCTGCGTCACCGTCACTCGCGCGGTCTGACCGGAGACATTGGCGACGATATCGGTGCCCAGCCGCATGGCGGGGATCTCGGTCGCCACACCGCCGCTCGCCGCAGGGCGCAGCACGAGGCCGCCTTCGGACTGCGCCGAGCCGCGGGGAGCCGTTCCGCCGCCCGCTTCCATCGCGGCGATCGCCTCGTCGGCTGCACGCGGGGACACGTTTGCAGTGGCGGGCGCGCCGAAGGCCGAGGCGACCAGCGCCAGCATCCCCACCACTCCCAATATGAGCATGACCGTGAGCGAGTCCCGATCCAAAAACAGCGTCATTCGTCTCATGTAAGCCCCCATTCATCGGCGAATTGTATTTCATGTGCGACGAATTGAGGCGGCGGGCCACGGGCAGCTTTGGCCGGTCTCTGCCGCCGAAACGGACAGATCGCCCGCTGACGGCGAAAATGTGCGGATTTGTGTGGGGCTGTGCGGGCCGGATGCGAGACAAGGGAGGAAAGAATGGGGTATCAGGGGCTGATGAGCGATTTTGACGATGCGGAGGTGGCCTTCAGGCTGCGCGAGGAGATCGCCCGCCAGCGCCTGTCGCGCGCGCGGCTGGCCGAGAGTGCGCGGGTGTCGGTCTCGACGCTGGAAAAGGCGCTATCGGGCAGACGGCGGTTTACGCTGGCAACCGTGGTGCGGCTTGAAGAAGCGCTCGGCGCATCCTTACGCGACGAGGCTCCGCCAGAAGCGACCGGCCCCGCCCTGGCTCCCCCCGAAATGGGCTCCTACGCGCGCCCTGCTGTGCAGTGGATCGAAGGCGACTACCTCACCCTGCGCGCCAGCTTTGGAGAGGAAGGCTCGGTCTATGCCTATCGCACCGAGATCCGCTGGAGCGCCGCCAAGGGTCATCTCGTCTTCGCCGAAAGCGACCGCGTGGACGCGACCTTCGAGCAGGCGGGCTTCGTCTCGATGCCGCACCTCTCGGGCCACACCTATTTGATGACCAGCGAGGCGGGGCAGTACCGCATGATCATGCTTGGCCGCGCAACCCGCGAGCAGCGCATGTTCGGCCTGCTGACGACTTTGCAAGTCGGCAATGGTTCGCAACTGGTGCCCGTTTCGTGTCCGGTCGCGCTGGTGCCGATGGGGCAGATTGCAGACCCGCATTTCGGGCTGGTGCGCGAGGGCGATGCGCGTAGCGAAGAATATCGCGGCGTGCTCGACACCGCGATGGCTGACGATTTCTGCCGCTTGCGGCGCTGACGTCCTCGAACAAAGACCCATACAGGAAAGGGGCCGGAAGCTTGCGCTCGCGGCCCCTTTTAATTCTCAATCTAAGAAAGCTTTATGCGACGCCGGCAAGCAGCTTTTCGCTGGCGATCCGCTGCATTGCCTTTTGCAGCTTTTCGAAAGCGCGCACTTCGATCTGGCGGATACGCTCGCGGCTCACATCATAAACCTGCGACAGCTCTTCGAGCGTCTGCGGCTTTTCAGTGAGACGGCGTTCGGTCAGGATGTGCTGCTCACGCTCGTTGAGCGACTGCATCGCTTCAACCAGCATTTCGTGACGCACTTCCTTTTCCTCGGCATCGGCAACGGTTTCGTCCTGCAGCGGACGATCGTCGGTCAGCCAGTCCTGCCATTCGCCCGAACCTTCTTCGCCGCCACGCATCGGCGTGTTGAGCGAGCCGTCGCCGCCCATCATCATGCGGCGGTTCATGTTCACGACTTCCTGCTCCGGCACGCCCAGATCGGTAGCGATCTTGGTCACGTCATCAGGATGCAGGTCGGTGTCTTCATAGGC
Source organism: Erythrobacteraceae bacterium (assembly GCA_002706445.1). Lineage (GTDB taxonomy): Bacteria > Pseudomonadota > Alphaproteobacteria > Sphingomonadales > Sphingomonadaceae > Erythrobacter. Next base: position 18,877 of record PALE01000025.1, read on the forward strand.
ATCGAGGTTCTTCTTCATCCGGCGCAGGTTGAAGAACAGCTTCTTCTGCGCGGCGGTGGTGCCCATTTTCACAAGGCTCCACGAACGCAGGATATATTCCTGCATCGACGCCTTGATCCACCACATCGCATAGGTGGCGAGGCGGAAGCCGCGATCGGCTTCGAACTTCTTGACGCCCTGCATCAAGCCGACATTGCCTTCGGAGATGAGGTCCGACACCGGCAGGCCATAACCGCGGTAACCCATCGCGATCTTCGCGACGAGACGCAGGTGGCTCGATACCAGTTGTGCAGCGGCTTCGGGGTCTTCGTGCTCTTCATACCGCTTGGCGAGCATGTATTCCTGCTCGGCGGTCAGCACGGGATATTTTTTGATTTCCGACAGATAGCGATTGAGGCTTTGCTCACCACTGAGCGCCGGAACAGCAGACGATTTGCTCACGTTTTCCAACCTTTCTTTGTCGACCTCTATCGACACAGACCCCTGATGGGCATCCGGTCTTGCGGGTCACTGGGTTACATATAGGGGAGATTTTCCTTCCTTGCAGCGCAATTCATCGATCAGGACGACCAAGTTCATCGATTAGTCTCTGCATATCTGCCGGTAAATCCGCGTGAAAGCGTAGCTCCCGGGCGAGAATCGGGTGAACAAAGCCCAGTTCGGCCGCATGAAGCGCCTGCCGGGCGAACCCCAATTCAGATAGAAGGGATTTCAAAGACTTGGGCGTTCTTCCATAGAGTGGATCTCCTAATAAAGCATGGCCGATTGACGCACAGTGAACGCGAACCTGGTGGGTGCGTCCGGTTTCGAGGCGACATTCGATCAAGGCCGATGAACCGTAGCCAACGAGCACCTTGTAATGCGTTATTGCGTGCTTTCCGCGCGAGGAATTATTGTCCAGCACAGCCATTTTCTTTCGGTTGGCATCGCTGCGGCCGAGCCGTTCGTCGATCGTGCCTTCGGCGGGCTTGGGGACGCCGCCGCAGACCGCCAGATAACGGCGGTGAACCGTGTGCGCGGCGAATTGTGCGGAGAGCCCCTCGTGCGCGGCATCGGACTTGGCTACCACCAGAAGCCCCGAGGTATCCTTGTCGATCCGGTGGACGATTCCGGGGCGGGCGACGCCGCCGATACCGCTCAAACTCCCGCCACAGTGGTGCAGCAGCGCATTGACCAGCGTGCCGTCGGGGTTTCCGGCGGCTGGATGGACGACCATGCCGGCAGGCTTGTTGACGACGATGAGGTGCTCATCCTCGTAAGCGATGTCGAGCGGAATATCCTGCGGCTGCGCTTCGGCATCGGCGGCGGCGGGCACGGTAATGCGGAACTTCGCCCCCGCAGCGACCTTGCTGCTGGGAGAGCCTGCGTAGGTTCCGTCGATCTCCACCATCCCGTCCGCAATCAGCGCCTGAACACGTGCGCGTGACAGATCGGTGGCTTCCGCCAATGCTTTGTCGAGGCGGGCAGGGGCGGGGATGGTGCCGGACAGGATTTGGGGCTTGCTCATGTAACGATGATGCGAAAGCGGGAATCCCGTTGCACTTCAAGAAAAAGCTGGACCCGGCACCGCTGGGAGGCGAGTCCTGCGCCTATGGATTTGGAAATATCCCGCGAAGTCCTCGATGCCTTGCAGGCCGCCAGCAAGAGTGCCCACCCGCACGAAGCCTGCGGCATTCTCCTCGGCACCGCGAACCGCATCACGCGCTTTGACCCGGCAGCCAATGTCCATCCCGATCCCGCAACGCATTTCGAGATTGACCCGCAGGCGCTAATCGACGCGCATCGCGGGGCACGCGAAGGCGGGCTGCAGGTGCTCGGTTACTTTCATTCGCACCCTTGCGGCCCTGCGCGTCCTTCAGCGACCGACTGCGCCATGGCGGCCGGTGACGGGAGGATATGGGCGATTGCCGGAACGGGTGATGGCGCGGATGAGACAGCGGACTCGGCTGCGCGCCCGCAGGTCACGTTCTGGCGCGACGATATTGCGGGTTTCACCCCGCTTTCCTACGCGCTCGCCTGCCGTTAGAACGCGGCCCCATGCAGCCCTCCCGATCCCCTCTTTCTGCCCGCTATCGTGGGCAAATCGCAAAGAGCGGATTCACGGGGGCACTTTTTACCCCTAGGACAGTGTTCCAAGTGTTCCAAGTGTTCCATCCTGTAGGAATTGAGCCCTTACGATGACTTCGCAAACCGACCTCGCCGCGCTGCTGTGCTCGCGCCTGTGCCACGACATGCTTTCGCCTGTGGGCGCGCTGTCGAACGGGCTGGAGCTGCTCTCCGACGAAACCGACGAAGAGATGCGCGCACGCTGTATCGAGCTGCTCGAACAGAGCGCCAAAATCAGCACCGACAAGCTCAAGTTCTTCCGTCTTGCCTTCGGCGCCGCCGGCGGCTTTGGCGACAATGTGCCGGTCGAGGAAGCGCAAGAGGTCATCGCTGCGCTGGCATCGGATGCCAAGCGGGTCGAGCTCAACTGGGCGATTGCCAGCTCGAGCCTGCCCAAGCCTGCGGTCAAGGTGATGCTCAACCTCGCGCAGATTGCGCTCGATGCGCTGGTGCGCGGCGGGACGCTCGACATCGGGGCAGAGCGGCATGAGGGCAATATCGAGATCGTAGCGCGCGCGACCGCCGAACGGATCGCCTTTGACGAGGTGATCGGCCATGCGCTGCAAGGCGAGCTCGACGCAGACGAGATCACCAGCCGCACAGCCGCTGCGCATATGATCGCGCTGCTTGCAGGCGAGATGGGCGGCGGGCTGCAATACGCACTCTCCGACGGCGCGCTGGTATTGGGCGCGGTGCTGCCCGAGCCCGAGGGCATGATCGGGTGAGCGAGAAGCCGGTGGGAGAATGGCGCGACATGGAGGTGAGCGAGCTCGTCCACCGCGTCGTCCCTTCGCCCAACCACGGCAAACGGCTGCTGCCGGTCTCGATGCTGGTGCTGCACTACACCGAGATGAAGCCGGTGGAGAGCGCGCTCGAACGGCTGTGCGATCCCGAGGCGGAGGTCAGCGCGCACTACCTCATCAGCGAGGATGGCGAAGTCATCCAGCTGGTGAGCGAGGCGCACCGCGCATGGCATTCGGGCGCAAGCTACTGGCGCGGAATCAAGGACGTGAATTCGGCCAGTATCGGGATCGAGCTCGACCACCCCGGCCATGACGAAGCGAACGGCGGCTATCGCGGCTTTTCCGAAGCGCAGTTCGAGGCGCTGGTGCCGCTGGTTTCGCGGATCGTGAAGCAATACGACATCCCGCGCGCGAACGTGGTCGGCCACTCGGACGTCGCGCCCATCCGCAAGCTCGATCCGGGCGAGCTGTTCCCGTGGGACCGGCTCGCAGAATACGGCCTGTGCCTGCCCACGCCCGCCAAGTTCGAACATGCCGATCCGTTCCACAACGAAGGCGCCTTCCTGCTCGCGCTCGAACGCTTCGGCTATGACATCACCGAGGGGCGAAAGGCGATCGAGGCCTTCGAGCGCCGCTGGCGGCCGGAACGGATCGAAGGCAAGCCCGATGCGCAACTGGGCGCGATCCTGTGGCACTTGCTGCTCGAGCGCGACCGGGGTGCCGCTCGTTAGGCTTTCCTACGGCCAAGCGCTCGTATAGAGGCGATCGCATCAGGGGGCTGAGGCAGCCGCGCAGCTTTGGCTGCGAGGAAAGTCCGGGCTCCACGAAACATGGGTGGCGGGTAACGCCCGCCGGGCAAGGGCCTTCGGGCCTGCGTTCAGGGAAAGTGCCACAGAGAGTATACCGCCGATGGACCCAGAAGGTCACAGGCAAGGGTGAAAGGGTGCGGCAAGAGCGCACCGGGGTTCTGGCAACAGCGCCCGCATGGCAAACCCCACCCGGAGCAAGGCCAAATAGGGGCCTCGTGCGTCCTTCGGGAAGCAGGCGTGTTTCGCGCCGAGAGGTCCGGGTTGGCTGCTAGAGCGGCTTGGCAACAAGTCGCCCAGATGAATGGCTGCCACCGCAGCGCTGGTGCCTTGAGCATACCGGTTGCGGGACAGAACCCGGCTTATGAGGCCCCCTGATACCAAGCGCACGCTGCAACAGCGGTGGTGCCCAATGACTGGAAAACGCAGAGCTCATGAACACCACCGCTACCCGCCCCTTGGTCCAGCGCCTTGCCGTCATCATCGCTGTCGTTGTTCAGATCGGTGCGACTTTTCTGCCGCAATTGGGGTTTGGTGATCCGATCGGAGACCGCTCGGACAGCGTGCGAACGCTGATAACGCCGTCGGGCTGGGCCTTTGCGATCTGGGGGCCGCTTTTTCTGGGGTCTGCGCTATTCGCATTGTGGCAGGCGCTGCCCGCACAGCGCGACAACGCGCTGCTTGGCCGGATTGCATGGCCTGCTGCGATTGCATTGGCAGCGCAGGGCGTGTGGGCGACCTATACGCAATTCGCCAACCTCACCTTCGTGTCGGCGATCATCATCCTCGTATCGCTTGGAGGCCTGTTGGTCTGTCTGCGCGCGCTATCAGCACAGCCCTCGCTTACGAACGGCGAGCGCTGGTTTGCTGGGCTCGTGTTGAGCGCGCTCGCCGCGTGGCTGACCGCGGCCAGTATCGTCAATATCTCGGCCACTCTCGTCTATCATGGCGTGGGTGGAGGCTTCGCCTATCCCGAAGCCGCAGCCGCAATGGTCGGCATCGGCGGGATCATCGCTGCGCTTGCGGTAGCGCGCTCAAAGGGCAATCCGTGGTATGCGCTCGTCTTCTGCTGGGCGCTTCTGGCGATCTATTTCCGCGGCGGACAGCAATCGTCATTCATCGCATACGCTTGCATCGCTGCAGGCGCACTCGTCGTCGTGGCGACGGCGAAATGCCTGTTGTCAGCCGACAACCGCCGCCACTGGCTGGGCTTCTGAAGCCCCCTCGAAGTTTTCTGCTGGACTTGCACGGTGCGCAGCGCAACACAGCGCCATCGTTTTGCCCATTAAGAGAAGCAATCCCATGAACCTCCGCCATTTTGCCGCCCCTTCGCTGGTTGCGCTCGCCGCTGCGATTTCCGCCACTCCTGCCGCAGCCGATGAAGGCATGTGGACCTTCGACGGCTTCCCCGCAGAGCAGGTCGCCGACAAATTCGGCTGGTCGCCTGATCAGGAATGGCTCGACCACGTGCGCAATTCGGCTGTCCGCCTCACCGGCGGCTGCTCGGCAAGCTTCGTCTCGGGCGAGGGGCTGATCCTCACCAACCATCACTGCGTCGCCAGCTGCCTGTTCGACAATTCGGACGATCAGACCGATTACCTCAACGATGGCTTCGTCGCCTCGCGCAAGGAAGAGGAACTGAAGTGCCCCGGCCAGCAGGCCGAGGTCGTCACCTCCATTACCGATGTCACAGCCAACGTCACCAATGCCTTCGCAGGCCTAACGGGCGAGGCGGTGACCAAGGCGCGCGACGCCAAGATTGCCGAGATCGAATCGCAAAGCTGCCCCGACACCGCGACC
>PALE01000026.1 GCA_002706445.1 Erythrobacteraceae bacterium
CGGCCGGATCGACGCGCAGAGTGCCAAGCAGGTGATCTTCCAGAAGGTCCGCGATGCCGAGCGCGAGCGCCAGTTCGACGAGTTCAAGGACCGCGCAGGCGAAGTCATCACCGGCGTGATCAAGTCGGTCGANTTNGGCCATGTGATCGTCAACCTCGGCCGTGCCGAGGGCGTGATCCGCCGCGACCAGCAGATTCCGCGTGAAGCCGCCCGTGTGGGTGAGCGCGTGCGTGCGCTCATCACCAAGGTCGAGCGCAACAACCGCGGCCCGCAGATCTTCCTGTCGCGCGCTGCGCCCGATTTCATGCGCAAGCTGTTCGCGCAGGAAGTGCCCGAAATCTACGACGGCATTATCGAGATCAAGGCCGCTGCTCGCGATCCCGGCTCGCGCGCAAAGATCGGCGTCATCTCGCATGATTCCAGCATCGACCCCGTCGGCGCCTGCGTCGGCATGAAGGGTAGCCGCGTTCAGGCCGTCGTTCAGGAGCTTCAGGGCGAAAAGATCGACATCATTCCGTGGTCGGAAGACACCGCGACCTTCGTCGTGAACGCGCTCCAGCCGGCAACGGTTGCCCGCGTTGTGCTCGACGAAGAAGAAGGCCGCATCGAAGTGGTTGTCCCCGATGACCAGCTTTCGCTCGCCATCGGTCGCCGCGGCCAGAACGTGCGTCTCGCCAGCCAGCTGACGGGCCACCAGATCGACATCATGACCGAGGAAGAAGCTTCGGAGAAGCGCTCCAAGGAATTCGCCGAGCGTTCGAAGATGTTCGAAGAAGAGCTCGACGTGGACGAAACGCTCTCGCAGCTTCTCGTGGCCGAAGGCTTCGCGATGCTCGAGGAAGTCGCCTATGTCGATATGGCCGAACTCGCCAGCATTGAAGGCTTCGACGAAGAACTCGCCGAAGAACTGCAGAGCCGCGCCATCGAAGCGCTCGACCGTCAGGAAGCGACGCATCGCGAAGCCCGCCGTGAGCTGGGCGTCGAAGATGCGCTGGCCGAAATCCCGCACCTCAGCGAAGCCATGCTGGTGACGCTGGGCAAGGCGGGCATCAAGACGCTCGACGACCTCGCCGATCTCGCCACCGACGAACTGATCGCCAAGAAGCGCGAAGCACCGCGCCGCCGGAACAATGCCGACGGTCCGCCGATGCGTCGTCCGCAGCGCGAGCAGGACAAGGGCGGCGTGCTGGGCGAATATGGCCTCAGCGAAGAGCAGGGCAACGAGATCATCATGGCTGCCCGTGCGCACTGGTTCGAAGACGAAGACGTCTCCGCGCCCGACACTCAGGAGGCCGCCGATGCGGACTCCACCCAATGAGCGCCTGACGTCCGACATCGTTGACACTGCGGACTCCCCGGCTTCGGGGAGCGAGCGGCGCTGTGTGCTTTCGGGATCGCCCATCGCCCGCGATGAGGCGATCCGGCTGGCCATTTCGCCTACCGGCGAAGTGCTGCCCGATCCGCAGGCCAAGGCACCCGGACGCGGCGCGTGGATCGCGCCTGATCGCGTGGCCCTTGAAACCGCGATTGCCGAAGGCCATTTGAAGCGGGCATTGATGCGCGCATTCAAAGGCGGTCCCGAAGGAATACCGCTTTCCTACAGCGACGATTTGCCGCAGGCGATCGAGGCCGCGTTGAAACGCAGCCTCGCCGACCGGCTGGGCCTCGAACTGCGCGGTGGAAACATCGTGCTCGGCTCGGCCAAGATCGAGGAGCATGCGCGAACCGGACGGATTGCGCTGCTGCTGCATGCCAGCGACGCGAGCGAGGACGGGCGCAAAAAGCTCGACCAGGCATGGCGGGTTGGCACCGACAATGAAGGGTCGGGTGCACGAGGGACAGTCTTGCCACTGGACCGCGATGCTCTGTCTGTGGCATTGGGCCGCGAAAATGTCGTCCATCTGGGCGTTTCTGGTTCCCATCGCTCACCCAAGAGCGCTGCGGGCCGCGTAGGGCAGGCGGTCACCCGCCTGTGCCGTTTCATGGCCTCGAAAGCCGGGGGGAGCGATCCTCCCGATTAGCGCCCAGAACGAATTGCATGATTGCGCGCCTCGCAGCGCGCCGACGACAGAAGAATTTTGAAGGACGATTGAGCTAGATGAGCGACGAAGAAAACAAACCTGCACGTAAACCGCTGGGCCTCAAGAGGGCGGTCGATGCCGGCGAGGTCAAGCAGACCTTTAGCCACGGCCGCACCAACAAGGTTGCGGTTGAAGTGAAGCGCCGCCGCAAGCTCCTGAAGCCCGGTGAGACGCCCGAGCCCGCGCCGACGCCAGCGCCGGCTCCCGAACCCGCGCCTGCTCCCAAGCAGGAAGCGCCCAAAAAGCCTGCGCCTGCGCCGGTCAAGAAGCCTGCCGTTCCCGACGAAACGCCGCAGGAGCGCGTCGCGCGCATGCAGCGCGAGGCCGAGGAAGATCGCCTGAAGCTGGCCGAAGAAGCGCGCAAGCGTGAAGAGGAAAAGGCCAAGGCCGACGCCGAGGACAAGAAAAAGCGCGAAGAAGACAACCGCAAGGCCCGCGAAGAAGCCGAAAAGCAGGCCAAGATCGACGCCGAGGCGGCTGCCAAGGCCGAAGCCGAAGCCGAAACAAAGGCTGAAGAGGCTCCTGAAGCTTCCGGCGCTGGCGCCAGCACGAGCAAGGCTCCCGCTGCGCGCAAGTTCACGCCGGTCGCCCGGCCCGAGCCCAAGCGTCCGGAAAAGAAGTCCAAGAAGAAGGACGAAAAGCCTGCAGCCGACCAGATGGGCGGCGGCAAGGACAAGCGCCGTTCGGGCAAGCTGACCGTCACCAAGGCGCTGAACGAGGACGAGGGCCGTCGTGCCCGCAGCCTCGCCGCGCTCAAGCGTGCGCGCGAGAAGGAACGCCGCATGCAGGGTGGCGGCTCCTCCAAGCCGCGTGAAAAGCAGGTCCGCGACGTGGTCGTGCCCGAGGCCATTACGGTTGGCGAGCTCGCCAAGCGTATGGGCGAAAAGGGCGCCGATCTCGTGAAGGAGCTGTTCAACCTCGATATGATGGTCACCGTCAACCAGACCATCGATCAGGACACCGCAGAGCTGCTGGTCGAACAGTTCGGCCACAACATCGAGAAGGTTTCCGACGCGGACATCGATATCGTCGCCACCGAGGATGACGATCCCGAAGAAACGCTGAAGCCGCGTCCGCCCGTGGTCACCATCATGGGCCACGTCGATCACGGCAAGACCTCGCTGCTCGACGCGCTGCGCGGTGCCAATGTGGTGAAGGGTGAAGCCGGCGGCATTACCCAGCACATCGGCAGCTATCAGGTGACGACCAAGGACAAGAGCAAAATCACTTTCCTCGATACGCCGGGTCACGCCGCTTTCACCGAAATGCGTGCGCGCGGTGCGAATGTCACCGATATTGTGGTGCTGGTGGTCGCAGCCGACGACGGCATCATGCCGCAGACGATTGAGGCCATCAATCACACCAAGGCCGCAGGCGTCCCGATGATCGTTGCGATCAACAAGATGGACAAGCCAGAAGCCGATCCGAACAACATCCGCACCCGTCTGCTCGAACACGAAGTGATCGTCGAGAAGATGTCGGGCGAGGTTCAGGACGTGGAGATTTCGGCCAAGACCGGCGACGGTCTTGATGCGCTGCTCGAAGCGATCAACCTTCAGGCCGAACTGCTCGAACTGAAGGCTCGCCCCGACCGCGATGCCGAGGCAACCGTGATCGAAGCGCAGCTCGACAAGGGCCGCGGTCCGGTCGCAACCGTGCTGATCACGCGCGGCACGCTCAAGCGCGGCGACACCTTCGTCGTCGGCACGCAGAGCGGCCGTGTGCGCGCGATCGTCAACGATCAGGGCAAGCAGATCAAGGAAGCCGGTCCGTCGATGCCGGTCGAAGTGCTCGGCCTCGGCGGCGTTCCGTCGGCGGGCGATCAGCTCACCGTGGTCGAAAACGAACAGCGTGCCCGCGAAGTCGCGCAGTACCGTCAGGAAAAGGCGACCGAAAAGCGCACCGCGCTCGCGCCCACCAATTTCGACACGATGTTCGCAGGCCTCGCCTCGAACGTGATCGAATGGCCGGTGGTCGTGAAGGCCGATGTGCAGGGTTCGGTGGAAGCCATCGTCAACGCGCTGCACAATATCTCGACCGACGAGATCAAGGTGCGCGTACTCAACGCAGGCGTGGGTGCAATCACCGAAACCGATGTGAACCTCGCCGCGGCATCGAACGCGCCGATCATCGGTTTCAACGTGCGTCCCAATGCCAAGGCGCGCGAGCTGGTGAAGCGCGATAACGTGCGGATGATGTATTACGACGTCATCTACCACCTCACCGAAGAAGTCGCCAAGGAGATGGCCGGCGAGCTTGGTCCCGAACGGATCGAAACCGTTGTCGGTCGTGCCGAGGTCAAGCAGGTCTTCCCTGCGGGCAAGAAGGACAAGGCAGCCGGTCTGCTGGTCATCGACGGGGTTATCCGCAAGGGTCTCCACGCGCGTCTTACCCGCGAGGATGTCATCGTTTCGGCAACCACCATCGCCTCGCTGCGACGTTTCAAGGATGATGTGGACGAAGTCCGCGCAGGCCTCGAATGCGGTGTGGTTCTGGAAGATACGAACGACATCAAGGCAGGCGACAATCTCGAAATCTTCGAGGTCGAACTGCGCGAGCGGACGCTGGAGGTCTGATAAGGGGGCGGATCGATGGATAGCTCATCGCCGTACCCCGACGACGCGGAATCGAGCCCGCACAGCGCGCTGCTCGGTTCCGAGTTCGTTTCCTTCGACGCGGAAACAGCAACCGCGACCATGCGCTTCACGGTGAAGCGCGAGATGACCACCTGGCGCGGAGGCGTGCAGGGTGGTTTGGTCGCGGGTTATCTCGATGATGTGATGGGCTACGCTTTCGTCCACATGACGGGCGGCGAGCAGGCTCCTCTCAACCTTGAGATTTCGATGCAATTGCTCGGCTTGCTCCCGCTCGGCGCGACCATCACGGCGATTGGCCGCGTGGTGCGCGCAGGCAGGCGCGTGGTGTTCCTCGAAGGCGAATTGCTCAGCGAGGACGGCCAGACTCTGGCCCGCGCGACATCGACCGCAATTCCGACCCCCAAGCCATCCAATTCGGGCACGGGGACCGGCGGCTAGTGCCGAGCTATCTGGCGCTTCTGGGCAGCATCAATATCGGCGGCAACCGGGTGAAGATGGTCGACCTCAAGGCGGCGCTCGCCGATGAAGGATTCTCCAATGTCGAAACCGTCGCGGCGAGCGGAAACGTTATCCTCACCGACCGGCGCAAGCCTGCAACGCTGGAGAAGCTGCTGGAAGCAGTCATCGCGGACCGCTTCGGCTTTGCCAGCTGCGCGATGGTGCGCAGCAAGGCCGAGGTCGAGGCGGCGGTGGCGGACAACCCCTTTCACGGCACCGGCCCCGAGCATGGTTCTGACAAGATGGTTCATTCGATCTTCCTCAGCGGCCAACCCGAACAGGAGCGTTTCGACGCGCTGCTTGCCGAACACAGCGCAAAGGGCAGCGAAAGGCTCGCTTTGGGTGACCGCGTGCTGTTTCTCGACTATGTGCACGGCGTGGGCGTGTCGGACCTGTCGAGCAAATTCCTCGAGCGACGGCTTGGCGTCAAAGGGACGGCGCGCAATATGAACTCGCTCAAGAACATACTTTCAAAGATGGCACTCAGCTAATGGCAAAGCGCAACGATTTTACCGCCGAACAGCAATCGGTCCGCGTTCTCAAAGTGGGCGAGCGGGTGCGGCACATCCTGTCCGAACTGCTCGCGCGGCAGGAAGTCCATGACGAGACTGTCAGCGCATCGAACATCGCGGTGACGGAGGTACGCATGACCCCCGATCTGCGCCACGCGACCGCTTATGTGAAGCCGCTGCTGGGCGCAGGCGATGATGAAGTGGTGAAAGCGCTGCGCCAGAACACCGCTTTTCTCCAGCGCGAGGTCGCCAAGAGGCTGAGCCTCAAATTCGCGCCCAAGCTGAAATTCCGCAAGGACGAAAGCTTTGCCGAAGCCGACCGGATCGAGGCGCTGCTGCGCGATCCGAAAGTCGCCCGCGATCTGGGTGAGGATGACGAGGAATAGCGCGCTAGCGCGGAACCATGCGCGCGCTCAGCTCGATATCGACCTTATTGCCGACCACCAGCTGATAGCTGCGCATCCCGTATTCCCGGCGGTCGATCTCCATTTCGCCGGTAAAGCGGATCGAGCGCCCCTGCGCCTGCGCGGGGTCGCTGGCGAATGTCACGTCGAGCGTTTCGGCATTGGTCACGCCGCGCGCGGTCAGCTCCCCCGTCACCGTGCCGCGTGTGGGCGATGACATTTTGAGCGAGCGTCCGACGAAACGGACGGTGGGATAGCGTTCGACCCAGAAGAACTTTTCTCCGCGCAGCCGTTCGAGCGTTGTTTCATCGGGCGCTTCGATCGCGCGCGCATCGAACGTCACATCGATCACCGCGCGTTCGGGTTGTCCGGGGACGATGGTGACAGCACCCTCCATGCGCGGAAAGCGGGCGGTTTTGCTGGCGAGCCCAAGAAAGGGAACCCGCGCGGAGACATTGCTCGCGCTCGAATCAAGCCGGTAACTGAGCGCGCCCGATTGCGCGACCAGCACCGCTGGAAGCGCCAGCACAAACACCAGCGCAAGCACCGCGAAAAGCGTGAGGATGCGCCGCGGCAGCAGGGCGAGGCGTTCGGCCATAGCGGCGGCTATACCACAGCCCCCGCGGTTCGCGCATCGCCCGTCTGCATGTCAGGCTTTTCCCGTCACGGTGCGGGAGCCGCGGCCGCATCCACGGTGGACGGAACCTCCATGAATACGCTCGCCCCCGGACCCAGCGGCAGGTCGAGCACGACCCAGCCGATGGTGAGCGCAAGGCCCGAAACCAAGAGGCCGATCGAGAACGGCAGCATCACCGCCGCAAGGCTGCCAAGCCCGAAATCCTTGTCCCACCGCTGGCAGAAAATCAGGATCAGCGGGAAATAGACCATCAGCGGGGTGATGATGTTGGTCGAGCCGTCACCCACACGATAGGCGGCGGTCGCCATCTCGGGCGAGATGCCCAGCAGCATCAGCATCGGCACCATCACCGGCGCAATCAGCGCCCATTTGGCGCTTGCCGAGCCGACGAACAGGTTGAGCAGCGCGGAGACGAGGATGATCGCGGTCAGCAGCGCCCACGGCGGCAGATTGGTGCTGCCGAGGAAATCCGCGCCGTTCACCGCCAGAATCAGGCCCAGGTTCGACCATGCGAACATCGCCACGAAATGCGCCGCGGCAAAGGCGAGGACGAGGTAATAGGCGAGATCCTCCATCGCGCCCGCCATCATTTTTACCAGATCGCGGTGGTCGCCGATGGTTCCGGCCGCCTTACCATAGGCCCAGCCTGCCAGCAGGAACAGGATGAAGAAGGCCGCAACAAGGCTGCGGTAGAACGGGCTCATCTGCGCTTCGGCAGAGGCGGTTTCATCGATCAGCGGCGTTCCCGGCCCCCAGGTCATCAGGGCCCACAGCGCGACCACGAAGAGTGAGGCAAGACCTGCCCAGCGCAGCCCCTTCTTCTCTGCTTCGGTCAGGGCGCGGTCGCTGTCTTCCTCACTGGCCGCATTGCCCGCGCGCGCCGCATTCCACTTGCCCAGCTTGGGCTCGATGATGCGGTCGGTCACATACCAGATGACCGGCAGGAACACGAATGTCATGGCGGCGATGAAGTACCAGTTGCCTGCAATGTTGGCGGTGAAATCGCCGAACACGGTTTCGACCGCAGCCTCGGTAATTCCGAAGAGCAGCGCGTCGAGCTGACCGGGCAGCAGGTTTGCGGAAAAACCGCCCGAAACGCCTGCAAAGGCGGCAGCAATACCGGCAATCGGATGGCGTCCGGCAGCGTGGAAGATGATTCCGGCCAGCGGAATAAGCACCACATAGGCGGCATCGGCGGCGAGATTGCCCATCATTCCGACAAGGACCACGATGGGGGTAAGCAGGAACTTTGGTGCGTCGCGCACCCCTGCGCGCATCGCCGTGCCGAACAGTCCTGCACGCTCGGCCACGCCGGCACCCAGCATCACCACCAGCACATAGCCCAAGGGGTGAAAGTGGGTGAAAGTGGTCGGCATATCGACCCACAGCCGCTGGATGTTCTCCGCGCTCAAAAGGCTGGTGGCGGCCACCACTTTCGCTGCGCCTGTGTCGGGATCGATTTCGGTCGGGTGAGTGACGGACAGGCCGGCTAGGCTCGCGACCACTGAAATGCCGACCAGAATGATGATCAGCCAGAAGAACAGGAAGACCGGATCAGGCAGCTTGTTGCCGCTTCGCTCGATCCAGCCCAGAAAGCCGGTCATTCCTTGTGATGGGGTCGCGTCTGCGGCCGATGCCATGGGCTGGGTCCCTCTCTTCTGTCCAATTTCCCTCGAATGGTGAGGGCTAGCATTGCGAAGGACAGATGTCACACGGCTGAACCCGCTTCACTCCACTGTTGAGTAAAGCCCTCGCAACCGCGCCTCGTGCTTGTCGGATGCTGCGCGCGGTGCAAGTCTGCCGCTATGGCAAAGCTCTACTTCTACTACGCTAGCATGAATGCGGGGAAATCGACCACGCTGCTGCAGGCCGACTTCAACTATCGCGAACGCGGCATGACGACGATGGTCTGGACCGCCGAACTCGACACGCGCAGCGCAGGGCTGGTGCGCAGCCGCATCGGGCTGGATGCGGGCGCGCATCTCTATCGGCCCGACACGGACCTGTTTGCCGAAATCGGCGCGCAGCATGCAACCACGCCGCTCGATTGCGTTCTGGTGGACGAGGCGCAGTTCCTCACCGTGGAGCAGGTGTGGCAGCTTGCGGGACTAGCCGACAAGCTGGGCATCCCGGTGCTGTGCTACGGCCTGCGAACCGACTTTCAGGGCGAACTCTTCCCGGGGTCGGCGGCGCTGCTGGGCATTGCCGATGCGCTGGTGGAGCTAAAGGCGGTGTGCGACTGCGGGCGCAAGGCCACGATGAACCTGCGCGTTACCGAAGACGGCTCTGCGGTGAAGGAAGGCGCACAGACAGAAATTGGCGGCAACGACCGCTATGTCGCGCTGTGCCGCAAGCATTTCAGCGAGCAACTGGGGCGGTGACACTGGTTTAGCGGGCTTTGCTCCCCATATCGGGGGTATGTCCGACACCCTCTTTTTCGCTGCGCTGGTCATTCCCTGCATCGTCGTCGCCATCGTGTTTCACGAGGTCGCGCATGGCTATGTGGCAAAGCTGCTGGGCGATGAAACCGCCAGCGAGCGCGGGCGGCTGACGCTCAATCCGATCAAGCATGTCGATCCCATCGGCACTTTGCTGGTGCCTGCGGGGCTTGCGCTGATGGGCGGGCCGCCGTTCGGTTGGGCGAAGCCTGTGCCGGTCAACAAATGGCGGCTCAACAACCCGCGCTTCGGCATGATGGCGGTTGCGGCTGCAGGGCCGGCGATGAACTTTGTGCTGGCAACCATCGGCGCGCTGCTGGTGGGCACTTTCGGGCAGGCGGTCGGAATGACCGCGACGCCAACCGGGCTGGTGCTTCTGGTCGACGGGGCGGGCAATGTCCTGCCGTTCGACAATGCGCTGGTCTATTTCGTGCTGATCAACATCTTTCTCGGCCTGTTCAACCTGCTGCCGATCCCGCCCTTCGACGGCTCGCACATCGTGGGCGGGCTGCTCCCTGCGCGGGCGCGGTTCCATTGGGAGCGGCTCCAGCGCCTTGGCATTGTCCTCATCCTCGGCGTGATCGCGGCAAGCTGGATTTTCGGAACGGGCTGGATTGAAGCCACTATCGGGCCTGTGGTCGAAGTGGTGTTCGACTTCCTCTTCGGCCTCGCAGGATACAATCCCGGTTTCTAGGCGGCTTGTGCGCGCCGTGCGAACCAGTCGGCAACGCGCGCCTGCTCCTCGGAAGAGAGGTGCAGGTAGAGTTTCGAGCGGCGTTTCAGAACGTCTTCGGCGCTCATCGCGAATTCCTGATCGACCAGATAGTCCACTTCGCGCTCATAGAGATCGCCGCCGAAATGCTCTCCAAGGTCTGCGGGCTTCTGTGTGCCTTTGAGTATCGCTTCGGTGCGACTGCCATAAGCGCGCAGCAGTCGGCGCATCCCTTCTGCGGGGAACCAACTGTACCTCTTCTGATAATCCGCAAGCAGATTTTCGAAGCCGGTTGCGGGGAAGTCGCCTCCCGGTAGCGGCTTTGTCGCGGTCCATGATGGGCCGTCAAAGCCAAGCTTTTCAAGCGCATGTTCGGCGAGCTTGCGATAGGTCGTCAGCTTGCCGCCGAAGATCGAGAGGAGGGGAGGGCCGTTCCTGTCGATCTCGAACTGGTAATCGCGGGTCACGGTCGAGTTGGAATCGGACTTGTCCTCATAGAGCGGACGCACCCCCGCATAGCTCGCCACGGCCTGCTCGGGCGAGACATCAACGCGCAGATATTCGTTCACCGCATCGCAGATATAGCGCGACTCTTCTGCCGAGATGTCGATGCCCTGCGGATCGCCTTTGAACAGCACATCGGTGGTCCCGACCAGCGTGAAGTCGCGCTCATAGGGGATCGCAAAGACGATCCGGTTGTCCTTGTTTTGAAAGATATAACAGCGATCGTGATCGTAGAGGCGCGGGAAGATCAGGTGGCTTCCCTTGACCAGTCGCAGGTTCTCGTGCCGCTCTGAAGGGAGCGCGAGGGAGAGCACGCTATCGACCCAGGGGCCCGCCGCATTGACGACATTGCGCGCAAGCACTTGCTCCACGCTTCCGTCGGCCCCGCGCAAATCGGCGACCCACACATCCTTGCGCCGGTCGAGCGCGACACACTCGGTGCGCGTGCGGATATCGGCACCGCGCTCTTTTGCATCGAGGCAATTGAGCACGACGAGGCGCGAATCCTCGACCCAGCAATCGGAATATTCAAAGCCGGAGGTCAGCCGGTCTTCGAGAACCGCGCCATGCGGCGCGGCGCGCAGGTTCACCGTTCTGGTCGCGGGCAGCAGCTTGCGCCCGCCGAGATGGTCGTAAAGGAACAGCCCTAGCCGCAGCATCCACTTGGGCCGCAGCCCCTTGTCATGCGGCAGCACGAAGCGCAGCGGCCAGATGATATGCGGGGCGATTGCGAGCAACCGTTCGCGCTCGATCAGGCTCTCCCGCACCAGCCGGAATTCGTAATGCTCGAGATAGCGCAGCCCGCCATGGATCAGCTTGGTCGAAGAGGAGGACGTTGCGCTCGCCAGATCGCTCTTCTCGACCAGACACACCGACAGGCCACGCTCGGTCGCATCGCGCGCGATGCCCGCACCGTTTATTCCGCCACCGATTATCAGAAGATCATAATGCGCGCTCATCGCAAGCAGGCTTGGCGGTTCGCGGCGCATTTGGCTAGGGGGCAGCACGATGAGCGACAAGAAACCTGCACCGCATGGATGGATCATCCTCGACAAGCCGCGCGAGCTGGGCTCGACGCAGGCTGTTGGAGCGGTGAAGCGCAACTTGCGCGAGGGCGGCTATGCCAAGACCAAGGTCGGACACGGCGGCACGCTCGATCCGCTCGCAGAGGGCGTGCTGCCGATCGCTTTGGGGGAGGCGACAAAGCTGGCCGGGCGGATGCTCGATGCCAGCAAGATCTACGATTTCACGATCCGCTTTGGCGAACAGACCGACACGCTCGACACCGAAGGCGAAGTGATAGAGCGCAGCGATGTGCGACCGAGCTTGTCCGAGATCGAAGCGGTCCTGCCGCAGTTCATTGGTCCGATCGAGCAGGTTCCACCTGCCTATTCCGCGCTCAAGGTCGATGGCAAACGCGCCTATGACCGGGCGCGGGCAGGGGAAGAGGTCGAACTGGCGACGCGGGCGGTGACGATCCACGCGCTCACCGTGACCGGTGGACCCCATGCCCGCGACGAGGTGACGCTTTCGGCCCACGTATCCAAGGGCACTTATATCCGCAGTCTTGCACGCGATATCGCCCATGCCCTTGGAAGCTGCGGCCATGTTACCTACCTAAGGAGAACCAAAGCCGGTCCCTTCCTCGAAGCGGACGCGATTTCGCTGGACAAGTTGAACGAAATCGCTAATGGCGCGCAACTATCTGACCTACTCCTGCCGTTAGAGGCAGGGCTGGACGACATCCCGGCCCTCAACCTCGACCAGACAGACGCGCAGGCGGTCCGCCAGGGCCGGGTCTTGTCTGGATTGCCCCAACCATCCGGGCTCTATTGTGCGATGCTGGACAAGCGTCCCGTCGCACTGATGGAAATTCAGGATGGAACGGCGAAAGTCGTGCGGGGTTTCAATCTTCCAGATGTCGCGGAGTAAATGAAATGTCGGTTACCGCCGAGCGTAAGCAAGAAATCATCAAGGACAATGCCCAGGCCAATGGCGACACGGGCAGCCCGGAAGTCCAGGTCGCGATCCTCACCGAGCGTATCCGCAACCTCACCGAGCACTTCAAGTCCAACCACAAGGACAACCACTCGCGCCGCGGCCTTCTCATGATGGTCAACAAGCGTCGCAATCTGCTCGCATACCTCAAGAAGAAGGATGTGGAGCGCTACAACGCCCTGATCCAGAAACTGGGTCTGCGTAAGTAAGAGTTTCCAAGGGGCGGCTCCAAAGGCCGCCCTTTGTCTATCCGGCTCCCTCGCAATCCGGCGGGGATGCCAGTTCAGGGGCGCAGATAGCCCCGCACCGGCGCGGGACCGGTCCAACCCCGCAATTGAGGCCCCGTGCGCGCAATATGGCGGCGCGGGTCAAAAAGGAAAATCAATGTTCGACACGAAAACCGTATCGCTGGAGTGGGGCGGAAAAACCCTCACTCTGGAAACCGGCCGCGTTGCCCGTCAGGCAGACGGCGCTGTGCTGGCCACTTATGGCGAAACCGTGGTGCTGTGCGCCGTGACCGCCGCCAAGAGCGTCAAGGAAGGCCAGGACTTCTTCCCGCTCACCGTCCACTATCAGGAAAAATTCTCCGCAGCAGGCCGCATTCCCGGTGGCTTCTTCAAGCGTGAGCGTGGCGCGACCGAAAAGGAAACGCTGACTTCGCGTCTGATCGACCGCCCCGTGCGTCCGCTGTTCCCTGAAGGTTTCTACAACGAAATCAACGTCATCTGTCAGGTTCTGTCGTTCGACGGCGAAACCGAAGCTGACATCGTCGCCATGGTTGCCGCATCGGCAGCGCTGACGATTTCGGGCGTTCCCTTCATGGGCCCGATCGGCGCTTGCCGCGTCGGCTTCATCGACGGCGAATATGTTCTCAATCCGAAGCAGGACGTTGCGCTTGCAGACGGCCGTCTCGACCTCGTGGTCGCCGCTACGCAAGACGCGGTGATGATGGTCGAATCCGAAGCCAAGGAACTGACCGAGGAAGAAATGCTCGGCGCAGTGATGTTCGCGCATGACGAATGCCGCAAGGTTGTCGGCGGGATCATCGAATTGGCCGAAAAGGCCGCCAAGGCCCCGTGGGAAATCGATTCTTCGGACGACAAGTCGGCCATGAAGGAAGAACTGCGCGGCATCGTCGGTGACGATATCGCTGCTGCCTACAAGCTGACCGACAAGTCGGCGCGTTCGGACGCTCTCAACGAAGCGCGTGCGAAGGCGAAGGCGCATTATGCCGAGGCCGACGGCCAGACGCAGATGACCGCCGGCAAGCTCGTCAAGAAGCTCGAAGCCGACATCGTTCGCACCGCTATCCTCAAGGACGGCCAGCGTATCGACGGTCGTAAGCTCGATCAGGTTCGCCCGATCGAAGCTATGGTCGGCTTCCTGCCGCGTACCCACGGTTCGGCGCTGTTCACCCGCGGTGAAACGCAGGCGATCTGCACCACCACGCTGGGCACCAAGGACAGCGAGCAGATGATCGACGGTCTTGAAGGCCTGTCGTATTCGCACTTCATGCTGCACTACAACTTCCCGCCCTATTCGGTCGGTGAAGTGGGCCGCTTCGGCGCTCCGGGTCGCCGCGAAGTCGGCCACGGCAAGCTCGCATGGCGCGCGCTGCACCCGGTGCTGCCCGACCATGAAGATTTCCCCTACACCATCCGTATCCTGTCGGACATCACCGAGTCGAACGGCTCGTCCTCGATGGCGACCGTTTGCGGCGGCTGTCTGTCGATGATGGACGCAGGCGTTCCGATCGAGCGTCCGGTGTCGGGCATCGCCATGGGTCTGATCCTCGAAGGCGACGACTTCGCCGTTCTCTCGGACATTCTGGGTGACGAAGACCACCTCGGCGACATGGACTTCAAGGTGGCGGGTACCGAACAGGGTATCACCACCATGCAGATGGACATCAAGGTTGCCGGCATCACGCAGGAAATCATGGCCAAGGCGCTTGAGCAGGCGAAAGCCGGCCGTACGCACATCCTCGGCGAGATGGCCAAGGCGCTGACCGGTGCGCGCACCGAAGTGTCCAAGCATGCTCCGCGTATCGAGACCATGCAAATCGACAAGTCGAAGATCCGCGACGTCATCGGCACCGGCGGCAAGGTGATCCGCGAGATCGTCGCTGAAACCGGCGCCAAGGTCGACATCGACGATGAAGGCGT
>PALE01000027.1 GCA_002706445.1 Erythrobacteraceae bacterium
GAAAACGGCGACTACCTCTATGGCCGCAAGCGCATGCGCGAGATCGACCGCGAACTGGCCTATCTCGCACGCCGGATGAAGGCGCTGCGCGTGGTCGATCCGGCAAACCAGCCCGATAAGGCCCGCGTGTTCTTCGGCGCGAGCCTCGAGCTCGCGGACGAGGATGATGCGCGCAAGAACCTCCAGATCGTCGGTGATGACGAGCAGGACGCGAGCGTGGGCAAAGTCGGATGGTCCAGCCCCATCGCCAAGGCGCTGAAAGGTGCGGAAATCGGGGATTTGCGGACCGTGCGGCTTCCCGGCGGGGTCAAGGAGTGGGAGGTTATGGCGATCAGCTATGACTAGATTCGCCGCCCTTCTGGCCCTCGCCGCCCTCACCGGACCGATCGCTGTGCCCGTCGCAGCAAAGGACAGCCTCGGCGTCTATTCCAACTGGGCCGCGTTTAAGGATGCAAGCCCTGCGCGCTGCTATGCGATTGCCAAGCCGAGCAGCGCTTCGGACAGCGGGCCGTTTGCAAGCGTCGCCAGCTGGCCCGACCAGAACATACGCACCCAGATCCACATCCGCCTCAGCCGCGCCATTCGCGAGGAGAGCGACGTGACGCTGCGCGTGGGCGGCAAGAGCTTCACTCTGGCCGCCAGTGGCCGCAACGCCTGGGCGCGGGATGCGCGCATGGATGCTGCCGTAATCGCCGCGATGCGATCGGCCCCGCGCATGACCGTCTCTGCACGTGCCAGCAACGGCAACCGCTTCTCGGACCGCTACGACCTCGCAGGCGTTGCCACCGCGATCGATGCGGCGGTGGTGGGCTGCGCGAACCGGCGGTGAAGCCCCCCAAGCAAAGGGGCCGGACCCACCTTGCGGCAGGCCCGGCCCTTCCGGAATGCGACCCTCCGGACTGTCAGAAGCGCCAGCCGACACCCGCCATCACCTGGTGACGATCGGTGTCGATCTCACCCAGGTCGACATCGGCGATATCGGGGTTCTCTGAATCGAGTTCGGCATCGCTGTAGTTCGAATAGCGGTATTCGAGCTTCGCATAGGCGTTGGTTCCAATCACCTGTTCGACACCCGCACCCACGCGGTAGCCATCGGTGTCGATCGAGTTGCGGAACTCGTCACCGTCGAACGATCCGCTGACGTTGTAGCGGGCATTGGTGTAGCCGCCCTTGGCGTACAGCAGCGTGCTCTCGCCCACGGGCGCACCGACGCGCGCGCCGACATAAATGTCGCGACCCGTCTCGACGCGGCCAAGGCCGAAGCCTTCGAAGTCGCCATTCTCGTTGAATTCGGTCTTGGCGGTCGAATCGGTCAGTTCCGCCTCGACACCCAGCACCACGCCGCCGGTGTTAATGTCGTAGCCGGCTGCGGCACCATAGACGAAGCCGTCGATCGACTCGTCATTGTCGGTGTTCACATCGTCATCGACGCTGCTTCCGGCGCGGCTGATGTCGTAGCCGCCCACGCCTTCGAGGCGGAAACCGTTGAAGTTGTCATCACTGCTCTGCGCCATGGCGGGGGTCGAAATGACGAGAGCGGAGGCTGCGGCCAGAAGGATTGTCTTGTTGTTCATTGGTATTCTCCGTTGTTTGCAAGCGGTGCGAAATGCGCCGCGTTGCGGGTCCAACGGTGCCCAGCTAGGATTGGGCGGATGAACAAACAACAACGATAAGTGGCTGTTATCTCTTGTTAATATAAGGCAGCCCGTGCTCCGTCAGCGTCGATCCGAACATGGACCCGGGCAAAGCGCGATGACTTGGCCGCGCCGCCGGACGAGCCGAAAAACCGGCAGTCTTGTTTGCCGGAAGCCGTTTGCGACCAGCCGGTTTTCCTGTGCTTTGATTTGTGCGCGGCTTCGCACTATATGACCAGCCAATCATGGCAGATACGACACTCATGAGCATCCCGGGCCAGGTGGACCCGGTCCCCGTCGCGCGTGACATTACGCCGCGCGAAGACGGCCGCGTGGACCTGATGGGCCTTCCCCGCCCGCGCATCCGCGAACTGTTCGAAGAAGCCGGGCTCGATGCCAAGGCCGCCAAGCTGCGCGCCAAGCAGGTGTATCACTGGCTCTACCACCGCGGCGTCACCGATTTCGAAGCGATGACCGATATCGCCAAGACCATGCGCCCGTGGCTGACCGAACGCTTTGTGATCGGTCGCCCCAATGTCGTCGAGGCGCAGCACAGCACCGACGGCACACGCAAATGGCTGCTTCGCACCGATGACGGCCACGATTTCGAGATGGTTTTCATCCCTGACGAAGATCGCGGCACGCTGTGCATTTCGAGCCAGGTCGGCTGCACATTGAACTGCACTTTCTGTCACACCGGCACCATGCGTCTGGTGCGCAATCTGACGCCGGGCGAAATTGTCGGGCAGGTGATGCTGGCGCGGGATTCGCTGGGCGAATGGCCCAAGGGACGGATGAACGACCTCGGCGAAGAAGAGGCTGGNCATTACACCGCCGACGGGCGCCTGCTCACCAATATCGTGNTGATGGGCATGGGCGAACCGCTCTACAATTTCGAGCATGTGCGCGACGCAATGAATCTCGTGATGGATGGCGACGGCCTTGCCCTGTCGAAGCGCCGCATCACGCTTTCCACCAGCGGCGTCGTGCCCGCGATGGAACGCTGCGGCGAGGAAATCGGGGTCAATCTCGCGGTTTCGCTCCACGCCGTGACCAAGGATGTGCGCGACGAGCTGGTTCCGCTCAACAAGAAATACGGGATCGAACAGCTGCTTCAGGCCTGCGCCGATTATCCCGGTGCCTCCAACGCGCGGCGCATCACCTTCGAGTATGTGATGCTCAAGGACAAGAACGATAGCGACGAGGACGCACACGAACTGGTCCGCCTCCTCAAGCAATTCGATCTGCCTGCCAAGGTGAACCTCATTCCGTTCAATCCGTGGCCGGGTGCAGATTACGAATGTTCGACGCCCGAACGGATCAGGGCCTTTTCGAATATCGTTTTCGAGGGCGGCATCAGCGCGCCTGTGCGCACCCCGCGCGGGCGCGACATCGACGCCGCCTGCGGACAGCTCAAGACGGCAGCCGAGAAGAAGAGCCGCGCCCAGCGCGACCGCGAAGCCGCCGAAGCTGCTGCCGCGCAAGAGGGTTAACGCCGCTCGCAACGCGAACTTGGCGTATTACGCCAATCGGCGTAAGCTCTTCCGCGGTAGGAGGGGCAGTATGAACAAGGTGCTCAACACAGTCACGCTCGTCGCAGGCGCGCTCGCCATGACGGCGATCTCGGTTCCGGCTCACGCGCAATTCGGCTTCCGGCTCGGCGGGTCACGAGACCGGGATGAAGACAAGAAAGAAGATTGCCGTTCGTCGAACAACACGGGGCGCAATGTCGCCAGCGGTATTCTGGGCGGACTTGCGCGCAGGGCCACCGGCGGGCTTTCGTCCTTCGTGCCGGTCGAAGCCTTCACCGATGTGCTCGTGACCGAANTCGCCTGCCAGCTCGACGAGAAAGAGCAGGAAAAGGCCGCCAATGCGACGGTCGAAATCACCGAGATCGAAGTCGATGAAGAGGGCAAAGAGAAAAAGCCCGAAGTCGGCCGCAGCGCCGAATGGACGTCCGACACACGCGAGAATGTAAGCGGGACTTCGACCGTCACCTCGCGCGAAGCCTCCGAAGGCGACAATGACTGCATCACCGTTACCGACGTCGTGATCGTCGAGGGTGAGGAAACCCGCGCCGACAAACGCATGTGCCGCCTTGCAGGCGCGGCGCGATATACCATCGTGGCCTGATCCATGCGTTTGCGTGCCAAGGCTCTTGCGGCATTGGGTTGCCTCGCGCTGCTGACCGGCGCGACCGAGCGCGACCCCAACAATCCCACCTGCCCGCAGTCGCCCAATTGGGGTTCGTCCGATGCGATGAAGCTGACCGTGGTGGAACGCAGCGGAATGAAGGTGCTGCTCGCAGAAGGCCGGATCGATTCAGGGTTTCCGGACCGCCTCAAAACCGCGATCGAAAGCGACCCGATGATCGCCGAGATCTGGTTGCGCTCGCGCGGCGGCAATGCGCGCGCAGGAAACGAAGCGGGCCGGATCATCCGCAGCTATCCCGGGCTTGCGACGCGCATTCCAGCGGGTTGGACCTGTTTTTCGGCGTGCAATTTCGTCTTTATGGGCGGGCGTCCGCGTTTCGTGGACGAAGGCGGCGTGTTCATGGTGCACATGTTCACCCACACCGCCGACCGCTGGATCATCGACGATGCGGTGATCGACGGCAGCGAGGCGACGACCGAGCTGATCGTCAGCATCGAACAATCTTCCGCCCTGCTCGCGACCGAGGACAATGATTTCCTCATTCGCATGGGGATCAGCCGCAATCTGCTGACCGAGGTCATGTATCAGCAGCAGGCGCGCGGTACGCAGGATGATCCGAGCACGCGCTATTGCCTGACGCCTGACGAAATCCGCGAATACAATGTGATGAACGCGTCCTAGAGCGCCGCTGGTATGAGCGGCGATCCCGAAACGCTCGCGCATTACGAGGCGAGCGTCCCCTATTACACCCTCGCCTTCGACCGGTCGCATTCGCGGCATCTTGATGCCTTTCTCGATAGCCTGGCTGCGGGCGCGCATATTCTGGAGCTTGGCTGCGGAACGGGCCGCGATGCGGCGCGCATGATCGAGCGCGGCTTTACCGTCGATGCGACCGACGGGACGCAGGCGATGGTATTGAAGGCGAACGAGCGGCACGGCGTGGGCGCGCGGCTGATGCGGTTCGACGAACTGGCGGCGGCAAACGCCTATGACGCGGTCTGGGCGCACGCCTGCCTGTTCCATGTTCCGCGCACGCAATTGTCCGAGGTGCTCGCAGCAGTGCACCGCGCCTTGCGCCCGGGCGGCTTGCATTATGCCAGCTTCAAACAGGGCGAGGATGAATTCCGCGATGATCGCGGGCGGTTGAACAGCCGCAATTCCTCCGACGAACTGGCGGGCCTCTATGCCACAGCGGGCTTTGCGGTGCGCGAGATCTCGGCGTGGCAGGGCAAAGGCGCCGACGGTGTCATGCGCGATTGGCTCTCCGTTACAGCGCAGAAAGCCTGACGGAGGCGCGTCTCCCGTTTCCTACTGCGCGGGAAACTGGCACAAGCACGGCCATGATCAAGCGTGCGCGCCGCCTCCCCTTCCTCCAATCGACCCGGTCGATCAAAGCTGCGCCGTGTGATCGACTGGATTTCAACTTCAGGACAGTGTTCCATGTGTTCCATCCTGTAGGGTTTGGGAGCTTCGCATGAAGGTAGAGCTAGAAGCGATCTGCACCGGCACGGCGCGCCCGTTCAACGGCGTGGAGACCAGCGCGATAGCGAAACGCCCGCGCGAAGGCCTTGTGCAAGTGCTGGACGAAGGCCTCGCGCCCGACGAGCAGGCAGACCGCCGTGTGCACGGCGGGCCGGAGATGGCGCTGCACCTCTATCCGCTCGATCACCACGCCTTCTGGCGCGAGCAGATCGGTGACAGTGACTTGCTCGACGAACCGGGCGCCTTCGGCTCGAACCTCGCGGTGCGCGGGCTGACCGAAAGCGAGGTCCACATCGGCGACCGTTTCCGGCTCGGAAGCGCGCTCGTCGAGGTAAGCCAGCCGCGCCAGCCGTGCTGGAAGATCGAGCACCGCTTCGGCCACAAGGGCATGGTCGCCACCATCATCCAGACAGCACGCGCAGGCTGGTACTACCGCGTTCTGGAGACAGGCGAAGTGCAGGCGGGCGACATGCTCGAACGGGTCGAGGTGGGCGAGCAGGACTGGAGTATCGCCCGCACCTTCACCGCGCTGATAGCGGGTATAGCGACGCGAGATGAGCTGGAGGCGCTTGCCGCTATGGAGCGCCTGACACCGCGCCTGCGCGACAAGGCTCGCGCCAAGCTGGGATGACACAGGGCCGGTGTCTCGGCTTGTCGCAGGTCGAACGCGGCTTGTCTCACAGGCGGCAAACTGACCGATCTGTTCATACAGCGTTGTCCTTGGGTGAACGAAACAGGGCTCACCCCCAAGGCAACCCGAAAGGAGCCCAACCATGAAACAGCTTGCTCTCTTCGCCGCTATCGGCTCGCTCGCGACCTTCAGCGCCTCCGCAATGGCCGCCGATGCGGCCCCCGCACACGCCCCGATGACCGCCACCACCACGATGTCGATCATGGGCAGCAACAGCGCCGAACTGCGCGACCCGCCGCGCCACGCCCGTGCCTATGGCCGCCGTGACCGTGATCGTGACCGCCGCGACTACCGCGACGACCGCCGCTATCGCGACCGCGTCTATGACGACCGTGGCCGATACTACGAACCGCGCCGTCTCTCGCGCGGGGACCGTATCTGGCGCGGCCGCGACGGCAACTACTACTGCAAGCGCGACAACGGCACGACCGGCCTGATCATCGGCGCTGGCGTCGGTGCGCTCGCCGGACGGGCTGTCGACACCGATGGTGACCGCACCGTCGGCACCGTGCTCGGAGCGATCGCTGGCGGCCTGCTGGGCCGCGAGATCGACCGCGGTGAGCTGCGCTGCCGCTGATAGGCGCTAACCGCCCGTAGGGGCGCCGCCTGTCTCCACCGGACAGGCGGCGCTTCTCCATTCCGGGGCAAGCCCGCTTTCCTACCGTGGAGCCGGCTGATAGAGGTCGGCCAATGGCTGACGCTTCTCCCCTTCCCGCTATTCTCGTCACAGGCGGTGCCGCGCGGATCGGCGCCGAAATCGTCAAGGGTTTCGCCAAAGCCGGGTGGCATGTCGTCATCCACCACCACAGTTCGCACGACGAGGCGGATGAACTCGCCGCATCGCTTCCCTCTGCCGAGACAGTCAGCTGCGACCTGTCCGACGAAACCGCCGCTGTGGCCATGATCGAAGAACTCGCGACCCGCCTGCCCGATTGGCGGTGTCTCGTGAACTGCGCTGCAGTTTTTCGCTATGACGATGCAACCGATCTCGATCCGCAAACGAATAGAGAGGCGATGCAGGTCAATGCTCTCTCTCCCGCCCTCATGGCGCAGGCTTATCGGGCGAAAGCCCGAAGCGAGGGGCTACGCTGTGTTATCCAGATCACCGACATGAAGATCGCCAACCCCAATCCCGACTTCTTCAGCTACACCATGTCCAAACACGCCGCCGCATCGATCGTCCCGATGCTGGCGAAGACGGGCGGCGAACAGGACCGTGTCTATGCGATTGCTCCAGGTGCTATCCTTGCGAGCCACGACCAGAGCGAGGAAGAGACCGAAGTCTCGCATCGCCTCAACCTGCTCGAACGCAAGACCGGACCGGACGAGATCGTCGATGCCGCGCTGTTCCTCAGCACCGGCGCGCTCAAGAGCGGCTCGACCCTCTTCATCGACAGCGGCCAGCACCTGCTCGATCAGGACCGCGACGTGATCTATCTGGCCCGCGAAGAGGCCGAAGCGCAGTGAAGCATCGTCTGACGACACGGCTGTGGCACTGGATCAACGCAGCGGCGCTGATCGTGCTGTTCATGTCGGGCCTCAACATCTCGAACGCGCACCGCTTCCTCTATTGGGGCGACTACGGCTTCGACCCGAAGGACGCATGGCTCAGTGTCGTCCGCTTCCCCGCCTGGGCGACGATCCCGCAGCGGTACGACCTTGCCGAAGCGCGCGACTGGCACAGCCTTGCGGCATGGGTCTTCGCGATCGGACTACTGGTGATGTGGGTGGCTAGCCTCGTGAACCGCCACTTCCGGCGCGATGTCGCAACGGGTTTGAGCGACTGGAAGCCGGCGGCCTGGAAACGCGCCCTCGCCCAGCACACGCGCGATGATGTCGAACCCGACGGGCGCTACAATGCGCCGCAAAAGATCGCTTACGGTCTGGTGCTCGGCGTGCTGCTGCCGCTGATGATCTTCACAGGCCTCGCGATCAGTCCGGGCATCGAACCCGCCGTCCCGTGGCTCGTCGATCTGCTCGGCGGACGACAGAGCGCGCGCAGCATCCACTTCATCACCGCATGGCTGATCTTCGCCTTTGCCGTCGGCCATGTCTCGCTCGCCTTTGCACCGGGGCAACGCGCCGCGCTCAAGGCCATGCTGACGGGCCGGACCGGAGAGAAACAGCATGACTGAGATCAAACGCCGGACACTGCTCGCAGGAATGGCGGCTCTGCCCGCCGCCGCCTGTTCCGAGATTGCAGACACAGGACCTGCGCGCAGCCTGTTCGAAACTGTCGAGGGCTGGCACCGCGGCGCGCACCGTGCGCTGGCGGCGCGGCAGGCTCTTGCTCCCGAATATGCACCTGACGAACGCTCGCCCGACATTCGCGGCAACGGCTCGATCTCGGTCGATACGCCGGAGTATCGCGAAGGGCTGGCGAACGGCTTTGCCGATTGGCGGCTCGCGGTCGGCGGGCTGGTCGACACTCCGCTGCGCCTCGGCCTCGACGAATTGAAAGCACTCCCGCAGCGCACGCAGATCACCCGCCACGATTGCGTCGAAGGGTGGAGCGCGATTGCCGAATGGACCGGCCCGCAGCTTTCGGCGCTGCTCGACATGGCAGGGGTGCGCGAGGAGGCGAACTTCGTCATCTTCCGCTGTGCTGACACGCTCTATGGCCGCCCCTATTACGAGAGCGTGGACATGGTCGATGCGTATCATCCGCAGACGATCATCGCGCACGCGCTGAACGGCGAGCCGCTGCCCGAGAAGAACGGCGCGCCCCTTCGCATGCGGATCGAACGCCAGCTAGGCTACAAGCACGCCAAGTATCTCACCGGCATCGAAGCGGTTGCGAGTTTCGAGGACATATATGACGGCAAAGGCGGCTATTGGGAGGATACCAACGGCTACCAATGGTATGCAGGGATCTAGTCGGGATAGACGCGGTTCATCGCATCCCAGCAGAGGCGCACGACCTCTTCGAGCACGCCAAGGTCGATATCCGCCAGCTTGTTGACATAGACGCACGAAGCACCGGTTTTATGCTTGCCCATCTGCTCAAGCAGCGCATCGACGCGGCTGCCGGTTTCCTCGTCGCAATAGCGGCCCATGAGGTAGAGCGAATGCTTGGCCTTGCGCGGGCTGAAACCTGCGCGCATCCACTCGACATCGCGGCCGCTGGCATAGGTCGTGTGATAGCGCCCAAAGCCGATGATGCTCGGCCCCCACATCTCCGCCGTCTCACCCGTCACCCGCTCGAACAGGTCGAGCAGCACCCTCGCATCCTCGCGCTTCGCCGCAGGCTCGACGCCAGCGATGAAATCCGCCACCGGAATGCCCGTCGGAACCGTCTTCGCCTCGCTCATGTGCACCTCCCCTGCCCGCGCAATTGACAGCATAGCATAAGGCAAGCCATCACATACGCACTTCAAGGGGTATTTGGGGACAAGCAACCATATGTGGCTACTCGACAAGTTTCTGGGCAAGGCGATCAAGCACGGACAGCTGATCGTCACCGATCACGACGGCAAAGAGTATAGCTATGGCCCCGGCGGCGAATATCCGCCCGAAGTCGGCGGTCGCCCCGGCCCCGTTCGGATCAAGCTGACCAACAAGAAAGCGGCCAATCACATCGTGCGCTATCCGCAGATGGGTGCGGGCGAGGCGTTCATGTGGGGCTGGCTTGTGGTCGAGGAACCGCACGACATCCGCGACATGATCCTGTTGGTGACGATGAACGCCAAACGGCTCGGCGATTCATCGCTCAAGGCCAAGGGCGCTTTTCGCAAAGGCATCCAGCGCATCAAGGCCGCGGTCGACGGTATCAACCTGCGCACCTCGGCGCGCGCCAATGCCGAGCACACCTACAACCTCACCCGCCAGCTTTACGAGCGCTTCCTCGACGAAGATCGCCAGTACACCATGGCTTATTACCGCGAGGACCCGTTCGATACTTCGCTCGAACAGGCGCAGATGGACAAGAAGGCGCATCTTGCTGCCAAGATGTTCCTCAAGCGGCCCGAGGACAATGGCGGCAAGCCGATGAAGGTGCTAGACATTGGCTGCGGATGGGGCGGCTTCGCGCTCTATCTCAACAAGATGTACGATTGCGAGGTGCTCGGCGTGGCGCTCGCTCCCGACCAGATTAAGTTCTCGAACGAACGCGCCGCCGAGCTGGGTGTGGCCGACAAGGTCAAGTTCGAGCTGATGGACTATCGCGACGTGATGGGCGAATTCGACCGCATCTCCAGCGTCGGCTTGCTCGAACACGTCGGCACGATCCACTATCCGCAGTTCTTCGAGCATACCAACCGGCTCTTGAAGCCCGATGGGGTGATGATCTCGCATTGCTGCGGTCGCGCGGGCCCTCCGGGCTACACCGATGCGTGGACGCGCAAATACATCTTCCCCGGCGGCTACATCCCCGCGCTCTCCGAACTCGTGACCGAAAGCGAGAAGAACGGGTGGCAGGTGATGGATGTCGAGGCGATGCGCTTCCATTACTCGCACACGCTCGAGGAATGGTACAACCGCACCGTCATGCACGAGGCGGAGATCACCGAGATGTATGACGAGGTGTTCTACCGCATGTGGCTATTCTACCTCGCCGGTGCGGAGCAGAGCTTCCGCAATGGCGGCATGGTCAACTGGCAGCTGCAATATGTGAAGGACCGCGCAGCGATCCCCATGACCCGCGAATACATCGCCGAAGAAAGCGCCCGCCTGCGCGAAATCGGCGAGATCCCCAGCTGGCGCTTCGATCCGGCGCTCAAGGAAGCGGCGGAGTAGCTCAGCCCTCGCTCTTGGCGCGTCGCCTCGTCAGCAACTCATAAAGCGGCCCGAAACCCAGCAGCGCCGCGCCCACAAAAGGCGCGGCCACAACCCATATCCTCAGGCCCGTCACGCCTTCGGGGCTGGCGATGGTGAGTCCAGCGGTCGCGCCGAGGCCGATGCAGATCAGCACCACGCCTGCCACCACCCGCGCCTTGGGCACGGTGCGCCCGCCACGGATCGGGCCGAAGCTTCGCTCGTGCTTTGCGAAGACGGCGATCATCGGCAGCAGCGCGAGAATGTAGATCGCAAACCACAATGGACGCGAGAGCCACCATGCGGTGCTGCCGGGGATGGTATCCAGCCCGAACCCGCCAAGCGCCATCCAGCACACCGTCATCACCAGCACGAATGCGGTGAGGTGCCACAGGAAGATCGTCATAATCATCCCGTTCATCAGCACCGTCGCGGTCCAGATGGTGAGGTTATCGAGCATCCTGCGCCCGAGCGGCTCGAGCGCGAGCACCAGCCCGACTTGCACCGCCCCCAGCGCAAACAACGCGCAGGTCGGCGGCAGCGAGTTCGAAAACCCGTCAGGCGCAGAGACCATGGAGACAGGGTAAAAACCAAAAACCGTGATCGCGATCAGCACCGCAAGCGAAACCGCGAACCACGCAAGCGCGAACATCGGATTGCCGAACTTCCCCTCGCGCCATGCAAAGCCAAGCTGATGGATGCCGAGGAACACCCACAAGAAGTTCAGGAAGCTGACATAGGGCACATCATGCGCAAATCGCAGCCAGTCGGTAAGCATCGCGGCAGGGATGAACCACGCGAAGCTGAGCCACCCGAACCGCTTCCACGCGCCATAGGCGAGCGGAGTGAAGGCGGTGACCAACAGATAGACCGCGAGGAACCACACCGGGATTAGCGCCGCTTCGGTTGCCATGCGGATCTGGTCGCGCGGCAAACCCGCCTGCGTCAGCACCACCGCAAGCACGGCCCACAGCATGAGCACCGGAAAGGTCGGCGTGATCAGTCGCTGCACCCGGCTCGCCAGCCAGTCTCGATATTTGCCCACCTGTCCCGGCTCTGCCTTGCGCAGCACTGCTTCCCAGCTCACCCCGTTCGAATAACCTCCAACGAGGAAGAACACCGGCATCACCTGAAAGCCCCATGTGAGCCAATGCGCCCACTCCGAGACGCTAAGCAGGTCGCCGCGTTGCAGCGCGCCCGTTTCGTCGACGTAAAGCCCTGCCATCAGCCAATGGCCGACAACCACTGCCATGATCGAAACCGCGCGCAGGAAATCGACCCAGCGGTTGCGCTCCGGCGGCGCCATCTGCGCCAACTCGCGTGCTTTTGCCCACATACTCTTAGTCGCTGCCTCTCGCGTCTATGGTTACTGATTGTCGACGGCTCCACGCGCGGGGAAGCGGAAGATGCCTCAGATGCAGGGCCCGTACACGATCTGGTTGTCGAAACCGTAATACCAGTACCGCTGGCCCGACGATCCATTGCTCTTGCTGCAGCTTTCGCGCCCCGACCTGTCGCCGCTAGTCGCCCCTCTTCTTTGCCATTCATAGGTAGGACTTGAGGCCGGCTGGGATGTTTGCGGAGCCGATTGCTGATCCTGCCGGGTTGCAGCTCTTGCCGCCTGATCGGCCTGCGCTGTACGAGCGCGTTCGACATTCTCATAGCGGCTCAGGTAGGGAGGAACGTTGCTGCAAGCATTCTGGCTGCCCATGGAGCATGCCTTTTGGGCAAACCGGGCTGCACTCTGCCAGTTCTGCCGCTGCCCTTCTGCATAAGAGGCCTTTTCGCAATCAGCAGCTTCACCGATGCTGCACACTTTCTCATAAATTTCCGCCCGCTCAGCCGCGGTGTAGCCTTCCGACCGGTTAGCGATTGCCGAAGCAAGACCGCAGCTGAGGCCATCGCCTCCCACACAGCCAAGGCGCGCAAATCTCGCCGCCACCACCGGATCGCGGTTGGGGAAGCCGCTCCGCCCCCCTTGCGTATAAGCCGCATAGATTCCGCATGATCGCGCTCTGCCGGCTTCGCATGTCAGTTTCGTGTAGTGGGCGAACTTCGCGTCGTCTTGGCTCACTCCTCTGATGCCGGAACGATAGCGCGAACTGATCTCGTCACAGCTCTCGCTCTGCCTTGCCGCACACTCGCGTTCAAGCGTGACAAGGCTTCGTTCGGACAATGCGGGAGCTTGAGCGATAGCCGATTGTCCGCACACCAAAACAGCAATGGTGAAAAAAGCAGCAACGACATCAAAACGCATAGAAATCCCCCTACGGTTCGAACCGAACCTTCAAACGTGCCATTAAGACAGAATCCGACCGCTGGCGAGCGGCAACTTGTCTCTTGTCGCGAGAGTGAAGTGCAACTTTGTTGATCGCGTGCTTCGTGATTGCCCCAAGGCTCGCGCGTTGCTAACCGCACCGCCAATCCAAGGAGCACCTCCATGTCCGATATCAAGCGCGTCGTCCTTGCCTATTCCGGCGGCCTCGACACCTCCGTCATCGCCAAATGGCTCAGCGTCGAGCGCGGGCTGGAGGTTGTGACCTTCACCGCCGACCTCGGCCAGGGCGAAGAGATCGAGCCCGCGCGGGCCAAGGCGCGCGCGATGGGCATCCCCGACAACCACATTTTCATCGAAGACCTGCGCGAAGAATTCGTGCGCGACTTCGTGTATCCGATGATGCGCGCCAACGCCCGCTACGAAGGCGACTATCTGCTTGGCACCTCGATCGCACGCCCGCTGATCTCCAAGCGCCTTGTCGAGATCGCGCATGAGACCGGCGCCGATGCGATTGCGCATGGCGCTACCGGCAAGGGCAACGATCAGGTCCGTTTCGAACTGTCCGCCTACGCGCTCGATCCGAACATCAAGGTCATCGCCCCTTGGCGCGAATGGGACCTCACGAGCCGCACCGCACTCATCGCCTGGGCCGAAGCGCACCAGATCGCCGTGCCCAAGGACAAGCGCGGAGAGAGCCCGTTTTCGACCGATGCGAACCTGCTGCACACCTCGTCCGAGGGCAAAGTGCTCGAAGACCCATGGGCCGAGACTCCCGACTACGTCTATTCGCGCACCGATCACCCCGAGAACGCGCCCGATACGCCCGAGGACATCGAGATCGGCTTCGAAGCTGGCGAGGGCGTCTCGCTTAAGGGCGAAGCGATGACCCCCGCCACTCTGCTCACTGCGCTCAATGACCTTGGCCGCAAGCATGGCATCGGACGGCTCGATCTGGTCGAGAACCGCTTCGTCGGCATGAAGTCGCGTGGGATGTATGAAACGCCAGGCGGCGAAATCTATGCCCGCGCTCACCGCGGCATCGAACAGATCACGCTCGATCGCGGCGCAGCTCACCTCAAGGACGAGCTGATGCCGAAATATGCCGAGCTCATCTACAACGGCTTCTGGTTCGCTCCCGAGCGCGAGATGCTGCAGGCGGCGATCGACCTTAGCCAGCAGAAGGTCACCGGCACTGTGCGGCTCAAGCTCTACAAGGGGCAGGCCAGCGTAGTCGGCCGCAAGTCGCCCCATTCGCTCTATTCCGAGGCACATGTGACCTTCGAAGACGACGCGGGTGCCTATGACCAGCACGATGCAGAGGGCTTCATCAAGCTCAACGCCTTGCGTCTGAAGCTGCTCGCACAGCGGGATCGTTGAGCCGAGTCGCGACTCGCTTTTTGCTCCATTCAGCGAGTCGCGGCGCGCCCGTTTCAGTCGCCTGAAACAATCGCAAACCGGCGCTTGCCGGTTCGTGCATTTGCACTGCGTCGCTTTGCCAAAACACAAGTCATGTCCGCCGCCAATGCGACGAGGCGTTGACTTGTCCACCGCCATCCACAGCCTATCGCGGCGAAAGTGGAAAACTCGCGTTTTGAGCGCTTGCCGAAACCCGGATTCGGGCGCAGTTTCAAACTGTCTTCGGGACAAAAGAACTTTCGAGAAACAAGCCGCAAGGCATTGAATTTCAGAAGTTATTTGGTTGCGAAGATCGCGGTGGCGACTGTCCACGCGCTATCTGAGAGACGCAATGCAAAAGGATCAAACCGGATGCAATGCGGCTTGCCTGAAGAGAGTGCGAAGTGACGTCATCGTGAAGGTCACGATACCGGATGGCGATAGCTGTAGGAAAGCGCTTTCGAGCACGGACCACGCAGTGTTGACCCGCCAGCCACCAAGGGAACGCGACCTCGGCTATGCCTAAAGGCATGTCGGCGCGAGTGCGCTTCGGCGAACTCAAGCGAGGCTGTCACGAAGCACAGTCGGATGCCGGTGCGAGCGCCGGTGACGAACCGCGAAGCAAGGCGGCTTTGGAAGCGCACGCCCCGCAAGGGACGAGCAGGTACGAAGCAACCGGACGCGGGTTAGACATCGGGCGCCAAGCGCGCAGACGGAAGAGCAGGCTGGAAGGGTTCGCCCCAAGGCCCGCGGGACCAAAGCGCCCACGCGCTGGTGAGAGTGGGGTCGGCAGCAATGCCGGCCCCATTTGCTTTGGGGCGCATAAACGCAGACCTCCGCAAACTTCCATTCGCCGCATCTCTGGTGCCGTCTGGGGCGCTTCATGGCCCTGTGGTTTGCCTACACACCGACCCTCGCTGTATGGGCACCCCACCATGGGAGGAGCACCAAACATGCAGATCGACCGCG
This sequence comes from Erythrobacteraceae bacterium, assembly GCA_002706445.1. GTDB lineage: Bacteria > Pseudomonadota > Alphaproteobacteria > Sphingomonadales > Sphingomonadaceae > Erythrobacter. The sequence continues at coordinate 15,356 of PALE01000027.1, forward strand.
ACACCGTCACCGTTCCGCCGCACCGCCGGCGTCTCAGAGCGCGTGTGAGCCGTATTGCGCTTCTGGCCGCGATCGGTGCGCTTCCCGTCTCGCCTTCCGCCGCACAGCAGGTCGCTCCGCAAGGGGTGCCGCAGATTACGCCCGCGCTCGACACCGCTGCCGCTGCTGAACTCGACAGCGACACCTCCTCCCCCTTCGACACGCACTTCGCCGAGATCGTCCCGCCGCTCGGCCCGGACGACGAGGGGCTGGACCTCGCGCTGCCCGGCGATGCCGTGGACCTCGACAGCTTCGAGCCCCCGCTTGAGGCGTCTCCCGTCACGCGCAGCCTCGGCAGCGGAACCGCCTCCTACTACGGCCGCCGCTTCCACGGTCGGCGCACGGCCAATGGCGAACGGTTCGACATGCACGCGATGACCGCGGCGCACCGTACCCTGCCCTTCGGCAGTCTGGTCAAGGTGACGAACCCGCGCAACGGACAGTCGGTCACCGTACGCATCAACGACCGCGGGCCCTTCGCACGCAACCGCACCATCGACGTTAGCCGTGCCGCAGCCCAGGAGCTGGGCCTCATCGCGCGCGGTCACGGCACTGTCGAACTGGAGCTGATCGAGCCCTAGCCCGCCCTGTCAGCTACCCAGCTGCCCCCGGATCGCGCCAGCGGGGAACGCCTCGGTGTGGACGTTGACGTAGTAGCTCTGCTCCCGCCGTGCGATGTCGGCCAGCACTTCCGCTTCGACTTCGACGCACACCTCGTCATCCTCATCCGCTTTCAGCACCACCACGGGATCGCCATTGCTGCCGTCGCGGCCCTTGTGCAGATGCGCGGCGGTCACCGTGTCGAGGCCGTATGTCTCGAGGTAGTAGCACAGCGTCCCCGCCTCGGTGTCGATGAAGCCGCTGAAGTCGCCGCCGGCGTCTTCGCCCGCGCCTTCATGGCCGACCTCGTTTTCGCCGAAGAGCGAAGCGCCCACCGACTGCTCTTCCGCCATCAGCGGGGCTGCAACCAGCACCGCTCCGCATACCGCAACTACGCCCCATTTGCCGTGTTTCATCAGTCTCTCTCCTTATCCCGAAGGAGCGCCCATGATACGCCTGCCGGGTGAGTCGCGGAAGCGGGATCGTCACGCTCCGTGCAATCCGCAAGCGGCTCCGGCATCGCCTCCCACCACAGCGGCTCTCCCGCCTCGAAGGCGTCGAGTTGCGCCGCCTCGATCAGGCCGATGTCGGCTTGCGTGCAGGCCAGATCGGCAAGCGGGGGAGCATCCCCGGGCCGCGCCGCCTCCATCGCTTGCAGACGTTGTTCGAGTTCGGGTTCGGGCTCGCCTTTCCTACAGGATGGAACAGGTGGAACACCCCCTTGGGAACAATTTTCGGCCTCCTCCACCCGCTCGCCCGAAAGCGCCTGCGGAGCATGGCGGGCAAACGCATCCTCCACCTCCACGCCCTCGCCCAGCGCATCGATGCAGTCGTCGAGCGTTTCGAGCATCGCGGCCACCTCCTCGCGCTCTTCCAGACGGTCGAGCCGCGCCAGATGCGCCAGCAACAGCCGCGAATCGTAGCGCCGCCGCCGCGCCACCTCCTCGCCGTGGTAATAGACCGCCTCCTCCACCCCGTTGATCGCGCGATCGGCGAGCGTCGCCTCCGCCGCCCCGCGCGCCGCCAGCAGCGCCGCATCCCACATAAGCCGGAACTGCGCCGATTGCCTGCGCGCACGGTAAGCGGTCTGCGCCGAGACGCAGGCCGCGCGCGTCGCATGGCGGACATTGCCGAAGAGCTGGAGATTGCGCAGGAACGCGCGCTTGCGATCAAGCGTGAAGACGGAATATCTCGCCCCCTCAGCAGAAGTGGGGACCGGTTCTGCGCCCGGAGGGGGCGACACAAAAGTGCCGCGCTGTTCGATGATGGTGGTGGTCGGGTCGAAAATCGGAGCGTTCATGCCGGGGGTTCCTGTCAGGTTCGGGCGCGCAGCGACCGCAAGGCCGACCGGCCGCCGCGCCTTTTGGCGCGAAAGCCTCGTGAGCGGATGCGAACGCCGGCGTCTGAGGCGCTACAAACAGCGCGGAACCCATCCAGCTATAGGAAAGTGCGCGAGTAGGAAAACCGCGCGCCCCCGCGCCTCCCTGTCCCCGAACGCAAACCGCCCGCGCCACGGCAATCGTGGCGCGGGCGGTTCAAGCGTCAGGCGGGTAAGCGCCCTACATCTGCATATTGGCGAGCACTTCCTGCGCGCAGGCCTCGCCGATAGAGGTCATCTTTTCCTCGTCGAGCATGTCCATGGGCCCGAGGTCCTGTTCGCGGACCTTGTTGGTCGAGCACTCGCAGAACGGCTCGGTCATTTCCGGCGGGCCGCCTTCTGCCTCGAAGGAGGTTTTGCAGCTCGCCGCGAACTCTTCATACATGCCTTCCTTGTCGACCATCCCGCCACACGCGGCGAGCGGCAACGCGAGAGCGGCGACAAGAACGAGCGGTGCGCGGCGCGCAAAAGTGGTGTGCATGGTGTATTCCCCCCAAAGGTGTGAAGCCAAAACGACTACCCGCCCCGCGATCGGATGCAGCGGCGGTTCGGAGGAAAGCGTATCAGCAGGATGCGCGAAAGAACAGGGGCTTGTCAGGCGAAGTCACGAGACCCGCTCGTCCTGAGCCTGTCGGGCGAATCCCATACAGCACCACTCATCCTGAGCTTGTCGGACTCGAAGAGGGCGCGCAGCGCCAACGATTGTCCTTCTTCTTGGCACATGCGGAAAAAAAGTGCGACCCTTCGGAGTCGAAGACGGCGCGCAGCGCCACCGGCTCAGGACGAGCGCAAATTGGCAGGGGTTACAAATTCCCCCGCCCCGTCAGCACCATCTCGTTGCGAACCAGCGTAGCAAGCTGCGCGCGGGTCATGGGGGGCCGACCGGCCTCAAGCAGCGGAGCGCTAGGCCGACCGGCCTCATGCAGCGGAGCGGTAGGCCAACAAGGACTCCCGATCCGCCCCGCATCGACATGCCCCATCCACGCCTTCCACGCCGGGTCCTCGGGATGTGGAACCGCAGAGGCAGCGGTGGACGAAAGCGGAATACCGGCGCGTTCGGCGGGCGATTTGGGCATGGGGCGCTCCTTTGAGTTTGGGGAGCGAGGGTGTGTATAAGAGAGGAAGGGATGTAGGAAATCTCAAATAGCGGCCTTGAACTTATCTGCGACTGACCCCATTTTACTTGCACTCCTCTGGCGATGCTTACGGAGTCAACCGATGTAATCGGTGTGGCGAGTGAGCAGGACGGCGAAGTTCTGGGCGGCGCAAG
>PALE01000028.1 GCA_002706445.1 Erythrobacteraceae bacterium
GATCGTGCCCGCATATTGCAGCACCTCGCCCGGATAGCTCGCCGCCAGCACCCAAAGCGCCTTCGCTGCAATGGCCGAACCATACTTGCGCCACGCCGCCTCGATGCCGCCGATGTTCGACACCATCCCCGGCTTCCACGCCGTGCAATTGACATGCGGCGCAACCGAAAGCCCCGCCGCCTCCATCGCGGCAAGGATCGCGCAGGCCTCGGGGTCTTCGCTCGCCACCGCCGCCTTGAACACGTCCAGCTTCGACAGCGGACGGCGTTGCTGGTTCAGATGGACGAAACTCGCCGCCTCATCCGCCGCGCTGGCATAGCGCACCACAACGCAGGGCAGCTGGTCGATATCGCCGCGCAACCGCGCCGCGGCGAGCCGGTGCTGCCCGTCGATCACCATCATCTCGCCCGTCGGACGCGCTGCGACGACCAGAGGCTGGCAAAGGTCCCAGTTCCAATGCTGCGCAATCTTGCGGATCAGGCTCTGCGAAGGCCCGGTCTCGATGCTGCGCTGGTATTGCGGATCGATGCCCAGTTCGCTGGTGAGAAGGTTCTGCAGCGCAGGCATCCGCCCCAAAGGCGGATTGACCTTGAGCCGCGCAGTAGCAGCACGCGCCATCACCAATCCCTTTCATCATCTTGGAACGGGCCACTCTGCCCATCTGGCAAAACGGGGACGCGAGCTTCCGCCGCCCGGTCTTGGCGCTCCCCTTCGAACCCCACCNCGGCAATCGTGCCGCCGGTGCGGATCGGATAGGGGCCGGTGAAGGCACGCGGACGCTCGGTTCGCTCGGCGAAAATCACCTCGGTCTTGATTTCCAGCTCAAGCGCTTCGGAATGCAGCCGCCCGATATCAATGCGCTCCGCCGCCTCGGCCATCATCTCTGCAACATCAAGCGCCCGCAGCGCCGCATTGAGCTCGTCACGCAGCTGCGCCGCCTCGGCCCGCGACCAGAGCCGCTCGCGCACCGCGCTGCGTTCCTGCTGGCCTACCGCTGCGCTGCTTGAGGCCGCGCCGTAATATTCCCGCACCGAAACCAGCGGCCCCTCGACGCCAAAGCGCCGGTCGCCCTGCGGCATCGCCGAAGCCCGAAACACCCGCGGCACCCCCGCGTAAGGATGAAGTTGGTCAGCCATAATCACACCCGCATCGGCATGAGGACGGAGAAGAAGGCCGTGTCTGCCGGATCGCGGATCAGCGCCGGAGAGCCGCTATCGCCAAGTTCAAACCGGACGACCTCACCGCGCGCTGCAACCAGCGCGTCGCGAAGATACCTGCCATTGAACCCGATCGCGTAGCCGCCAGGCAAATTGTGCTTCCCGGTGACGACAATTTTGGCCTTTCCAATGTCGGGACAGTCGGAAGAAACCTCGATTCCCTCACCCACCGCCGACAGCTTGAGCGCCCGGACCTTCCCGTTTGCCATTGGCGAAAGGCACTCCAGCGCGCGCAGGAACGCCGCCCGATCCGCCTCAAAGTAGCACGTCGGCCCAGTCGGAATGACGCGCTCGACTTCGGGATACGTGCCATCGATCAACTTGCTGGCGAGCGTGAAATCCACCGCGCCAAGCCGCGACCGCACCGAAACCCGCTGGCAACCTGCCATCGGCTCCGGCGCCAGATCCTTGTCTTTGCCATTGTCGCGCAGGCCGGGGGCGAAGGTCAGCCGGATCGGCTCCTTGCTCTTGGCAAAATGCCGCAACATCAATCCGATAAACTCGCGCGGAATAATCGCGCGGTCAGGGATCGCCCCCTCACCACCGGGCAGGGCCACATCGGCAATCATCAGGCGATGACCGTCCGTCGCGGCCAAGCGATAGAGCCAGTCGCCTACCTTCCAGATGCAGATGCCGTTCAAATAATACCGCGTTTCCTCGGTCGAAATCGCCGGGACAATCCGCGCAATCGCGTCCAGCACATCGCTACCCACATCCACCGCAAAGGATGGCTGGGCGAGCCGGTGCGCCCCCGGATGATCGCCACCGGGCAGACTGCCGACTTTGGCCTTGAACGGGCCACTCTCGACCTCAACCTTGCTTTCAACCCGCGCGAACGACACGAAATCTGCCCGCGCCGCGTTCACCGCCTGCTTGATCGCCCGCGCCGACATCAACGCGAACGCCTCCTCCTCCGGCCCTTCGTAAGCAATCTCCGCGCTTGCCGTGGTGTCGAGGTTCGTCGCCTCGAATCGCAACGCGCCGTTGGCACTCACCTTCACCGCGTCGAGGATCGGAACGACATTCCGCCGCTCGATAACACTCGCCGCGAGGTCGAGAGCGCGGGTGAACTCCGTGCGCTTGGCTGAAATAGCATTCATGTCGTCACTCCCTTCGTTGATTTGCCTCTGGCCCGACCGGGCTTGAGGATCGTCACCACCAGCGGCTGCGTCGGGCCGCCGGGTTGAACTGCAATCTGCTTTTCGGATTCGAGCCGCCCGATCAGATACCGCGCGCGCATCCGGCCCCGCCGGTCGGCGCGCAGGCACAGGAACTTCGCCAGATCGGCGTAACTGGGGCAGGGCTCGCCATCATGCGCGACCTTGCGCAGCCGCTGCATCAGCGCGCGCATCTGCTCGCGAGTGAGGTCCGGGCGGGGACCCGCATAACCCCGCCCGGACGAGCGCGCAGCGGAGACGACCACCGCACGCTCAACTGATCCCTTGGTAATGAAATACTGCCACCGCAGCGCGTCGATCGGATCGCGGTCCTGCGTCAGATGCGCCTTGCCCGCCTCGGCCCAGCGCCGCGCGGCCTGCACGCTCTCGTGCTCGCGCGGGCAGGTAAAGCCGCTGGCGTAAACCACCTTCTCGCCCACCGCCGCGCCTTCGAACCAGCGCGTCAATTCCTCCAGCGAGGTCGCCGTGCCCAGCTGGATCGAAAACGTCGCTGTCTTTTCCGCGACCGCGTTCATGCGCGGTCGCTTTCCGCAACCCCATCCGGGGCCGCGATATCCTCGCTCACGCGGCCTTTGGCCCCGTCGCTGCGGGCGGGCGGTCGCCCTTGCGGGCCTGCGGCCCGTTCAATCGCGACACACACCAGTTGCGCGGCAAACATAATCGCCACCGCAATCTTCGCGGGATCGCTGGGGGCGATCATCGACCCAACTCCAAACACAACAACCGCGGTCGCGGCGATCAGCGAGACTGGAAATTTCCCCCTCATCACCGCTCCTCCGTCGCCGAAACGACCATCCCGCGCAGCCGCGCCAGCGCCTCTTGCGCCTCGTCGATCTGGAGCAGGATTGCTGCCTCTTCGCCCGTGTCGAGCTTCCCGTCGGCCAGCGCCACCGTCAGCGCGGTCGCAATGTCGCCAAACTCGCCGGTCGCCTCGGCCAGCTGCATCACCAGCTGATCGTGACTGCCGACCGCCTGCGGAATCGGAACCACGACGTGGCCCAACTCTGCCGCCATCGCGCACAGCATCGGCGCGCGTCCGGTGGCACAGATCGCCACCTCGTCGAGAGCCAGCGCATCGCCCACCGTCGGCAGCGAAGCATCGTTGAGATTGTTCCAGCCTCCGGTCGTCTGCCGCGCCTTGCCGCAGGTCGCACCGGCACCATCAATCCCGCCATTGGCCGAGATAGCCGCACGCACCGCGCGCTTGAGTCGGGCGAGGGCGCTCATTTGCGCTCTCCAGAATGCCGCACAATCGCGTTGCAAATAACCGCGCCGGTTGAAGCTACGATGGCGCCAAGCACCAGATCGATATTGCCGAGGAACAGGCCCCCGAGGAGCAAGATCGCCGCGCCGATTGTCAGGAAGGAACGTTCGATCACGCCGCGCTCCTCTCGCCAGACATTCCGTCCGACTGTCCGATGGACGCAGCCGCCGGCGTCACGCTAACCCCGACCCGATGAGCAAACGCCACCGCCTCTTCGGGCACATCGCCCTCCGGCCAGTTCTCCGCATCCGCAAGGAAGGTAGCGAACTGTTCGAGCTTGGCGAGCGTGATCGAAGTCCCTTCGTTGGCGAGGCGGGCGATTGCATCGCCATCGTTGCACACAATCCGCCCGAGCCTCGTCGGAGCGGCACCAGTTGCATCGTCCCAGCGACGCTTCAGATCGCGCAAACTGTCGATCAGGTTTGGTTGAGCGGTCGTTTCCATACGCCGCCTTATCATGGATAAATCCATGGTCTGTCAAATGGAAATGTCCACAATTCCAAAAAAGCCCGTGGCGTGGGAAATTCCACGGATGGACAAGACCCTTTTTCGAGAGCGTCTGCGCGAGCGGTTGGATGCGAAGAACATCTCACCACACCGCCTTTCGGCGATGATCGGCGCGGGACAGACGTATGTTCGCGATCTACTCGACCCCGACAAAGGCGGCATCCCGCGTTCGAACTACTTGCTAGCGATGGCGACAGCGCTCGATTGCAGTGCTGATTATCTTGCAGGCGACGCCGAGACCGCAGAGCCAGTGCAGAGCGAGGTCGGCGTGCGCGACTTGGTTCCCGGCTTCAACAACCGCCCGCGCCCGGAACAGCCGGGCATCCCGCTCGTCGGCACCGGCGATTGCGCATCTCTCCAATTCGCAGCAGAGGACGGAACACTGGTCGATATCGAACGCAGCAGCTTCGACCCCGATCACACCGTCCGCATGATCACCCGCCCGCCCGCGCTCACCGGCGCAAAGGATATCTACGCGATCTATTTTCAGGGCGAGAGCATGATGCCGCGCTTCGAACCAGGCGAGGTTGCCTTGGTCGATCCCACGCGCCCGCCGCGCCCCGGCGATTACGTTCTGGTGCAGCTCAACAACGGCAGTGAGGATGACGTTTGCAGCGTGCTGGTCAAACGCTTGGTCAGCGCCAACAGCAAAGCGGTGACGCTCCACCAGTTCAACCCCGATGTGACCTTCAAGGTAGAGCGCACCCGCGTCGCCCGCCTCCACCGCATCATGCCGCAAACCGATTTGCTATTCGGCTGACGCTGCGCCATCCTCCGGCTTTTGAAGCGAGTTAGAACATGCGCCTGATTGCTCTTTCCGTCCTTCTGCTCACCGGCTGCGCCGGATCTCTGGAATCGGTGCGCGAGCGCGGCGATGTGCGCGCCACCGTGACGCATCCCGATTTCGATACGCTGGTTGGCTGCGTCGGAGAGCAGGCCTCGGCCCGATACGATTTGAATTACGCACCCAATGCGCGCGGCGGTTCGTTCTCGCGCTCCTTCATGGGGATCGGCGGAACCTCGACCATGCTCGTCGATGTCATTCGCGGCGAACCAGCGGTGGCAGAGGTGCGCACCACCGGCGGGCCGTGGCTCGGTCAGGATGATGATCTGATCGAGCGCGTGCGCCGCTGTCAGGCTTAGATGTCGATCACCAGCGGTATCAGGATTGTTGCGACTAGGATAACGCCGAAGCACCCGCCGGACTTTTGCCTTGCCGTTGCGCGATCTGCCGCAACTGCGCGCTTGCCGATAATCACCTCAATCACCACCCCGCGATTTTGGCCTTTCTTGCCTGTGACTTCGCTCACCCACGCTTCGTAAGGCTTGCGCTCATCAACTATCGCGCTGGTGAGCCAGCCATCGCGGGCCAGATATCCGATTGTGTCGCCACTCTGTGTCTCGACTCGCACAGCGCGGCTGTCGTGCGCATTGTCCGGCTCGTGCACCAGCGCAACCGCTTCGAACTCTAGGGATGGCCGAATAGCACCCTGATAACTGGCCTCTCCGACGATCCCGACCTTGTAAGATTTTCCCACTGGCACCTCCAATGCGCACTCTAGCAGACCTGCCATCGCTTGGTGAGCATGGATAAATCCATACGAAATACTTGACCGTGGAATTATCCATGATGTAGCTACCCCTCAACAAGAAGGGAAAAGCCACCATGATCCAGTCAGCAATTCCGGTTCCGTTTCCACTTTCGGGAAGTAAGGGGTTCGAACAAGAGACCGGCCGCCCGCTCACCATCCTGCGCCGCAACACCGACGGCACGCTGTTCGTCCGCCGCGACGACGCAAACTGCGCCCCCAGCTGGAACCGCGCCGGCCGCGCCAGCGGCAACACGACGCTCGAAGCAAACGAGGTGGTCGAAACCCGCGAAGAAACCGCCCTCGGCATCCTCGCCAGAAAGGCCGCACAGCGCGAAAGCCGCAAGGCCAAGCGCCCAACACGCGCCCGCGCGAAAGCAGGTGCAGCATGAGCGAGGCCAGCGACGTTTCAAAAGCGATCTATGCTGCTTTCGAAGCCGCAGTTCCGGACATCGTTTTCGGCGAAACCGAAGAGACCGAACTCGATCGCTTCGATTTCGGTCCGTCAAAAATGACGCGTCAGGCCGAGGATTTTGAGAGGGCACTCCAAGCGCAACTTGTTTCGCTGGGCTGGGCGCCGCCGAGTGATGCGCAATGAAAACCACCACCTTCCTCACCCAACTCGCCGCCGAGGAATTCGCCCGACGCCGCTCGGCCCTGCGCCGCGCGGTCGATCTGGGCCGGATGTCGCACGAAGCGGCCAACGTGAACGCCCAGTGCTGGCTCGCCATCGCGCGCGCCGCCGGTGCCGATCTGCCCGAGATGTACGTCGAGTGCCTCTGGCCCCGCGGCAAGCGCAGCCTGATGCACCACTCGCAAATCGCCGACCCCGCCGCATGGCGTGCAGAACTGACCCGCGCCCGCGACATGGCTGTGCGCAAGGCGCTCTCCGATCTCAAGGACCTCAAGGCCCAGCAACGCGCCTGGGACCTCCAAAGCCTGGCCGTCCACCTCGGCTGCCCCGATGTCATTGAGCTCAAGCAGCAAAGCGATAGCTCGGACAAAAAATCGATAGACCAGATCGAAAAGGATGCCGCGTGATGGATAGCCCGCCGTACATTTCGCTGCGCGATTTTCACGCCGCGCATGCGCCTTACTCCGATCCAAATTTTGAACCTTACGTCATTCCCGCTTGGAACGAGAAAGAGCACGGTCCTTTCGAGGAATTTGCGGCCGAGCAAAGCCGCATCGCGATGGAGCGCGAGGCTCGCTGGCGGTGGGCATTCGCTGATGCGATGCTCGCCCTTCGAGGCGCCGCGTGATGTTCGAGCGCGCCGAAGTCCACCCCGATTCCGACGCCGCCTACCTCGCCCGACAGGCAGAGGCGGAGCGTCGCAATCTCCTCACCCGCCTCTCGCTGGCATTCGGCAGCCCGACCGAAGCGGTCGAGCGCATCCTCGAAAGCGAGCGCGAAGCGATCGAGATGTGGCTGTGGTGATGGAGCGCATCCAGAACCTCGCCGCCGCCGCGCTGATCGCGCTCGGCCTCGCCACCATGATCATCCCCGCGATCACCGTCGCGCTTTTCATAGGACCACCGCAATGACGCACCGAGGCCACCAGGACTGGCACCCGCGCCAGCAAGACCCCGCCACCCGCCGCCACCACCACGGCGCAATCCGCCCGATGATCGAACCGAGCTGGTTTGAGCGCCTCATCGCGAGGTTTCTGTGATGAGCCGCAAGGGCAGAGTTTGTGGCCGCAGTCTGAGCGCGGGGCCGGGCAGCTGCAACGCTTGGTGGGATGGCTGCCCGTCGAACGTGAAGCATTGCTTCCAGCGCTGGGTCGTCAGCAACGGTGGAGCGGCCACAATGGAACAAGCTGAACAATGGCACAGTGAGCGGGAAAGAGAGTTCATTCCAGAGCTTCCGCTCGAAGCGAGCACACGATGAACAATCCCGCACCAACCCTCCTAACCGAAACCGAAGCCGCGCAGCGCCTCCACGTTTGCGAGCGCACGCTGCGCAAGGCGCGGCAGGCGGGGCGCTTGCACTTCGTGAAGCTCGGTCGCCGGATCTGTTACACGCCGGCCGATCTCGCCGCCTTCATTGACAACCAGCGCCAATGCGCGGCAAACCCGGCACCGGCCACCAACCCCGCGCCCAAGACGCAACCGCGCGTCCGCCGCCGCGGCGAGGTCGTGCCGTTCAGCCAGCGGAGGCGCGAGCAGGGGTGAGGGAATGAGCGTTTACAAACCGAAACGATCCCCCTGGTACCACTTCGATTTCCAGTTTCGCGGCCAGCGCCATCACGGCTCCACCGGCTGCGCGAGCAAGCGCGAGGCCGAGGCCTACGAACGCCGCTATCGCCACGATCTGGCGAACCCCGCGGGCACCCAGCATCCGATCACGCTCGACGAAGCCTGCGGCCTTTACGCCGAACACGCCGAGCATCTCACCAGCTGGTCGACCACCGAATACATCATTGATGCCTTGAACAAAGGGCTGGGCAAGACCGTCCAGCTCGCCGCGATCACCCAGCGCGATCTGCAACTCCACTTCGCGCGCCGCCGCGCCAAGAAGGGCGGCACCCGCTCGAACGCCAGCGTCAACCGAGAAATCGACGTCGCCCGCGCCATCTGGCGCCGCGCCGATCGCGCGCGCTTTGCCGTCGGCCAGATGCCTGATTGGAAGGCGCTCTATCTGCGCGTCAATCAGACCCCGCCGACAGAGCTTTCGCAGGATCAGCAGGCGGCGATCTTCGACGCGATCCCAGAGGACGCGCGCGACGTAGTGATGTTCGCGCTGGTGTCGGGATGGAGAAGGGCGGAGGTGATCGGCCTGCGCTGGGCCGACGTCGATCTCGCCCGCGCAGAGGCGCGCACGCGGATCAAGGGCGGCGACATCGAGGTGCGCCCGCTCAACGCGACGCTGGTGGCACTAATCGCCAATCAGGAAAAGTGCGGCCCCTTCATCTTCACTTACGTCTGTCGGCATCCACGGTGCGGGGCAGGGGGAAAGCCGGGACGCAGAAAGGGCGAGCGCTATCCGTTCACGGTAACGACGCTGCGCACGCGCTGGGCAGAAGCAAGGGAAGCCGCAAAAATGCAGGGCTTCCGCTTCCACGACCTGCGCCACACCGCCGCGACGCGCATCCTGCGCGCCACGCAAAACCTCGCGACCACCGCGAAAGCCCTGCGCCACAAGAACCTCAAGACAACCATGCGCTACGCGCACGTCCTCGACGACGATGTCAGAAGAGCAATGGACGCCGCCGAAGCTGCATCACAGTCCCGAACTATTCCCGAACCGCAAAAGCGCAGAACGAAGAAAAGCTAACACAATCAATTGTTTGGAATGCCCGCCGCGTAACGGTGTAAACGAGATGCTCTACCAACTGAGCTAATCGCCCCACTTGCGGGAGACGCGCATTTAGCGGCTTTCGGGCCCGCGTCAAGCGGATCGAAAGCTGCGTGTGAGTGGTCCGACTTTGCCTCGCGAAAAAATCGTCCGGAAATAGCAAACCGCCGACGAGAGGCATGCGTCACGCATGTTCCCGTCGGCGGATTGAATGTTTCGAAGTTATGCGGAGGTTACGTGGCTCGACGCACAAATGTGAAGGCCGCGAGTGCAAGAAATACCACGAACAGAATCATCGCGATATTTGAAGCAGCGCCAGCGATGCCCCCGAAGCCAAGAATAGCTGCAACAAGTGCGAGTACGAGGAAGGTGATTGCCCAGTTAAGCATAGTATGTTCCTTTCGTTTGACAATTATATAGTTATCGATTTCTGAATTTCATTGGGTGTCAGAACGAGTTAGGACGAATCGAGGCACAGTAGCGGTAAGGCGAGGCGCTGCGAACTCTTGTGGTCTGCGTCAGATTGCGGCGCTAAGGGGCCAATCCATGACGATTCCAAAACTTCTTGTCCTCGGCACAGGCGGCACAATTGCAGGCGCGGCGCGCTCGGCGACGGGCAAGTCCTATGGTGCGGGCGAAGTCGCGATTGAAAGCATCCTTGCCGATATCGCCAAGCTCGGGCTCGAGGTGGAACTGGAACCGCGCACCATCGCGCGGATCGGATCGCAGGATATCGGCTGGAAAGAGTGGGATGCGCTCCATGCCGCGATTGCCGATGCCCAGAGCGATGACAGCATCACCGGTGTGATCGTCACCCACGGCACCGATACGGCCGAGGAAACCGCTTATCTGCTCGACCTGACGCTTGCGGCGGGCAAGCCGGTCGTGCTGGTCGGTGCGATGCGGCCTGCCGATGCGGTGGGCGCGGACGGTATGCGCAATTTCGCCAACGCCGTGCGCGTGGCGAGCGATGCGGACGCGGGCGAGCGCGGAGTGATGGTGGTGATGGGCGACACGGTCTTCGCCGCCAGCGATGTGCGCAAGGCGGCAACGTCCAATGTCGACGCCTTTCGCGGCTTTCCGCGCGGCCCGATTGCGCGGGTCACTCCCTCAAGTCTCGACTGGTTTGCGCCAGCGCACCGCGTCAACACTGATGCACGCTATCCCTGGCCCGAAACTCTTCCGCGTGTTGCCATCCTCACCGCAGGTGCGGGGATGGACGAAAAGCCGGTCGAAGCGCTGCTCGGCATCGGGTGCAAGGGCATCGTCATCGCAGGGATGGGGCAGGGCAATGCGCCGCGCACTGTGCTTGGCGCACTCGAAGCTGCCGTGCAAAGCGGCGTTCCGGTGGTGCGCTCGGCACGGGTCGATGAAGGCATGGTCGACCGCAATGTCGAGGTCGATGACGACGCGCGCGGCTTCGTCGCCGCCCGCGCTCTGGGCCCTGCAAAAGCGCGTATCTTGCTGATGGTGCTGATTGCCAGCGGGATTACCGATGCGGCGAGTATTCAGGCGGCCTTCGACCGGCCCTGAACGCCCCGCTCATTCGAAAGTCGAGCTTTCGTCCAGCGCGTCGATGCGCGCCTGTATCTTGCGGGCGCTGAAAATGCCGATGATCCCGACAAGGACAGCGCCCGGTAGATAGATAAAGAACCCGTTCACCGAGTTCGAGTTCAACGCACTCAGCAAGACGAGGATGAAATACGCCGCAACCGTCGACAGGATCTTGCCCTTCAGCGGGTCGTCCATGACACGGCTGAGGATGCCCCAGTCGATCAGCGCCTGCATGATCCACACGCCGATAAATCCGCCGATGACGGCTGCAATGATGAGCACGAAGAACCCCTAGTCCACTGTCACACGCGGGAAGGCGCGATCACCCCCAGGGGGTGACCAGATACTTCTCGCCGGTTTTCATCTGCTTGTAGTCGAGGATCGCATCCTTGGTCAGCATCCCTTCGAGATCGACCTTGGTCTTGTAGTTCGATGCAAAGGTGGTGGTGAGGTTGTCGAGCACGCGCTGGCGCATACGGGCGACGGTTTCGAAGCCGGCGCTTTGCAGGAACGGAGTCAGAAGCCAGCCCGAAAGCGTCCAGCCAAAGCCATAGCTCTGGGTCAGCGTGGTCGGGCTCACATCAAGGCGACCATAAAGGAACATGCGTTTCTGCTGGTCCGAACCATAGCGCGTGAATTCGGTCAGCTTGGTCACCGCGACCTGTTCCATCGCCTTGAACACGGTATCGATCATCTTGCCGCCGCCGATCGGATCAAAGCCGTAATAGGCGCCGGTTTCCGAAATCGCGTTGCGCAGCTGGGCCATGAAATCATCGTCGGAGGAATTGACGACATATTTCGCGCCCAGCCCCTTGAGCAGTTCGACATGTTCGGCCTTGCGCACGATATTGACGAGCGCGATGTCGTCTTCCTGGCAGATCTTGATCAGCATCTGGCCGAGGTTCGATGCACCCGCCGTGTGGATGATCGCCTTCTGTCCGTCCATCTTGGCATTTTCGACAAAGCCCAGCGCGGTCATCGGATTGACGAAGGACGATGCGCCTTCCTCGCTCGAATAGTCGCCAAGCGGCAGGCACATCATGGCGTCAGCGATGGCATATTGGCTGAAGGCATGGCCCGGCACGCAGGCAACCCGCTGGCCGATCAGCGCCTGTGCCTGCTCGCCGTCACCGGCTGCGACGACCGTGCCTGCACCTTCATTGCCGACCGGCAGGCGCTGGTCATGACGCGCCTTTTGCGCGGTGTTGAAGGGTTCGGGCATCGTCGCAACGACCTTGCCGGTCGAATAGTCGGCGTTCTCGAAATCGGCGGCCGAGGTCAGAATCGCGAGGTCCGAGGGGTTGATCGGAGCGGCTTCCATCTTGACGAGGACCTGATTGCCCTTGGGTTCGGGAAAGGTCTGCTCGCTGACTTCGAGGACGAGTTTGCCATCGGAGGTGAGGGTGGTGAAAAGCTGTTTGCCGGTGGTCATGTTATGATCCTCTCTCTTGATCGGGGTAGATTGCCTCGACGAAGTAGAGGCCTTGGGGCGGCGCGTTAAGTCCTAATTTGCTACGGTCTTTTGCTTCGAGCGCTTCGGCCACCTGTTCCTCGCGCCACGAGCCTGCGCCGACCAGCTTGAGACATCCGACCATGCTGCGCACCTGATGGTGGAGGAAAGAGCGTGCCGCCGCGTGCACGTGCACTTCGTCTCCGATCCGTTCGACATCGAGCCGGTCGAGCGATTTCACAGGGTCCTTCGCTTGACAATGGACCGAGCGGAACGTGGTGAAGTCATGCCGTCCGACCAGCGCCTGCGCGGCGCGGTGCATCGCGTCAGTGTCGAGTTCGTGCGGGACCTGCCAAGCACGGTTCCTGGTCAGTGTCAGCGGCGCGCGACGGTTGGTGATCTTGTAGACATAGCGCCGCCCGACGCAGGAAAAGCGTGCGTGCCAATCATCGGGCACGATCTCGCAGTTGAGCACAGCAATCGGGTCTGGGCGCAGATGCGCGTTGATCGCCTCTCCCAGCCGGAACGGGTCGATATCCTTGGCGATATCGACATGGCTGCGCATGCCCAGCGCATGCACCCCCGCATCGGTGCGGCCCGCGCTGTGGAGCGTGATTTCTTCGCCGGTGATCCGGTGCAGCGCCTCTTCAACCGACTGCTGCACACTCGGCCCGTGCTTCTGCCGCTGTAGGCCGAAGAAGGGTGTCCCATCGAATTCGATGGTGAGCGCGTATCGCTTCGTGACAGTTTGCGGCGTGCCGGTCATGCCCGCCTGCTAGCCAAGATTTGCGCAAAAGCCACCCCGGCGGTGCGACTATTCGATGCGAATGCCTTCGGGCAGGGCTTCGGAGGTGCACTGGTACTGGCTCGTCTCGACCGTTCCGTCGGCATCGGTCAACGCGCGCTCCATCGTCATCGTGTCGAGATCGACGAGGTGCTGGTTGCGGTAGCCCCTGCGGTTGACCGAGTAGGAGGCGATATTATCGCCGATCCACCCTTGTGCGCAATCGGGCTGGCCCGGATCGCACAGATTACGGGCGAAGTTCTGAAACGACGAATAGCTCTTCGCCATCCCCTCGGTGAGCACGAAGAAATTGGTGGACGTGTTGCCGTTTTCGGAAGTGTGCGAGCAGGTGATCAGCTGCTCGTCGATCGGCTCGGCCCGCACCGGCTCGATTGCCTCGATCGTCACATCGGCCGCGCTCATCGCGCCTTGTGCGGATGCTTCAACCGATCCTTGCGAACAGGCGGCGACAATTGCGATAAGGCCGACGCCAAAACCAAGCGGCACGAATTTCGAAATCATTTTAACCCCTTATTGCACTTCACCTTAGCCTATGTCGGCTCGCGTGTCAGAACAACACCCTTGTTGACCGGTTTTCCGCGAAGGAAATCGGCGCGCTCCATCGCTGGCTTGCCCGCACGCTGGAGCCGCAAGGGGCGCAGCGCACCACTGCCGCAGGCGATGGTGAAATCGGCATCGAGAATTTCGCCGGGAGCGCCTTCGCCGTCCGCCTCCTCGGCCACCAGCAGCTTCACGCGCTCGCCCTCAAGCTCGAACCATGCCCCCGGAAACGGAGCGAGGCCCTGCACATGGCGCACCAGTTCGCTGGCGGGCCGCGTCCATTCGATCCGCGCCTCGGCCTTGTCGATCTTGGGCGCGTAGCAGGCGAGCGTGTCGTCCTGCGGCTGCGGCGCGTACTGGTCGAGCGCGGCGAGCACCTCCACCATC
>PALE01000029.1 GCA_002706445.1 Erythrobacteraceae bacterium
AAGCCGGGACCGAAACTGCGCGCCTTGCTGCGCGATGTCGACGGATCGCCCGACGGCGACAAGCTCGACTTCCTTCACGCGCTGTCGACCCGGATCCGCGATGTCGTCGCCTATGAGACGGGCAAGACCCACGTCGATACCAGCGCCGAGGAAGCTGTGCTCCACGGCCACGGCGTGTGTCAGGATCACTCTCATATCTTCATTGGTGCCGCGCGCGCCTCGGACATTCCGGCGCGCTATGTGTCGGGCTATCTGATGATGAACGACCGGATCGAGCAGGAGGCAACCCACGCCTGGGCCGAAGCGCATATCGAAGGGCTCGGCTGGGTCGGTTTCGACGTCTCGAACGGGATCAGCCCCGATCCCCGCTATGTTCGCGTGGCCACAGGGCGCGACTATCGCGACGCCGCGCCGGTGACAGGCATCAGCTTCGGCAGCACCGAACAGATTCTCACCGTCGGTGTCGAAGTCGAACAGCATCAGGAGCAGGGCCAGCAGGAACAGCAGCAGCAGCAGTAATACTGCTTTTCGCGGCGCGGCGCTTCGTCTAGGTCCGCGCTCCTGTTTACCCGGAGATTTCTTCAATGACCTACTGCGTCGGCATGGTGCTCAACAAGGGCCTCGTCCTGATGAGCGATACCCGCACCAATTCGGGCGTCGATAACATCTCCGTCTTCCGCAAGATGTTCCAGTGGCAGGTTCCCGGCGAGCGCATGATCGCGGTGATGACCGCGGGCAATCTTGCCACCACGCAGGCGGTGATCGGCAAGCTGGAAGAACGCACCAAGGAACCCGACGAGCGCACGAATACGCTGATCAAGGGGCGCACCATGTTCACCGTGGTGACCGAGATCGGACGGCTGCTGCGCGATACGATCCAGGAGGCGCAGACTGCGAACGGCGATCGCGGCAAGGGGCGCTTTACCGCCTCGATGATCGTCGCAGGCCAGATCGCAGGCATGGAGCCGCGCCTGTTCATGGTCTATCCCGAAGGCAATTTCATCGAAGCAAGCCTGGACACGCCGTTTTTCCAGATCGGCGAGACCAAATACGGGCGCCCGATCATCATTCGCGGTTACGAACCCGATATGAGCTTCGAAGACGCGATCAAATTGCTGATGGTGTCCTTTGATTCCACGCTCAAGGCGAACCTTTCGGTCGGCCTGCCGCTCGATCTGCTGGTGATCGGGAAGGACGATTTTGCCCCGACGCACCAGCACCGCGTGAAACATGATGACCCCTATTTCCAGACAATTTCGTCGAATTGGGGCGATGCGCTGCGGTCGGCTTTCCATTCCTTGCCGAGCTACAATTTCGAGTCGGAGTGAGTCCGAGATAGTTAACCCGGATTATTACGCGCCAAGGTCGCCGGTTAAAGGTTCGCTTTGGAGGGTTTTTGTCACGAAACCTCAAATATTTGCCATTCTTGGCCGCCCAATTCTCTCCATTTCGGGTTAGCTCCAGCGTGAACTGATGACGGGCTGCGGCCACGTAGTGAAGCATGTCACGAAAAGCTTCACTCCACTTCATTGATTCCGATTCACGCCATCGCGCCGAATTGGCCCGCGCCGGCTTTTCGCTCGGCCACCATTCGGAAGTGTACGGGGATCTTTCAGAACTCGCCGTTCATCCCCCCCGCGAAGGGATCATCATCGCCCGTGACACGCCCGGAGAGGGCGGGGTGGCTATGATCCTGGAACGGCTCAGTCGATTGGGTATCTGGCTGCCTCTGATCGCGATCGACATGGACCCGCGACCGGGCCGGATCGTGGAAGCGATCAAAGCGGGCGCGCTCGACTATCTCTCGCTGCCGCTCGAAACCGAACGGTTTGAACGGTGTCTGGCGCGGATCGAAAAGGAAGCCGAAGTCTTCGGTGCTGCACGACGCCGGATGATCGAAGCACGCGAGCGGATTGCCTCGCTTTCGGTACGCGAACGCGAAGTGCTCGAATGGCTGGCCGAAGGCAGCAGCAACAAAGTGATCGCGCGCGAACTCGATATCAGCCCGCGGACGGTCGAGATTCACCGTGCGAACATGATGCACAAACTCGGCGCTCGTCACGCCGCCGAGGCCGTGCGGTTGAAACTCGAAGCGAAGCTCGAACCGAAAATCGAAGCCCAGGTCGAAGCACCATCCGGCGCCGACTACTAGAGGATCGTTCCAACCCGCGAACCTCCAGGCGTTCCCTCGTCTTGGTTTCGGTGCCCGACGGCCCCGGCATCCCCCGATGCCGGGGCCGCACTTTTTCGGGCCTTGAGCGCTACGGTCTAGCGGCAGAAGCTAG
Organism: Erythrobacteraceae bacterium; assembly: GCA_002706445.1. Taxonomy (GTDB): domain Bacteria; phylum Pseudomonadota; class Alphaproteobacteria; order Sphingomonadales; family Sphingomonadaceae; genus Erythrobacter. Next base: position 2,286 of record PALE01000029.1, read on the forward strand.
AGCCGGTGCCTTCGAGATGGAAATGATCGGCGTGGGCGCGGTTATATTCCGGCCCGAGTACGGTGCCAAAGCGTTTGCATGCGCTCCGGTGTACCACGCGCAGGAACTCGCGTTCGGCGGCACTCCCGCCGTTCCAGTCCTCGCTCAGCGAGATACGGCGGCCGTCCTGCAAGATAAAGGCCGATACGTCGATGGCCTCTGCGGTTGCATGGGCCGACCGGCGGCTGGAGCCTGCGACATTGCGGCAGGCATAGCTGCCCATCGTCTCGATCCGCGCGAGCGGACTGCCGAGAATTTGCCGTGCCGCACGGTCTACCCCAAAGCGTGCCCAATCGCCGAAAGTGTTGGCGACCTGACATTGGACAGGACCGATATTGCTGACGCCGAAATTCGCCCGGTCGCCTGCCAGCGCCGACAATTGGACCGTACCAAGCTGGGTGCATCCCGGGGCGACATAGGCATCGGGCAGAGGCGCAAACCGCGCACCGGCTGCTCCGAGCTGTGTCAGACATGCAGCGTCCTCGGGCCGCGAAGCCGGCGCTCGCGGTGTCGTCGGAAGCAAGGCCGGAGCGCGCGAATAGCCGCCATTGGCTGCAGGGGCGCTTCTTGCGCCGGATGCTGTGGCGGTCCGCCCGCCGTCGCTTGTCGGGATAAAAGACCCGCATCCCGCCAACGCTAGCGCGGCGAGAGCCGTGGCCGTCATTTTGCTGATCGCTAGGTGTTTCATACCTAGGGATCATTACAGGATAGTGGTTAACACCGAGGTAACGCGCATCCCTGATGAGCGGTCACCAATAGACTAGGGGGTATTGCGTAGGTGGGGGCTAGGGCAGCTCCTCGGCAACCTGTTCCCACAGTTCGATCTTCACGCCGTTCGGATCGAGCAGCCAAGCGAATTTGCCATATCCCTCATCGACGGAACCGAGGATTTCGACGCCCTTCTCTTTAAGACCGGAAACGAAGCCATCGAGATCGTGGACGCGCAGATTGATCATGAAGCCGCCGACACCCGGCTTGATATATTCATCGTCCTTGAAATGGCTGATCAGAGCATAGGGATTGGGGTTCGGATCATCGCCAAAGGCGAATTGCGGCCCGTATTCACCATCGACGCCCAGCACTTCGCGATACCATGTCCGCGTCGCTTCGGGGTCGGTCGCGACGTAAAATACACCGCCCAATCCGGTTACTCTGGGGCCCGTAGCCCCCGGTCCGCTCGCTTCGCTCATGTCATTTCTCCCATTGCCGGAGGCGCAGCATGGCGCAAACCGGCAAGCGGGGGAAGGGCGGGCTTAGCTCGCAGGCTGGGCCATCGGGTTGCGGCCCTTGGTCATCTTGCTGACCACAATGATCGCCACCCACGATGCGATGAAGCCCGGCACGATTTCGTACAGGCCTTCGCCGCCCATGAAGCTGGAGTTCCAGCCCATCGCGATCCACAGGCCGACGACGCCCGCGCCGACGACCAGTCCGGCAACCGCGCCAGCGCCCGTCATCCCGCGCCACGTCAGCGCAAGGACGATCAGCGGGCCAAAGGCAGCGCCGAAACCTGCCCAGGCGTTGGAAACGAGGCTGAGGACTTCGCTATCAGGGTTGCGGGCAAGGAAAATCGCAACAATCGCCACCAGTGCGACGCTGACGCGGCCAACGGTCACGGCTTCCTTCTCGCTCGACTGCTTGCGCAGGAAGAGGCGGTAGAAATCCTCGGTCAGCGAGCTGGACGACACCAGCAACTGCGAAGAGATCGTGCTCATGATCGCCGCGAGTAATGCAGCAAACAGGAAACCGGTGATGAGCGGGTGGAACAGGAGGTCGGCAAGAACAATGAAAATCGTCTCCGCGTCATCGACCACCAGACCGTTCCGGTCGGCATAAGCGCGGCCCGCAAGGCCCATCGCCACGGCGCCGACGAGGCACACGGCCATCCACGACAGGCCCCAGTTGCGCGCACGCGCGACGCGCTTGACGCTGTCGATCGCCATGAAGCGCACGATGATATGCGGCTGGCCGAAATAGCCGAGCCCCCATGTCACCGCGCTGATAAAGCCGAGCAATGTCAGCCCTTCGGTAAGAGAGAGGAAACCGGGAACGTCGACATCGGCGAGTGTTCCGCCCGCTTCGCCTCCGCTGCCGAACATCACCACCAAAGGCATCACGATCAACGCAAGCATCATGATGATGCCCTGCACGAAGTCGGTAAGGCTCACCGCAAGGAAGCCGCCGACCATGGTGTAGGCCAGCACCACCAGCGCTGTGATCACGATGCCCCACATGTAATCGCTCATGAAGGCATCGGGCAGGATGCCGGCAAAGGCTGTTTCGAACAGCTTGCCGCCCGCGACGAGGCTGGCTGCGGTATAGACCGAGAAGAACACCACAATCACCACTGCCGAAACCACCCGCAGCATTGTCGCATTGTCGGGGAAGCGGTTGGCAAGGAACTGCGGGATGGTGAGCGCATTGCCATAGCTTTCGGTCTGTTCGCGCAGACGCGGGGCTACGATGATCCAGTTGGCGACCGCGCCTACAAACAGCCCGATGCCGATCCATGCCGCACTCAGCCCGGTCAGATAAAGCGCGCCGGGTAGGCCGAGTAGCAGCCAGCCCGACATGTCCGAAGCGCCCGCGCTCAGCGCCGCGACGGCAGGCGGCAGATTGCGTCCGGCGAGCATATAGCCCTCCGAAGTGTCGGTCGATTTACGCCAGGCGTAAAGCCCGATGCCGATCATGAGGACGAAGTAGGCGGCGAGTGAGAGAAGCGTTGCTGTGTTCATATTGCCGCGCTGCGTATCAAACACAGCGCGTTGTGGCCACTGTGCGCAGGAAATACGCAAGCTCGCGTCGGGATTTACCGCTCACGGCTCAGCCTGTTTCAAATTATTGTGACCCCTTGCAACATTCCTACGCTTTACAAATGGCCCGCGGGTTCCTTCATTGGGTGCAGACCAGAGAAGAAACAGGAATTCCAAATGACCCAATCGCAGCGTTTCACCGGCAAGACCATTATCGTCACCGGCTCATCGACCGGAATTGGCGAGGGCATTGCGCGGCGTTTCCATGATGAAGGCGCAAACGTCATCATCAATGCCCGCAACGCCGAAAAATGCGCCGCCGTCGCCGAAACGCTCGACCCTGCGCGAGTGTTGGTGGTGGCTGGCGATGTCAGCAAGAGCGCCTTTGCCGACGAGATTATCGGCGCGACGGTCGAAAGGTTTGGCGCGCTCGACGTGGTGGTCAACAATGCTGGCGTGGGTGGCTCATCGATGCTGCACAAGACCGACGATGCCGAGATTGATCGTATCATCGACATCAATGTGAAAGGCGTCATCTATATGTGCCGTGCAGCGATTCCGCACCTCAAGGCGACGGGCGGCTCGATCGTCAACATCTCCAGCGTTTCGGGGATCGGTGGAGATTCCATGCTGCCGGTGTACAACGCATCGAAGGGTGCGGTGACCAATCTGACGCGCGGATTGGCGCTGCAATTGGGCGGCATGGGTGTGCGTGTGAATGCCATCAACCCCTCGATCACGCGGTCGGATATGGTCGATGGCATCCTCGACAATCAACCGATGGTCGATGCCTTCATGCGCCGCGTCGCGCTGGGCCGCATCGGCGAGCCTGAAGACATCGCCGGCGCGGCCGCCTTCCTTGCAAGCGAGGATGCGAGCTTCATTACAGGTGTGAACCTGCCCGTCGACGGCGGGGTCACCGCCAGCAACGGCCAGCCGAACTTCCTCGCGATTGCGCGCGAGGGGTAGGGCTCAGCTTTCCTTGCTGCGCTTGGCTTTCTTGCGCTCGTGCGGGTCGAGGATCGCCTTGCGCAGCCGGATCGACTGCGGGGTGACTTCGACCATTTCGTCGTCGTCGATATAGGCAATCGCCTGCTCGAGGCTCATCCGGCGCGGCGGGGTGAGGCGGATGGAATCGTCCTTACCCGTCGAGCGGAAGTTGGTGAGCTGCTTCGACTTCATCGGGTTGACTTCGAGGTCGTCGGGCTTGGCGTTTTCGCCGATCACCATACCTTCGTAGATCTTCGCGCCGCCGCCGATGAAGAGTTCGCCGCGTTCTTCCAGCGCGTTAAGCGCATAGGGGACGGCTTCACCCGGCACCATCGAGATCAGCACGCCGTTCTGGCGGCCTTCGATCGGGCCTTTGTACGGGCCGTATTTTTCGAACAGGCGGTTCATGATGCCCGTGCCGCGCGTGTCGGACAGAAATTCGCCGTGATAGCCGATGAGGCCACGCGAGGGGGCAGAGAAGGTGATGCGGGTCTTGCCCTGGCCCGAGGGGCGCATTTCGGTGAGGTCGGCCTTGCGGCGCTGCATCTTCTCGACAACGGTGCCCGAGTGTTCGTCATCGACATCGATGACGACGGTTTCGTAAGGCTCGGTGCGCTGGCCGTCTTCGGTGCGGAACAGCACCTTGGGACGGCTGATGCCCAGTTCGAAGCCTTCGCGGCGCATGGTTTCAATCAGAACGCCCAGCTGCAATTCGCCGCGACCGGCGACCTCGAAGCTGTCCTTGTCGTCGCTTTCGGTGATGCGGATTGCGACATTGGTTTCCGCTTCGCGCAGCAGGCGGTCGCGGATCATGCGGCTCGTGACCTTGTCGCCTTCACGGCCTGCGAGCGGCGAATTGTTGACCGAGAAACGCATCGCCAGCGTCGGCGGATCGATCGGCTGGGCCGAGATCGGCTCCTTTTCCGAAGGATCGCAGATCGTGTTGGAAACGGTCGCCTTTTCGAGCCCTGCGAGCGCGATGATATCGCCAGCCTGCGCGCTTTCGACAGGCACGCGTTCAAGGCCGCGGAACGACATAAGCTTGGTAGCACGGCCCACTTCGATAACCTTGCCGTCACGGTCGATTGCATGGATCGGATCGTTGAGCTTCACCTTGCCCGACTGCACGCGGCCGGTGAGCACGCGGCCCATGAAGTTGTCACGGTCGAGCAGGGTTGCGAGGAAGCTGAACTTGGCTTCGGTGTCGAGGCCCGGAGGCGGAACGTGATCGACGATCAGCTTGAACAGCGGCTGGAGGTCGCCTTCACGTGCGGTTTCGTCGTCGGACGCATAGCCGTCGCGGCCCGAAGCCCAGAGCGAGGGGAAGTCGAGCTGTTCGTCATTGGCGTCGAGGCTTGCGAAGAGGTCGAACACTTCGTCGAGCACTTCCTGCGGACGGCCATCGGGCCGGTCGATCTTGTTGACGACGACGATCGGCTTGAGGCCCAGCGCAAGCGCTTTGCCGGTGACGAACTTGGTCTGCGGCATTGCGCCTTCGGCGCTGTCGACGAGCAGGATCACGCCGTCAACCATGCTGAGAATACGCTCAACCTCGGCGCCGAAGTCGGCGTGGCCGGGGGTGTCGACGATGTTGATGCGGGTCACTTCGCCGCTGGGCGCTTCCCATTCGACGCTGGTGCACTTGGCAAGGATGGTGATCCCGCGCTCTTTTTCGAGGTCGCCGGAATCCATCGCGCGCTCTTCGACCCGCTGGTTCTCGCGGAAAGTTCCCGATTGGCGGAACAGTTGGTCAACCAGAGTGGTCTTGCCGTGGTCAACGTGAGCAATAATCGCGACATTGCGCAGCGAAGTGGGTTCAGCGGCCATGAGAAAGAAGTGCCTTCAAATTATCGAATCAGGAGGGAGGTCGCGCCGCATTCCGGCAGCGACTTTTTGTGCATTGCGGCGCGCCATAGGGAGTGTAGGAAGGATAGGCAATCTTTCAGGCGGAAATTGCGCGCCTTGAGTGCGGGCAAAATGGGGCAATCATGAAGAAATCGGTTTTCAAAGTTTTCGGTGCGGTGGCGCTGGTGTCGGGACTTGCCCTGTCCGGGCTGACCTCGACGGGCCTCGCGCCCGGCAGCATGATCGCTCCTGCGGCAGCGCAATCTGGCTCCGGCACGGCGGTTGCGCGCCTGAAAGTGAGCGAGCTTGAGGGAACCTGGATCGAGCCGGTCACCGAAAGCGACGATGGCACCGTCATTACCCGCGGGAGCGAGAATGTCGTCGTCATCGGTGCCGACGGGCGGTTCAGCGATGCGCTCGAAATCGAATTCCAATTCCGCGGCAATCCGCAGTTCGACGGCCTTTACCTTTTCAAAAGCGAGGGGCGCGTCTCGATCGCGTCGGAGCAAATCACCTGGGCGGTCGACAAGGCCTGGGTTGTGCCGGTGATCCCCGACGATGCTTCCGCCGCAAAGCGCGATGCGATGACCTATCTGGGCAAGGAATTGTCGCAGGGGATGCGCGAGACCGAGACCTATCCCATCGTCTCATATGACGGAAATCAACTGGTTATGGATGCCGGTTCTTATGACAAGTTCACCGAATATGTGATGACGCGGCGGTAAATTCCGCCTTTGAGCGCGCTCTACTGCGTCAGCGTGCGTTAGTTTCGTCTCTACCACTTATTGTCCCGCATGCCTGCCATGCCGTAGCGGCAATTCGCCAGCTGTGCGCATCTACCGCAAGGTAAGCGTGTCAGGAGGTGTGTCGGCCTTGCAACAACAGCCTTGAGTCCCGCGGATTTCTGCGGGTTTCGCGCTTGTCGCTGATGCCACAGCGGGTTACATGCATGACCGATCAGAATTCGCCGCGAGCAAGCATCTTGGGGATGCGTTTGTTAGTGACCGGCATTTTTTGATGGTAAGAGGAGAGGATTTTACCATGACTTCACCCGTTTCCGGGCCCAAGGGCTCGTTCCGTTTTGCGCTGCTCGCAGGGGCCGGCGCTGTTGCACTGGGCACACCCGGCGTTGTTTTCGCGCAGGATAGCGAACAGCCAGAGCTCGACGCGCCGACCAGCGGCAACCAGATTATCGTGACCGCATCGAAGCGCGAACAGACGCTTCAGGAAACCCCGATTTCGGTCAGCGTGACCACCGGCGAAACGCTGGAACAGGCGCAGATCCGCGACGTTCTCGACCTTCAGACGGTCACGCCCTCGCTTCGTGTCAGCCAGCTGCAGAACTCGTCGTCGTCGACCTTCATCATTCGCGGCTTCGGTAACGGCGACAACAACTTCGGCATCGAACCCTCGGTCGGCGTTTTCATCGACGGCGTGTTCCGTTCGCGTTCGGCATCGGCCCTGTCCGACCTTCCCAACGTTCAGCGCATCGAAGTCCTGAACGGCCCGCAATCGACCCTGTTCGGCAAGAACGCCTCGGCCGGTGTGATTTCGGTCGTCACCCGCCCGCCGCAGTTCGATTTCGGCGGTTCTGCCGAAGTCAGCTACGGCAATTACAACGCGCTGATCGTGAAAGGCGACGTGACCGGTCCGATCTCGGATAACATCGCATTCTCGATCGACGGTAGCTACAACGTCCGTGACGGCTACGGCACGATCGTCAACCTCAACGAAGAAGTGTCCGAGCGTAACCGCTACGCTGCACGCGGCCAACTGCTGATCGAGCCGACCCCCGATCTCTCGGTCCGCCTGATCGGCGACTATTCGAAGATCGACGAAGCATGCTGCGTTGTCAGCCCCATGGTTGCCGGCCCGACCGCACCCGCCGTGTTCGGCGTAGGCGGTGCGCTCAACACCGATTTCTTCAGCTATGATGTCTTCCTCAACAAGATCCCCGAAAACGAAGTCGAAAACTACGGTTTCTCGGGCCAGATCGACTGGGCAACCGGCCCGATTTCGGTGACCTCGATCACCGCCTATCGCGAGTTGAAAAACTTCGTCGATCAGGACGTCGATTTCACCAGTGCTGACATCGTCAACGAAATCCGCGACCAGCAGGTCGAAACCTTCACGCAAGAACTGCGGATCACCTCGGACTTCGACGGCCCGCTGAACTTCCTGCTTGGCGGTTATTACTTCGATGAATCGATCACGCAGGACAGCACGCTGATCACCGGCGCGGATTCGCGTGCGTTCTTCTCGCTGCTCGCCGGCAACCCGCAGGTGTTCAACGGCGTTGAACAAGCTCTGGGCCTGCCGCAGAACAGCATTTTCTCGCAGGGACCGCTGACCGCCGAAACCTATTCGATGGACAATGAGTCCTACTCGATCTTCGGCACCGTCGACCTCGAGCCGATTGACGGTCTCGTTTTCACCGCGGGCTTCAACTACACCGATGACAAGAAGGATTTTGCGCTTTCGGGTCAGGCGTTCGACGAGCTGTCGAATATCAATCTGGTTGATGCCTTTATCGCTGGCGCCATCGGCACCACCGATCCGGCAACGATCGCAGCATTTGCTGCGGCCAACCCGGCAACCTTCGGCGCGATTGCTGCGGCGGCTCAAGACCCGGCACAAAACCCGCTGCTGGCTCTGCGTCCGTTCCAGTTCCAGCCGCCGTTCCTGACCATTCCGAACGCGGTTGAAGATGGCCGGACGAACGATGACAAGCTGACCTACCTGTTCCGTGCTGCGTATCAGGTGTCGAACGAAGTCAATGTCTATGCCAGCTATGCAACCGGCTTCAAGGCGAGCTCGGTCAATCTGTCGCGCGACAGCCGTCCGGTGTTCGGCGACTACATTCCGGGACCGCTTGGTTCCTCGATCCTTGCTCCGTCCTCGCCGATCCGCGATGCCGGTCTTGGCGTTGCCAACCTCACCACCGGTTCGCGCTTTGCGGGTCCTGAAGAGGCAGAAGTCTACGAAATCGGCGTGAAAGCGCAGTGGGAAGGCTTCGGTTTCAACCTCGCGCTGTTCGACCAGACGATCGAAGGCTTCCAGAGCTTCCTGTTCACCGGTACGGGCTTCCAGCTGAACAATGCAGGTCAGCAGTCGGTGAAGGGCTTTGAATTCGACGCCACGATCAGCCCGGTCCCCGAGCTGGTGTTCACCTTCGCTGTGACCCACCTCGATCCGATCTACGACAGCTTCCTCGAAAGCCCCGTCGGCGATCTGACCGGCGCTCGTCCGGGTGGCATTCCTGCCTGGAGCATCGCCACCAGCGCGACCTACACCCACGAATGGGATAGCGGCACGCGCCTGATCTCGCGTCTCGATTATAGCCACGAATCGAACACCGATCTCAACAACGGCCTGCCGACCTACAATGCGTCGCTGGGCAACACCGAGATCTTCCAGCGCGAAGTCAATCTGGTGAACGGTTCGATCACGCTGGCACTCAACAGCGGGCTGGAAGTCGGCATCTGGGGCCGCAACCTGCTTGACGACGAGTATATCCTGACGGTGTTCGACGGCGTTGCGCAGTCGGGCACGGTGTCGGGTTACCCCAGCGCACCGCGCACTTACGGCGGCGTGGTTCGCTTCAAGTTCTAATCCGTTTCGCTTGTCGAAAAGCGACAATGAGGGCCTCGCTGGTGACAGCGGGGCCCTTTTTTACGCTAGGGGATTGCCCTCGGAGCGCGAATGTGGTGGCTATGCGCCCCTAACAAGAAGGGGGATCTTCTCATGGAATGGATGTTAATGCCTGTTCGGCGCTATGCCGACTTCTCGGGACGTTCGCGGCGTAAAGAGTTCTGGATGTTCCAACTCGGAATTTTCCTGCTATACATTGCGGTCCTAATTTTGGCGGCAATCCTCGGCGCGATTTCCGAGACGCTTTCGGCAATCGTGATGATCATCTTCGCGATTGCAATGCTTGGCCTGATCATCCCGTCGATTGCCGTGGCCGTGCGCCGTATGCACGATCAGGACAAGTCTGGCTGGATGCTCCTGCTCGGACTTATCCCGCTGATTGGCAGCATCATCCTGCTGGTGTTCTATTGCACCGACGGCACGCCCGGTCCCAACCAGTACGGCCCCGATCCCAAGGGTCAGGCCGATCCGACCGCCTTCGAATAAGGCGTCGTCCCGATAAGGGGTTTTCAAAGGCCCGCGTGCTGTGGAGGCGCGCGGGCCTTTGCTTTTGCCTAAAGCTCTCGCAGCGCTTGCGCCGGTTTCGCGCGCAGCAGCGGCAAAGATCCGCCGAGAGCAAAGGCAAGCACCATCGCAAGGCCCAGCCCAAGCACCGCCAGCACCGCGCCCCAATCGGGCAGCCAGTCGAATTCGAACAGTTGGGTGATGATCACCCATGCAAGCGTCGACCCCAGCGCCAGCGCTACCAGCGCAAGAGCGCCTGCGATCAAGCCGTATTCGGCCAATTGCAGCGACAGGATCTGCCGTCTGCTCGCACCCATCACGCGCAGCACCACCGTGTCGTAGGTTCGCGCCGCACGGGCCGCGGCGATGGCTCCCATCAGCACGGCAAGGCCCGCAAGCACCGCGACAGCCGCCGCGGCGAGAGTTGCAAGGCCGACCTGCTCCAATATCTCGCGTGCCTGCACCAGCACGTCGCCAACTTCGATCACCGAGCTTGAGGGATATTCGCGCACCAGCGTGCGCAGCAATTCGCCGCGTGCCTTGGTATCCACGCCCTCGGGCAGTTCGATGGTCGCGGCAAGCTTGTGCGGCGCATCGGCAATCGCAATGCGCGAGAACACCATCGAGAAGTTGAAGCCCATGGTCTCCCAGTCGATCTCGCGCAGATTGGCGACGCGCACGGTGCGCTCTGTGCCGAGAATGCCGATGGTCAGCATGTCTCCGACTTCGATACCTGCCGCATCGGCAAATTCCTTGTCGATCGAGACAAGCCCTTCGCCCTGGTGGAACGGGCTCCACCATTCGCCTTCGACCACGCGGCTACCGGGAGGGGCGGTGTCGGCATAGGTGATGCCACGCTCGCCGCGCAGCGCCCACGCGCCATCGGGGATTTCCTCAAGTTCGGACACGAGCTGCATGTCGCCCTCGGGCCCATAGGCGAGCACCGCGCCGCGCATGGTTGGGACGGAGCGGACCTCGGCCTCGGGGAAGGGGGTGTGAATCAGTTCGTGAAAGCGTTCCTCGCCGTCGGTCGGCACGTCGAGCACGAAGTAATCGGGGGCCTCTTGCGGAACGCGGCTCTGGATATTGCCGTCAATCGCGCTCTGGACCGCGGCGAGCAGCACGAAGGCGGCAAGGCCAAAACCGAGCGCGGTGACGAGCGCCGAGGTGGGCGCGCCGGGGCGATGGATATTGGCAAGCGCCGAGCGCAGCAGCGGGTTGGCAGGGCGCGGCAATTTGCGCGCCGCCCATTGCAGACCAAGCCCGAGTCCTGCGAGCAGGATCAGCGCATTCGCCGCACCGATCAGAAACCCGCCTGCCAGCATTGGCTGGGCTGTCGTAAGCAGCGCGAGAGCGCAGATCGCGGCAAGCCCGATGCCGGTCGCGATCAGGGCACGCTTGTCGCGGGCGAGCGGGACGATCCGGCTCCGCATCAGCGCCATCGCCGGATAGGACCGCGCGCGCAGCAAGGGCGCAGCGGCAAAGGCGAAAACCACGAGCAGGCCGTAGGCGCCCGCGAGCAGCAGCGGCGCAGGCTCGATCACAAAGCCGCTCTCGACAGGTAGCAAGCCTTCTAGCGCCATGCCGAGGAACGGTGTCACCAGCACGCCTGTCGCAAGGCCCAGCGCGCTGCCTGCCAGTGCGGCGACGGCGATCTGGAGCGCGTAAATGCGCACGATGTCGCGCGAGGATGCACCGAGCACCTTGAGCGTCGCAATGCTCGCACGCCGCTGGTCGAGATAGGAGGATACGCCGCCCGCAATGCCGATACCGGCAATCACCAGCGCAGCGAGACCAACGAGGGTCAGAAAGTCACTCATCTGCCGCACAAACCGGTCTGCGCCGGGCGACGCGCGGTCGCGGTTGCGGAAGTCGAAGCCGGCATTGGGGAACGCCTCGGTCAGCGCCTCTTCGGCCTGTTCGAGATCGGCGGACTGATCGTCGAAAGCGATGCGGTATTTGCTTTGGTAAAGCGATCCGGGCTGCAAAAGTCCGGCGGCAGCGGGAATGTCGCGCGCAACCAAAACGGTGGGGCCAAGCTGGAAACCTTCGGACAGGCGGTCAGGCTCGTCTGCGATCACCCCTGCTGCGCGTAAGGTCATGGTGCCGACGCGGAATTCGTCCCCCACGTCAATGTCGAGCCGGTCGAGCGCGCCTTGCGCCAGATAGGCATCGGTCGCAGTCGGTGCGCCGGGTTCGCTTCCGTCGGCAAGAGTGAAGCTGCCGTAGAGCGGCCATTTGGTGTCCACGGCCTTCAGTTCGACAGGTGCAGCGGCATCATCGGTGCTCGCCATGGCCTGCAAGCGGAAGCCGCCCGAAACATCGCCCAATTCGCCGAGCGCGGTCAGTTCGTCCTCGTTGAGATCGCGCTGCCAGACTTCGACTTCGAGATCGCCGCCGAGCAACGCCTGTCCGGATGACTGCAATTCGCGTTCGATCGAGGCCGTCAGCGTGCCGATTGCAGCAAGCGCGGCGGTGCCGAGGAAAATGCAGACAAGCAGCAGCCGCAGCCCCTTGAAGCGGGCATTGAGGTCCCGCCGCGCGATCTGCCACGCGCCGCCCCAGCCTAGTCCTGCTGCGCTCACTCTGCGGCCTCGCTCGCCACACCAGAGCGCGTGTCGGACAGGATCACACCGTCGGCCATGGTCAGCACGCGGTCGCATTGCTCTGCAAGGCCTGCATCATGGGTGATGATCAGCAGGGTCGCGCCGGTCTCGGCGCGGCGCGCGAACAGCAGTTCGACGATTTCCTCGCCCGTGTGCGCGTCGAGATTGCCGGTCGGTTCATCGGCGAAAATGAGGCCGGGGCGCGGCGCGATGGCGCGTGCAATGGCAACGCGCTGCTGCTCGCCGCCCGAAAGCTGGGTTGGATAGTGGCCGGTGCGGTGACCCAGGCCGACCGCTTCGAGTTCCGCCACCGCGCGCGGCGAGGCATCGGGTGATCCGGCCAGTTCCATCGGGGTCGCGACATTCTCGGCCGCGGTCATGGTGGGCAGGAGGTGGAAGGCCTGAAGCACGATCCCGATCCGGCCACGGCGCGCTGCCGCAAGCCCGTCTTCATCAAGGCTGGCAAAGTCCTGTCCCGCCACAGTCAGCGAACCGCCGCTTGCGCGTTCGAGGCCGGAAAGCACCGCCATCAGCGAGCTTTTGCCAGAACCGGAAGGGCCAAGCAGCGCGACCACTTCGCCATGCGCGATGTCGAGGTCGATCCCCTTGAGGATATCGACCGGCGCGCTGGCACTGCCGAGCGTGAGGGTGAGATTGCGGGCGGAGATTGCCATGTCGGCAGATGATGTTGGGTTTGTCACAGGTCAGAGATGGGATAGGAATGGTGTTCAAACAAGATCGAAGAGAAAGGTTCGCAGATCATTATGGGCTGCTTGCAGAAACGGATTGCACTGGCGTTTGGCTTCACACTGGCTTTCACCCTGAGCGCTTGCGGGTCCGAAGCACCTGTCGAACAGCCTCGCACCGAACCTGGCGCGATTGCCGAAGGCGAGCTTGCCGTGCCGGTCATGGGCGAGGAAGTGCGGATCGTGGCTTTCGGCGACAGCCTGTTTGCAGGGTATGGGCTGGCTGAGGACGAAGGGTATCCCGAACGGCTCGAAGCAGCGTTGAGGGCGCGGGGAACCAATGCCCGCGTCGTCGATGCCGGCGTCTCGGGCGACACCAGCGCGGCAGGACGTGATCGGCTCGCCTTTGTGCTCGATGCGCAAAGCGAGAAGCCCG
>PALE01000030.1 GCA_002706445.1 Erythrobacteraceae bacterium
GCCGCAGGCGATAGCTAGTGGAGCTGCGGAAGTAGCCGTAGAGTTTCATGCGTTCGTCCCGTGAATGGAGATGCGGCCTGACACACCTGACACACTGTCCAAAGGCGAAAAACCGAGGCCCCGATTTGCGCCTCTAAAACGGGCGATCTGAACGGACGAGGCGGGGCGCATCGCTCGTACATCGCACGGCCCGCCCGAGTAGGACAGCTCGCCGCTTCGCTCGTCATTGCGAGGAGCCGAAAGGCTCCGTGGCAATCCATGGACCGATGCCATCGGCACCGTCAGGCCATGGATCGCCGCGCTCCCTCCGGTCGCTCGCGATGACGAGGATTGCATCAGAACGCCGCGATTCCGGTGATCGCGCGGCCCAAGATCAATGCGTGGACATCGTGGGTGCCNTCNTAGGTGTTGACCGTTTCGAGGTTNANCNNGTGGCGGATNACCTGATATTCCTCGNNGATGCCGTTGCCGCCGTGCATGTCGCGCGCNANGCGGGCGATGTNNANNGCCTTGCCGACATTGTTGCGCTTCACNATCGCNNATCATGTCNGGNGNNNAGNNGCCNTCGTCNATCAGGCGNCCGACGCGCAAGCTNGCNTGNAGNCCNAGCGCAATNTCGGTCAGCATGTCGGCGAGCTTNNNNTGATANAGCTGCNTGCNNGCNAGCGGNNNGCCGAACTGCGTGCCGGTCGAGNCCGTATTGNNNNGCNGCGTNCATGCAGAANTCNGCNGCACCCAGNGCGCCCCANNNNATNCCGTANCGCGCNCGGTTGAGGCAGCNGAANGGNCCNTTGAGNCCCTGNACNTNNGGNANCANNGCGNNNGCNNNNACNNNNACCTCGTCCATCANGATCATGCCGGTGGTGCGNGGCGCGCAGCGAAANCTTGCCCTCGATCTTNGGNGCGNNGAGNCCTTCCATNCCTTTTTCNAGNANNAAGCCGCGAATGCCGCCNCCATGCNCNTCGNNCTTGGCCCAGACGACGAANACGTCNGCGAANGGNGNNTTNGAAATCCACGTNTTNNNGCCNNNGATGACNTANNCGTCGCCGTCCTTCTTGGCNNNNGTCTTCATNCCNGCAGGGTCGGAGCCCGCGTCGGGTTCGGTCAGGCCGAAGCAGCCGATCAGTTCGCCCGAGGCAAGACCGGGGAGATATTTCTTGCGCTGTTCTTCCGAGCCATAGGCGTAGATCGGGTGCATCACGAGCGAGGACTGGACGCTGGCCATCGAACGATAGCCCGAATCCACCCGCTCGATCTCGCGCGCGACGAGGCCGTAGGAGACATAGCCCGCGCCTGCGCCGCCGTATTCTTCGGGGATGGTCACGCCGAGCAGGCCGGCCTGACCCATCATCGGGAACAGTTCGGGCGCGCTCGCTTCCTCGCGGAAGGCTTCGATGACGCGCGGTTGCAATTCGCTTTGCGCAAATCCGTGCGCCGCGTCGCGGATCATCCGCTCTTCTTCGGTCAGCTGACCTTCCAGATCGAACGGGTCTTCCCAATTGAACGGGACGATTCCGGCGGAGGCATTTTCGGGGCCGGCTGGGGCGTGCATTTGGTTACTCCTGAAACTTGTTGGTGCACTCGCAGGGTTGGTCGCGAGTTTCAAGGGAAGCGGTGCGCTTAGCTGCGCGAGGGAAAGATGCCTTCAGTGACGATGCAATACCGGATCGGCACCTGATCGCCGTTGGGGGTGAAAGCCGCCGTCGCATGGCGCAAGTCGGGCAAGCCGAAGGTAGTGCGACCGTCGCCGCCATAGGTCGTCCCGAGCAGGGAAAACAACGCTGTGTTCGTGCGGATTTCCAGCAGTCTGCCGTCAGCGGGAAGCGAACCGCGCGGGCAGAAGGTGCCGGCAAAGGCATAGACTTCGGCGAGTTGTTTGTCCTGCGCCTGCGCCGGGGCGGCGAGGGTGGTCAGCGCTGCGGCGACAAGGCCAAGCGCGGGAATGGATTTGATCATCGGGTGCTCTCTCTGCTTCTCCAAGCCGTTTCATGCTTGGGCACTAGCGGAGATGAAATCAAGCGTCAGGCGCGGCCACGATGTCCTAAAGCACCGCTAACCGCAGCCAGCATCTTGGCAGGAGGGCATGGCTTGGGCACTGTCATCGCTCCGGGAAAGCGTTCGGCGATAATGGCATCGCCGCTGCTGCCGGTGTGAAAGATGATCGGGACACTTTCTTCGGTAAGCTTGTGCGCGAGCCGGTAGCTGTCTTCGCCGCCCAATGTGGCATCGAGGATTGCGAGATCGGGGCGATTGCCCTCACAGGCGAGCAGCGCGGAGGATGTACCGGTGTGCGGGCCTTCGACTTCATAGCCGGCCTCTTCAACGGTGTCGCGCAGATCGGAGGCGAACACCTTTTCGTCCTCGGCAACGAGTATCCTTTGTCCCACGAATCACCTCCGCATTAATCGAGCGGCCCTGCATGACTGTGTGTATCACGATTCTGTCACACAGCGCAGCGCGATTGCCTCGAAGATGGATTGCGGGGTGCTACCTAGCGGTTCTGGCCGAATTTATCAGCAAATCCGGCCTCGTCACCGGCGCTCAGAAGTTTCGCCTGCTCGACCCATTGATCGCGCGTGATGCGCCCCTGAAACCGTCCAAGACCCGCGTCGATCCGTTCGACGTCCGCGACATTCCATGCCGCGATCTGGGCAAAGCTGGTGATGCCCTGTTCGCCGAGCAGAGCGGCGAGCTTCGGGCCGAGGCCCTTGATGCGTGTGAGATCGTCGCCACCGGCTGACGGTGCCGGTGCCGGTGCTGGCGCAGCAGCGGGAGCAGGTTCGGGCTGCGGCGCGGCCTGCATTGCAGCAATGCCTGCAGCGGCAACCGTCGCACCTGCTTCGGCGTCGGCCCTGGCTCCGGCGGCGGCCACGGCATCCGAGTTCGCAGCGGCGGTAGTGTCGCCGAAGGTTTCCTCCATCGACGCCGGTGCATCGATCAGCGCCTGATTGCGCGCAGCCGGTGCCGCGCCTTCGTCGAGCACATCGCCCGCGGTCTTGTCGATCACCGTGGTCTTGCGCGAGGCGCGCAGCAGGAGCCAAATCGCCAGCACAAGCAGAAGCGCGCCGACGCCGATGATGATGGTGAGTTGCAGGTTTTCAGGCGACATGGAATTTCCTTGGCTATTCAGGAGTTGCGCGCAGGCTTAGCCCAAAATGCGCCTCCAAAGAAAGAGCGGCCGGAACCGCACTCGCAAGGGTTCCCGCCGCTCTTGTACGCCGCGCTCTCCCTAATCCACGAGCGCGGCGCGTGTTTGTTCGCAAGCGGCCTCAGCCGCCGCCGCGTGCTGCTCCTGCGAGCGCGTTGAGTTCGAGGAACTCCTGCCGCCAGAAATTGCTCTGGCGCCCTGCAAGCTCGCCGACGTCGTCATGGGTGAAGCCCATCATCAGATTGTCGCCGCGAAGGATTTGGCCGTATGCCGCGACCGCTGCGGCAAAGGCGAAGTCACCACGCGGGTCTCCGGCACTGTCGAGCGCGCTCGCCGGCACGGTCCGCTCGATCAGTTGCGAAGTGTCACCATCGGGCAGTTTGAAGCGCAGGCGGACATGTGCGGCCTCGGCCATCTGGCGGGTTGCCGCTGCGCTCGGCTGGTCTTCATAGCGACGCGGGGCAATCCACCCCTTTTCGCCGGTGGGCACGACTTCGTAGATGGCCGTCACCTGATGTCCGGCACCGATATCGCCTGCATCGACCGCGTCATTGTTGAAATCCTCTTCGCGAAGCGCGCGGTTTTCATAGCCGACAAGGCGGTACTGGCTGATGACGGCAGGATTGAATTCGACCTGTATCTTCACATCCTTGGCGATGGTGAACAGCGTCGAGGACATTTCGTCGCCCAGCACCTTCTTCGCTTCGAGCGCGCTGTCGATATAGGCGTAATTGCCGTTACCCTTGTTGGCGATCTGCTCCATCAGTGCTTCGTTGTAATTGCCCGTGCCAAAGCCGAGCGTGGTCAGCGTGATGCCGCGGTCGCGGTTCTTCTCGACCATTTCCACCAGTTGTTCGCGGTTCGTCTGGCCAACGTTGAAATCGCCGTCGGTGGCGAGGATCACGCGGTTGACGCCGCCTTCGATGAAGTTGTCCTCGGCGATGTTGTAAGCCAGTTGAATGCCCGCGCCTCCTGCGGTCGAGCCGCCTGCCGACAGTTGATCGAGCGCGCGGCGGATCGCCTTGGTGTCATTGGTCGCATCGAGCACGAGGCCCGCGGCGCCGGCATAGACGACGATCGAAACCTTGTCCTGCGAGCCCAGTTCTCCCGCCAGCTGCGAAAGCGCGGTCTTCACCAGCGGCAGCTTGTCGGGGCTGTTCATTGAGCCCGAGACATCCATCAGGAACACGAGGTTCGCAGGCGGGCGCTCGGAGCTTTCGATGTCATAGCCGCGTAGTCCGATGCGCATCAGGTAGGCGCTCCCGTTCCAGGGCGATTTGGCGAGGTCGGTGGTCACGCTGAACGGCACTTCGCGCCCGCGCGGGCGGTCGTAATCGTAACGGAAGTAGTTGATCATCTCCTCGGTCCGCACCGCGTCGCGCGGCGGGGTCACCCCCTGGCGCAGGAAGCGGCGGGCGTTGGCATAGGCGCCGGTGTCGACATCGACGCTGAAGGTCGAGACGGGTTCGGCAGAGACGATCTTTACCGGCGAGACTTCCTCGCCGTCATAGCGCTCGTTGCCCGGATCGATCGGGACGACGACGGGCGGGGTGTAATAGCCGGGCATTGCGGCTTCGGCTTCGCTGCGGACCGCGCCGGTGCGATTACGGCTGGGGGAGGGCGCAACTGCCAATCTTGCGCCTGTGACCGAGATGCTCTGGTCAGCCATTGGCGGCGGCGGTGGAGGGGGAGGCGGAGGTGGTGGCGGCGGTGGAGGCGGAGGTGTTTGTGCGATGCTGCCTTCGGTGGGAGCCGATCCGCTCGCCATATCGGGCGATTGCGCGCAGCTTGCCAGCGCCAGTCCCAGAACGAAAACGCCGCCCAGTTGCAGCTGCGTTCGCTTCAGTCGTACCATCATACCAGTCCCCTTTGACCCTGCGTCAAAAGGTCACGTTCAGGCCGTGAATGCTGACTGAACACGCTGTAAGCGAGCAGAAATGTTGGAGCGGCCGCCTCCGCGAACTGCCCGATTTCTGCGGCTTAGCGCGGCTTGGCGGTGCTTTCCGCCGCGTCGAGAATTTCATCGGGCAGGTTCGCATTCTTGCGGAACAGCACCTTGTCCGCCTCGTCGAACCCGCGCTTCCAGATGACCCACAGATAGATCGCGAGGATCAGCGGACCACCTATCGCCAATTCCACCCATTCGGGTGTGAAGCGGGTGAACAGGAAGCCCACCACCACCGCAGGCGCTGCCGCATGGACCAGCGCCCAGCGCCAGTTCGAGACGGGGGCCTTCAGCAGTGTCTTGAGCACCACCGCCTTGACCAGACTCGACACCGCCAGTGCCACGAACAGCGCGCCCGCTGCGCCTGCCGCCTGAAACCCTTCGCCATAGCCCATTCGCTGCGCGAGGATGATGAAGCCGACCGTCAGCGCGCCTTGCAAGGTGATGACCCCGACCGAGATCAGCAAATTGCGCTTCTTCGCAATGTAGACGAGCACGCTCTCGGACACGACCGCCATCGAGGCGACGACTTCGGCGGCAAGCAGGATCGCCAGCGCGCCGGTGCCTCCGACGATTGCCGGACCGCCAAGCCCCATCACCGCCTCGCCCGGAATGGCCAGCATCAAGGCGATGCCCGCTTGCAGGGCGATGATCCAGAAACCGACCTGACGCACCTGCGCCGCAATGGCTTCCATATTGCCGATCTTCAGGTTCTTGGTGATGACCGGCGAGAGGATCGGTTCGAAACTGGATTTCAGCTTTTGCGGCAGGCTGACGACTTCCTTGGCGAACCAGTAGATGCCCACCGTCCCGGCGCTGGTGAACTGGCCGAGCAGGAAAACGTCGAGCAGCCGCGTCCCGCGCTCGATCACGTCGGCACCGACCAGTGGAATGGCACGCAGCGCAAGCTTGCCGAGATAGCCGGGGCGCGGGCGCCATTGCGTCGGCAGGCCATAGGTCCTGAAGAAGGACCACGCGGCGGTGACAAGCGCGGCATAGATCGAGGCGACGAAGGCGAGAGCAATGCCGCCCGATGCCAGCGCGGGGACGAAAAACAGCCCGGCAACCAGCAGCGATTTGGTCCACGGCTCCACCAGCGCGCGGGCGCGCACGGTGGTGGCGATGTCATAGCGATAGGCTTGCGCGGCGAGCAGGATCTCGGTCAGCGCATAGGCCGGAATCGCAGCGATCATCCACATGTCGTAAGGGCTGTTGGTGCCGCTCGGGAAAATGATCACCGGGAAGGCGATCAGCACCAGACAGGCCACAACAGACATCATCAGGGAGGCGAGCATGCCGTCGAACACGAGGCTGGCGGGCGGGGCCTCGTGGTCCTCCGCGCCTTCGGTCAGGCGCTGTGCGAGCCCGCGCTTTTCGCCGAGCGCGCAGATCAGCGCGACGATCTCGACCACCACGAAGGCGGCGGCAAAGCGCCCCATCTCGTCCACCCCGTAAAGGCGGAAGCCGATGAAGAGAAAGGGGATGCCGCCCAGCAGGCGCAGAATGAAGCCGAGAGTATTGGTGCGACCGCCCTTGGCGAGCGTCGCCATATCGTCGCCCTGCGTCTGCGTCGCCGCAGCAGGTTGGGGCTGGTCTGAGGGAGGGGTGGTGCCGGAAGCGGTCATCGCGACGGCGCGCTTACTCGGCTTTGAGCGGTCGCGCCAGCAATTGCGCGACCACGTCTCTGGGCGGGCTGCCCGAAAGGATCGCGTTGACTGCAGTCACGATCGGCATGGCGATGTCGCGCTTGGCGGCAAGACCGGCCAGCACGGGTGCGGTGTGCGCGCCTTCGGCCACGGTCTTGCGGTCGGCCATGAGTTCGGCAGCGCTCTTGCCTTCGCCGAGCGCTTTTCCGAGCGAGAAATTGCGGCTGGAGGTGGAGGAGCAGGTCAGCACCAGATCGCCCAATCCGCAAAGCCCGTTCAGCGTCTCGGCCCGCGCACCCAGCGCTTCGCCGAAGCGCAGCATCTCCGAAAAGCCGCGTGCGATCAGCGCGGCGCGGGCGTTCTGGCCGAGCGCAAGGCCGTCGACTACGCCGCAGGCAATCGCCAGCACATTCTTGATCGATCCGCCGATCTCCGCACCGGTGACGTCGTCGGAGTAATAGGGCCGGAACGCCGGACGTGCGATGGCAGGTGCAAGCCGTTCCCATTGTTCATTTCCGCCCTCGCAGGCGAGGGTGACAGCGGTCGGCAGACCGGCGGCAACCTCATGCGCGAAAGTGGGGCCTGAAAGCACGGCGATCTGGCTGCCGGGGGAGGCGGCACGGGCGACGTCGTTCATCAACCGTCCCGTGCCTGCCTCGATCCCCTTCGAACACAGCACAAGGTCGCGCGGTGCCTTGCCAAGCCCTTCGAGAACGCGCCCAAGTACCTGCGCCGGTGTGACGGCAAGCACGGTGTCGAGCGCTGCGAAATCGTCGAGATTGCCGGTTGCGCGGATCGTTTGCGACAATTGCGCGCTCGGCAAATAGGGCGGGTTGCGGTGTTCGCTGTTGATCGCTTCGACCACTTCGGGCTCGAACGCCCAGAGCAGGACATCGCGCCCGTCGGTGCTGAGCATTTGCGCAAGCGCGGTGCCCCAAGCGCCCGCTCCGATCACGCCGATAGTTTGCGTCATGCCTTTACTCCTGCCCCGCGCACCGCATCCGCTTCCGGGTCGAGCGGCCAGCGCGGACGTGCCTTGAGATCGAGCGGATCGCCCGCGAATTCGGGATCGCGCACGAGCCGCTCGCAGCCCGCCCACGCGATCATGCTGGCGTTGTCGGTGCACAGCTTGAGCGGCGGCGCGACGAAACGCATCTCATGCTCGGCTGCGAGCGCCTCGAGCGCGCCGCGCACCGACTGGTTGGCCGCGACACCCCCTGCAACAACCAGCGCGGGGAAGGGGCCGTTTTCGTTGAGCGCCTTGGTCAGCCGGTCGATGAGACAATCGACTGCCGCTTGCTGAAAGCTCGCGGCGATATCTGCGCGTTTGTGCTCGCCGCTCTCATGCGCGCGCAGCACCGCGCTTTTCAGCCCGGCAAAGGAGAAGTGCGGTTCCTTCGAGCCTTTGAGCGGGCGCGGGAGCGGGACCGCCTTCGCGTCGCCTTCACGCGCGAGCTTTTCGACCGCAGGCCCGCCGGGATAGCCGAGGCCGAGAATTTTTGCGGTCTTGTCGAAAGCTTCGCCCAGAGCATCGTCGATAGTGGTGGCAAGGCGGCGATATTGGCCAACACCCTCCACAGCCAAAATCTGGCAATGCCCGCCGCTCACCAGCAACAGCAGGTATGGAAAGGCGAGATCGGCATCGGCAAGCCGCGGCGAAAGCGCGTGGCCTTCCAGATGGTTGACGGCGATCAGCGGCTTGTCAGAAGCCATAGCCAGCGCCTTGCCGCTGACGAGGCCGACCATCACCCCGCCGATCAGCCTCGGCCCGGCAGTCGCGGCTATCGCGTCCACATCGGCGAGCGTCAGCCCCGCGTCCGCCATCACGCCTTCGAGCATGGGGGCGAGTCGTTCGGCATGGGCGCGCGCGGCGATTTCGGGGACCACTCCGCCATAGGGCGCGTGTTCGGCCTCCTGGCTGGCGATCCGTTCGGCCAGCACGCGGCGGTCCGCGGTGACCAATGCCACCGCGGTCTCGTCGCAACTCGACTCTATCCCAAGGACGATGTGGGGTTCTGTTCCCATGGCGCTTCCATCTAGTCTGTGTGGGCGCTAGGGCAAGTTTACCCATGGAAAAAGCAATCAAACTCCGTCTGGGCACGCGCAATTCCCCGCTGGCGATGGCGCAGGCCTTCGAAGCCCGCGCACGGCTGTGTGCGGCGAACGGCTGGGTGCAGGACGAGGTCGAACTGGTCGAAGTGCTGGCAAGCGGTGACAAGGTGCTCGACCGCCCGCTGGCAGAAATCGGCGGCAAGGCCTTGTGGACCAAGGAACTCGATCTCTGGCTTGCAGAGGGCCGGATCGACGTTGCGGTGCATTCAGCGAAGGATGTCGAGACCGTGCGCCCCGATCTGTTCCATTTCGCCGCCTTCCTGCCGCGTGCGGACCGCCGCGATGCGCTGGTTGGCGCGGACAGCATTGCCGCGATCCCGGAAGGTGCAATCGTGGGGACGAGCGCTCCGCGCCGCGCCGCGCAGCTGCTGAACCTGCGGCCCGATTGTAAGGTCGTGACCTTCAGGGGCAATGTCGCCACGCGGCTGGGCAAGCTGACCGCGGGCGATGCGGATGTGACTTTCCTTGCCGCGGCAGGGCTTGACCGGCTGAGCCTCAGTGAAGTGGGCGTGCCGCTCGACGAGGACGACTGGGTTCCTGCCGCTGCCCAAGGGGTGATCGCGCTCGAATGTCGGGCGCAGGATGCGCTAACCACCGAATGCGTCGCAAAGATCGATGATGGTGGCACGCGCGCCGAGCTGGAAGCTGAACGCGCGCTGCTCGCCGAACTGGACGGCACCTGCCATTCGCCGGTCGCGGCGCTGTGCAAGGCCGAAGGCGAGGGGATGACCCTGCGCGCCGTGCTGTTCAGCCCCGACGGACGCGAGCGGATCGAGGGGACGGCGCAATTCGCCGCCGGCGATCACGGCCCGGTGCGCGCGCTTGCCGCCGACCTGCTTGCCCGCGCAACTCCGGGAATTGCGCCGCATTTCGGCGGATCATGAGCGGCTACGTCCTGACCGTCCGCCCGCAACCGGGCCTTGCCGCGACCATGACCGCTGGCGAGGCGCTGGGGCTCAACATGATCGGCTATCCGTTGTTCGAAGTGCAGCCGCGCGCATGGGACTGTCCTGATCCGGCCACAATCGATGCGCTCCTGATCGGGAGCGCCAATGCGATCAGGCATGGCGGGGAAGGGCTGACGAAGCTCAAGGACAAACCAGTCCATGCCGTAGGCGAAGCGACGGCCGATGCGGCGCGTGAAGCGGGGCTTGTCGTCGCGTCATGCGGGGCGGGGGGCTTGCAGAAAGTCCTCGACACCATCGCCGCGCCCGCACGCCTCTTGCGTATCGCAGGGGCGGACCATGTGCCGCTCGATCCGCCCGCAGGCGTCTCGATCACCAAGGTTATCGCATACGAAAGCGTCCCTATGGAATTGCCCGAGCCGCTGCGCCCGCTGCACGATATGGGCCTCACCGTGCTGCTTCATTCGGCCGCCGCCGCGCGCCAATTTGCAAGCGAATCCCGCCGCTTGGGTCTCGAACGCAGCCGCATCAAACTGGCGTTGATCGGGCCGCGGCTGGTCGAGCCGGCAGGCACTGGCTGGCGCGCTATCCACGTTTCACCTGCCCCCAATGACCAAGCCTTGTTGGAAATGGTTCGCGAGATGTGCATATAGGGACAAATTATCCCGGCCAGACGCTCGCTTTGGCAGCACGGGTCGCAAGATACGGACATTCGATGGAATCGAAATACGGCAGCCGCAGAAAACCCACCTCGATGAGGCGGTTCATGGCGGCTGCAACTGCAGCATTCATCGCTGGCGGAGCCTTGGTGGGCTACGTCGTGTGGTACAATCTTACTCCCGCAGAGCCGCAGGTCGCCGCCGCCGATGCGCCGCCTGCGCTGCCCGATGCGCAGCCGGTGGATGCCGAGCCTTCGGCCAGCCCGAGCGCTGTCATCACCGCTTCGCCGAGCCCGCTTGCACAGGCGGTTGCCGCGCTCGAAGAGGGTAACCCGCAAGGCGCTGCCGAAGTCGTCAATCGCGTGGCAGAGCAGCAGGGCGGTATCGACCAGCGTCTCGCCGCTGCCGAACAGCGGCTCGCACGGCTCGACCTGCAGGCACAGGCTGCTGCGGGCAATGCGGCGCGCGCAGAAGGCTTGCTGATCGCCTTTGCCACCCGCCGCGCGGTCGAGCGCGGGGCTGAACTCGGCTATCTTGCCGACCAGTTGCGGCTGCGCTTCAGCGACCAATGGCCCAATGCGGTCAACACCATCATTTCCTTTGCGCGCAATCCGATCCGGATCGACAATCTGACCGCGCGTCTCGACGGGCTCGGCCCGCAACTGGTCGAGCGCAACGAGGCCATGAGCTGGGCACGCTTCCGCCGCGAGGTTGGACAACTCTTCGTAATTCGCCGCGAAAGCACGCCGTCGTCGCAGCCCGAACGGCGGCTCGAACGCGCTCGCATCGCGCTCGAACAGGGGCGCTACCAGAACGCGATCGACGAGATTCGCGGGCTTCCGGGGGCCGAACAGGCCGAGAGCTGGATTGCCGATGCGGAACGCTACAAAGCGGCGATGGAAGCGCTTGAAGTGATCGAAACCGCTGCCGTGCTCGACCAGAGCGGCTTGCGCGACGGGGCCGGCAATGTCGTAAGCCAGCCCAGCCCGATTGACCGCGTTGGCGAGGAATAAGGCCTAGGCTTTGAGCAGTTCGGGCAAGTCGCCCGAAACGCCGCGCGCTTCGTCCATGAAGAAGCTCTTGAGCATCGGTGTGCGCTGCACCGCCGACATGCCGAGCCGCCGCACCATGCTCGCGGTCTTGCCCGGAACGCCGAACAGACGCGTGAGACCGTCGGTGGCGAGCGACACCATGAAGCTGTCGAGACCCCGCCAGTTCTCATAGCGCTTGAGCACTTCGGCATCGCCCGGATCGAGCCCGATCCGCGCGCCTTCTGCCAGCACTTCGGCCAAAGCGCCGACATCGCGCAGACCAAGATTGAGGCCCTGACCTGCAATCGGGTGAATGCCGTGCGCCGCATCGCCGATAAGCGCGAGCCGGGTGTCGGTGATCTTCGCCGTGTGGTGGAAGCCGAGCGGGAAGCTCGAACGCGAACCCACGCTGGTCACTTCGCCCAGGCAATCGCCCATGCGTTTTTGCACCTCGGCCATGAAGGCGCGTTCGGAAAGCTTGGTGACGCCTGCGGCATCGCTTTCCGAGACGGTCCACACCAGCGAGCTTCGATGCGTGCCGTCGGCGTCGTCATTCATCGGGAGCAATGCAAAAGGCCCTGCGGGATAGAAGATTTCCCAGGCAACATTGTTGTGCGGCTTGGAATGGGTCAGCCCTGCGATGATGGCGCGGTGTTTGTAATCCCAATGTGCGATGGTGAAGCCCGCTTCCTCGCGGGTCGGCGATTGGCGACCTTCGGCAGCGACCATCAGCCGGCCTTTGAGCTTGCGTCCGTCGGCAAGCAGCGCGGCAACACCGAATTCGGAGCGCTGGCGTTCGACGATGGTGGCTTTGGAGGCCCAGTGGATCAGCGGTTCTTCGGCGGCGGCTTCGAACAGCGCGAGGCGCAGGCGGCGGTTGGGGAACATCCGGCCCAGCGTGCCTTCATGCGCTTCGGGCGTGAAATCGAGCCGTCCGGGCTTGTTCTGGTCAGTTACCGCAATGCTGGCGATGTCGCAGGCGAAGGGCTCAAGCCCGTCGGCGATGCCGATGTTGCGGAACAGATGCCAGCTGGCGGTCGAGATCGCGGTGGCGCGATCATCGAAGCCTTCCGCAGTCAGTTCGGCGGGATCGGCGCGGTCGATGACGTGGCTCGAAAGCCCGTGCTTGGCCGCAGCCAGCGCCAGCGCCATGCCGACAAGCCCGCCGCCAAGGATCAGCAGGTCGCGTGTTTCGGTGTCCGGTGTGCTCATGCGATCTTCAGTAACCCTTCAACTCGACTTTGCGAACGCCATTCTGCCCGCTAGGGCGCTCCTACGTTGGCTTGGTATTACGAGGCAAGATTGTTCGCTGCATCGCGTTTTGCATTCCCTGCATGGTTTCTGGTGCTCGCGCTCGCTGTGCTGGCAGCGTCAGGCGTTTCCGCGCAGCAACGCGAGGCACGTTACGGCGATGACAATATCGCGGTGGAACTGCTGGCAGACGGCGCACCGCGAGCGGGCGAGGAGTGGATGCTCGCGCTGCGCTTCACCCCTTCTGCACCCGAGTGGCACGGCTATTGGTCAAACCCGGGCGATGCGGGGCTGGGAATGGTGGTCGAACTGAACCTGCCCGAAGGCTGGACCTCGGGCGCGCCGCTCTATCCTGTGCCAAAGACGCTGCTGATTTCGGGCCTGATGAACCATATTTACGAGGGGCAGTATGCCGTGCTGATCCCCGTCAGCGTGCCCGCCGACGCGCAGATCGACGGTATTGCGCCGGTGACTGGCTGGGCAGAATATCTCGCCTGCACCGACAAGATTTGCGTACCGCAGGATGCGGTGTTGCGGGCGGGGCAGGGCGGCGATTTTTCGCGCTGGCGGGCCGAGGTCGCGCCGCTGCTCGATGCTAAGGCAGGCTTCGCGATTGAAGCGGGCACGCTGCGGATCGGCATCCCTCTGCCTTCGGCGGTCGAACTTGGCGAACCGCATGTCTTCATCGCCAACACCAGGCTGGTCGATTATGCCGCTTTCCAGACCTTCTGGCGCGACGGGGACCGGCTGGTGGTTGAAATCCCCTTGAGCAAATTCGGCGAGGGAGAGGCCGCGCGGATCGAGGGTATATTGAGTTTCGGCGGCGAAACCGGCGTACGCTTTGAAGCGGCTCCGGGCGAGGTTCCCGAAGGCGGCGAGATGATCGTCACCATGAATAGTGCGCAAGGGTTCACGCCGCCGCTGTGGAGCCTGTTGCTGGGCGCGCTTGTGGGCGGGCTCATTCTCAACATCATGCCTTGCGTATTCCCGATCCTTTCGCTGAAGGCGCTTTCGCTCGCTCGCGCAGGCGGGAACGAGGCAGAGGCGCGCGCCGAAGGCTTGGCCTATACTGCGGGCGTCGTGCTCGCCTGTGCGGCGCTGGGGGCGATCATGCTCGCCTTGCGCGCGGGCGGCGAGCAGGTCGGCTGGGCATTCCAGTTGCAGGAACCTTCGGTCGTCATCGCGCTGCTGGTGCTCGCGACAGTCATCACACTCAATTTCGCAGGGATTTTCGAACTGCCGAGCATCGACACTGGCAACGGGCAGGGGCGCTCGGGGGTTCGGGGTGCCTTTGCCACCGGACTGCTGGCGGCGGTCGCAGCAACGCCTTGCACGGGGCCCTTCATGGCTGCGGCGCTGGGGGCGGCGTTGCTGCTGCCTGCGCCGCTTGCGCTGTTATTGTTTGCCGCCCTGGGGCTGGGGCTGGCCTTGCCGTTCCTGCTCATCGGCTTCGTTCCCGCGCTGCGGCGCATGCTGCCCAAGCCCGGCGCGTGGATGGACCGTTTCCGCCGCGCAATGGCGCTTCCCATGGCGCTCACCGCGCTGGCGCTGGTGTGGCTCACCGCGCAATTGGGAGGCAAGGGCTTTGCCCTGTTTGCGCTGGTCGTTGTCATGGGGATCGTGATCGCGCTGTTCGTGGTCGGACGGCTGCAGCGTGCGGGCAAGATGGCTTGGCCAGCCTTCGGCCTGATCGCTGCGCCGTTCCTGATTTTCGGCGCTTTCGCTCTACCGGCCGCCTATGCCCCGCCGAGCCGCGATCTCGCCGCCAGCCTGCTTGCACCACAGGCGTTCAGCCGCGATGCGCTGGCCGAGGCGCGGGCTTCGGGGCAGCCGGTGTTCATCTGGTTCACCGCCGACTGGTGCGTGACCTGCAAGGTCAATGAAAGCGTCGCAATCGAGCGTGAGGCGACCGCGCAGGCGTTCGAGGACGCGGGCGTCATCGCGATGGTCGGTGACTGGACCGTGCGCGACGAGGAAATCACGCAGTTCCTGACCGAGCAGGGGGCGGCGGGCGTGCCGCTCTATCTATGGTATGAGCCGGGTCAAGAGGGTGAGCAGTTGCCGCAGGTCCTCACCCCTGAAATGCTCAGCGAGCGCGCTTCACGGGAGAGGTGAGGCGTCAGCCTCCGGCGGCGCTTCGGGTTCGACATCCGGCCCGAACCGGCAGGCCTCGATCAGCGCGCCCGGCAAGGGGCTCGGGTTAAGCTCGACCCGTCCGGCGCCCGGCACAGTCGCTCCCAAAGAACGCGGACCTGCGAGCGGTTCCCACACGAGGTCCGCTGCATCCGTCTCGCCTTGCCACACGGTTCGCCCGCCGATCTTGCGTGCATCGACCGCGATGCGTCCGATGTGGCCGTTGCCGACCAGCGCAAGCAGCGCGCTTGCGCCTTCGTCGGCCGGGCTGAGGCGCGTGATCTGAAGCTGCGGCAGTTCCCCGTCAGCATCCATGCATTCAAGCGCTAGCAGCGCAGGTTCGCCGGGAATACCGTAGATAACCCGAGCCTCGGCCTGCGGACTGGGCGCCCAGACCGCGCCCTCGGTATCGGGCGAGGGGATCGGATCGGAGGCGAAGACCAGTTCCGCTTCCGGCAGGTCGCGCCGCAATTCCGCATCGGTCGGCGGCGGCTTGCACGCGGGCAAGCCCAGCACGGGCGCGAGCATTATCAGGGCAAGTGCAGGACGCATGGCCGCGCTATGCCAGAGAAATGGCCCTGCACAAGCGCGCGGGGCAAGCTGTCCTCAGTCCGGTTTGACGAAGCGCATGACGAAGCGATCGGTCTTGCCGCGAATTGCGGGGTCAAACACGCTCATGCTGACATCGTCGTCGGGATTGGCGAACAAGTCGCTCGAGCCCGCAAGGACGAAGCCCGCGGCTTCGAAATCGGCCTGCACGACCGCCGGATTGATGCGGTGTGTCGCCTCGACAATCTCGCGCGTGTCGCCTTCGCCGCCAGTGTGGTCGATCACGCCGACGATGCCGCCCGGTTTCATCCCCGCGTAGAGCGCGGCGACATAGGCCGAAGGGTCGGTGAAGGGGATCTTGAACCGTTCCGACACCCAGTAGAGATCGTGGTAGGAAAGGTTGATGATCGCGAAATCGAGGCTTTCGGCAGGCGGTGCGAAGGCATCGAAGGGATAGCGCGACTCGCTCACCTTGGGAGCGCGGGCCTCTAGCGCGGCCCATTGGGCCATGCTGTCTTCGTCAGTGTAGAACTGTTCGGGCTGATAGGCGATCACCGCGCCATCTTCTCCCACGACATGCCCCATGATCTCGGCCCAATAGCCTTCGCCGGTGAGCAGATCGGCTGCGGTCATACCGGGTTTCAGGCCGAGGAAGTCGAGCACTTCGGCAGGCTTGCGCCCTTCGTCGAGTGCGCGTGCTTCTTCGGGGCGGTCTAGCGAGGCGACCGCCATATGGATCGCGTGCGTGGCGGCGGTGTGGCTGGCGTGCTCAGCGTGTTGCGCATGGTCGGCATGCGAGCCGTGATCGCCGTGGCCTGCATGTTCCTGTGCAATGACAATCGAACCGCCAAACGCGGCAGCGGTTCCGGCGGCGAGGGCGAGCAAATAGCGGTTCATCGGTAAGGTCTCCAGTTGCACGGACGATCAAAGCCTAGGAGCCGCACCGTGCAAGGGCAATGCGATAGGAGACGCTGACCGCTCGACAGGCGGCATAGGGGCGAAGTTACTTGCCCCATTTCCTTTGCGTCTTCCCGTATCGCGTCTTGCGCGTGCCCGGCCTGCCGGCGTCTGAACGCCCCACCTTGGGTGCTTTCTTCTCGCTGTCGGGCAGGCCCAGCTCGTCGTTCTCCAGCCGCCGGATTTCGTCGCGCAGGCGTCCGGCTTCCTCGAATTCGAGGTTGGCGGCGGCCTCGCGCATGCGTTTTTCGAGGTCTTCGATGTAGCTGC
Organism: Erythrobacteraceae bacterium; assembly: GCA_002706445.1. Classification (GTDB taxonomy): domain Bacteria; phylum Pseudomonadota; class Alphaproteobacteria; order Sphingomonadales; family Sphingomonadaceae; genus Erythrobacter. The sequence continues at coordinate 16,608 of PALE01000030.1, forward strand.
GCAAATTGTGGCCAACGAGGTTGTTGACCCCGTCCTCGATCTCGACCGTAACACCGTCCTGCGAAGAGGCATGGGCAACGATATCGGCGATGTCGCGCTTGATCGTCTTGGGCGTGATGCCGTGCTCTTCATTATAGGCGCGCTGCTTTTCGCGGCGGCGGTCGGTTTCTGCCATCGCGCGTTCCATGCTGCCCGTGATGCGGTCGGCATAGAGGATCACGCGCCCGTCGACATTGCGCGCCGCGCGCCCGATGGTCTGCACCAGCGAGGTTTCGCTCCGCAGGAAGCCTTCCTTGTCGGCGTCGAGAATACACACCAGCCCGCATTCGGGAATGTCGAGGCCCTCGCGCAGCAGGTTGATCCCGACGAGCACGTCATAGACGCCCATGCGCAGGTCGCGGATCAGCTCGATACGCTCCAGCGTCTCGACGTCGGAGTGCATGTAGCGCACGCGCACACCTGCCTCGTGCATGAACTCGGTCAAGTCCTCGGCCATGCGCTTGGTCAGCGTGGTGACAAGCGTGCGGTAGCCCTTCTTCGCGGTCGCGAGGCATTCCTGGATGCAATCCTGCACCTGATCCTCGACCGGGCGGATTTCGACCGGCGGGTCGATCAGGCCGGTGGGGCGGATCACCTGCTCGGCAAACACGCCGCCGGTCTGCTCCATCTCCCAATTGCCGGGTGTGGCGCTGACCGCGAAGGTCTGCGGGCGCATTGCGTCCCATTCGTTGAAGCGCAAGGGGCGGTTGTCGATACACGACGGCAGGCGGAAGCCATATTCGGCAAGCGTCAGCTTGCGGCGGTGGTCCCCGCGCGCCATTGCGCCGATCTGCGGCACCGTCTGGTGGCTTTCGTCGACAAACAGCAGCGCATTGTCGGGGAGGTATTCAAACAAGGTGGGCGGCGGCTCTCCCGGCAGGCGGCCCGTCAGGAAGCGCGAATAATTCTCGATCCCTGCACACGAACCCGTGGCGGCGATCATTTCGAGATCGAAGTGCGTGCGCTGTTCGAGCCGCTGGTGCTCCAGCAGCTTGCCCTCGGCCTCCAGTTCCTTGAGCCGTTCGGCCAGCTCGAATTTGATCGCCTCGGTCGCCTGCTTCATCGTCGGGCCGGGGGTGACATAGTGCGAATTCGCATAGACGCGCACCTTCTCAAGCGTCGCGCCCTTGGTCCCTGTCAGCGGGTCGAATTCGGAGATTTCCTCGATCTCGTCACCGAAGAAGCTGATGCGCCACGCCATGTCCTCATAGTGCGAGGGGAACAGTTCCAGCGTATCGCCGCGCACGCGGAAACTGCCGCGCGCAAAAGCGGTGTCGTTCCGCTTGTATTGCAGTGCGACGAGCTTGCGGATCAGTTCGCGCTGGTCGACCGTGTCGCCCGTTTTGATGTCGAACACCATCGCCGAATAGGTCTCGACCGAGCCGATACCGTAGAGGCACGAGACCGAAGCAACGATGATCACGTCATCGCGTTCGAGCAGCGCGCGGGTGGCCGAGTGGCGCATCCTGTCGATCGCCTCGTTCACGCTCGACTCTTTCTCGATGTAAGTGTCGGAGCGCGGGACGTAGGCTTCGGGCTGGTAATAGTCGTAATAGGATACGAAATACTCGACCGCGTTTTCGGGGAAGAAGCTTTTGAACTCCCCGTAAAGCTGGGCAGCGAGGATCTTGTTGGGGGCAAGGATTAGCGCAGGCCGTTGCAGCGTCTCGATTACCTTGGCCATGGTGAAGGTCTTGCCCGACCCCGTCACGCCGAGCAGCGTCTGCGTCGCTTCGCCGTCCAGGGCGCCTTGCACCAATTCGGCAATCGCGGTCGGCTGGTCGCCTGCGGGCTCGTAGTCGGAGACGAGTTTGAACGGTTTTCCGCCTTCGACCTTCTCAGGACGGGCGGGGCGGTGAGGGGTGAATTCCTCGCCGGTCTCGGGCTCGTCGAGCCCTCTTCTGATCACCAATTCGGACATGTGAACATATATGGTACACACATTGCCCATTGTGAAGCGTGCTTGGGCCGTTTAGCGTTTGCTCCACGCAATGTGGGAGTATCCAAGAATGAATTTCTCGATTTTCGCGCGCGGTGCCGCGCTCGCTTCTGTCTTCGCGCTCGCGGCATGCGGCGGCACTTCGGCAGACACCGACGGTGATGGCAAGATCAGCCAGGACGAAGTCGAAGCGGCGGTCGCTGCGGTCGAAATCACGCCGGGCGAATGGGAAAACACGGTCGAATTTACCGACATCCAGTTCGACAAGTCCAAGCTCCCGCCCGAAGCGCAGGCATTCATCGTGCCTATGCTGGAATCGATGAAGGGGCAGGTCCAGACCAGCAAGAGCTGCGTGACCGAAGAAGAAGCCTCGAAGCCGCAGGCCGAAATGTTCTCGGGCAACGAGGACGCCGACTGCGAATACACCAAGTTCGAGTTTTCGGGCGGCCAGATGGATATGGCGATGACCTGCAACGATCCGCAATCGGGCACGGCCAAGATCACCAACACTGGCAGCTACTCCGCCGACGCCTACGACATGAAAATGACGGTCGAGCTTGAAGACAACGAGATGGGCGCGATGACCATCACCGCTGCGAGCACGGGCAAGCATCTGGGTGCGTGCCCGGCCGAATAAGCCGTTACGCCTGTCGATTTGAAAGGGTGGGGGAGAGCTTGTCTCCTCCGCCCTTTTTTCGTGGTGCGCGGATTTTGTTCGTAATTTGACAGGCGAATTTTTCATTCGCCATTCACCCGCCGATGCTATGTTACGGTTTTATGGCAAGCAAGGCGTCCTTCTTACAGTCCTCGCGTGCTGCGATCAGCGATAACGAGCTGGCGCGGCGGATTGCGCTCGCGCGCGAAGTCTATCCCGATCAGGAGAAGGGCAAGCCGACGCTGCTGAAGCTGGCGCGCGAGCTGGAACTGCTGATCGATCCGATGCGGCGGATCACTCGGCGGATCGATATTCCCGCTGCGAAAAACCCGCAGAAGATCATCCTGCTTCCCGGCTTTGCGACCGGCCCCAACAAGATGCGCTATATGGCACGGCATCTCGAAATGGCGGGGCATAAGGCCAAGAACTGGAAGCTGGGGCACAATTGGGGCGTTGCTGCCGAGAGTATGGAGCGGCTCGAAGACCGCCTGCTCGAAGTGTGCGAACGCTATGAGGAATCGGTTGCGCTGGTCGGCTGGAGCCTCGGCGGGCTCTATGCGCGCGAACTGGCGAAACGGCATCCCATCTGCGTGCACAAGGTCATAACCATGGGCTCGCCCTTTTCGGGAAGCCCGCGCGCCAACAATGTCTGGCGGGTTTATCAGGCGATCACCGGCCACCGCGTGGACGAAGCGCCGATAGAGGCTGATCTCGCTGCCAAGCCGCCGGTCGAAACCATCGCGCTGTGGAGCCCGTCTGACGGCGCAATCGCTCCGCGCAGTGCGGCAGGCCAGCCCGGAGAGCGCGACCGCGCCGTGGCGCTGCGCTGCACCCATTCGGGCTTTACCTATGCGCCCGAGGCAATCCTCACAGTGCTTGCCGAACTCGACCGCTAGGTCTTTCGAAATACAAGGCTTTCCTTTTGCTCTCGCTTGTCTAGACTGCCTCTTCGCACATGCAGCGAAAACCAGCGAGGGCCGATGACAGGGGTGTCACCTCAGAACTTTGACGAGATGAAGGATGCAGGCGGGGAGACCCGGCCTGCTTATGGTGACTACTGTAACTGGTACGACCAGCAGGATGCCGCGCTGCTGAAGCGCAAGGATGCCGAGGCCGACGAAAGCTTCCGCCGCACCGGCATCACCTTCAACGTCTATGGCGAGGACGAGGCCGAAGAACGGCTGATCCCCTTCGACATGGTTCCGCGCATCATCACCGCGCCCGAATGGCGGCGGCTGACGCGCGGTATCGAACAGCGTGTGCGCGCTCTCAACGCCTTTCTGTACGATCTCTATCACCGTCAGGAAATCATCCGTGCCGGCCGTTTGCCCGAACGCCTGCTGCGCGGGAACGAGGCGTGGTTGCAGAATATGGTCGGCCTTGCACCGCCCGGCGGGGTCTATACCCACATCGTCGGGATCGACCTCGTGCGCACCGGGCCGGACGATTTCTTCGTGCTTGAAGACAATGCCCGCACGCCTTCGGGGGTCTCCTATATGCTGGAGAACCGCGAGACGATGATGGCGATGTTCCCCGACCTGTTCAGCAAGGTCGCGGTCGAGCCGGTATCGAATTATCCGCGCCGCCTTGCACGCAGTCTCGCCGCTTGCGTGCCGCCCAAATTCGAAGGCGGGCGCAAGGTGAATGTCGCGGTGCTGACGCCGGGCATCTTCAATTCGGCCTATTTCGAACACGCCTTCCTCGCCGACCAGATGGGCGCCGAACTGGTCGAGGGCAGCGACCTGCGCGTCGTCGGCGGCAAGGTGCAGATGCGCACGACCCGCGGGTTCGAGCCGGTCGATGTGCTCTATCGCCGCGTCGATGACGACTATCTCGATCCGCTCACTTTCGAGCCTGACAGCGTGCTCGGCGTGCCGGGGATCATGGATGTCTATCGCGATGGCGGGATCACCATCGCCAACGCGCCCGGGACGGGGGTTGCCGATGACAAGGCGATCTATTCCTTCATGCCCGAGATCGTCGAATTCTACACCGGCGAGAAGCCGCTGCTCCCCAATGTCGAGACATGGCGCTGCGCGGATAAGGAGAGCCTGAAATACGTGCTCGACAATCTCGAAGAGCTGGTGGTGAAGGAAGTGCACGGTTCGGGCGGCTACGGAATGCTGATCGGGCCGACCGCAACCAAGAAGGAAATCAAGGCCTTCCGCGCGAAACTTGAAGCCAATCCGATGAATTATATCGCGCAGCCGACGCTCTCGCTGTCGACCTGCCCCATCTATACGAACAAGGGCCTGAGCCCGCGCCACGTCGATTTGCGACCCTTCGTGCTGGTCTCTCCCAACGGGATCGAAATCACGCCCGGCGGCCTTACACGCGTGGCCTTGAAGCGCGGTTCGCTGGTGGTGAACTCCTCGCAAGGCGGAGGCACCAAGGACACTTGGGTGCTGAAAGACTGATGTTAGGCCGGACCGCAAACGGACTGTTCTGGATGTTCCGCTATCTCGAGCGGGCCGAGAACACCGGGCGCTTGCTCGATGCAGGCCTGCGCATGGCGCTTACCCGCGATATCCAGACCGCCGAAGAGGAATGGCGCTCGGTCATTTCTACGCTAGGTCTGAAGGCCATCTATGAAGCGTCGAATGACGGCTATGACGGCACTTCGGTGTGGAACTTTGTGCTGCGCGACAAGGCCAATCCGGCCAATGTGCGCGAGATGATGGGGGCTGTGCGAAGCAATGCGCGAACCGCCCGCACCAATCTTTCCAGTCAGGCATGGGAAGCGGTCAACGAAAACTGGATGAAGCTCGACAAGCTTTTGTCGCGCCCTGTCAGCCAGAACGGGGTGGGAGAAGTCATCACCCGCCTGCGCCGCACCGGCACACAGGTCCACGGCGCGATGGACGGCACAATGCTGCGCAACGAAGGCTATCACTTCGGGCGCGCGGGAACTTTTATCGAACGCGCCGAAAGCACCGCGCGCATCCTCGACATGAAGTACTACTTGCTGCTTCCCTCGCTCTCCTACGTCGGATCGAGCCTCGACAGCGGGCAGTGGGAACAGGTGCTGCGCTCGGTTGCGGGAGCCAGCGCATACAGCTGGCTCAACGCCGGACAGATCGAGGCGCGCGGAATCGTGCAGTTCCTCGTGCTCGATGACAGTTTCCCGCGCAGTCTCGCCTTCTGCCGCAATGCGCTGCGCACCAACCTTGGCGAGCTGGCGCGCTTGCATGGCAAGGAAGGCTCTTCCAACGATTTGATGCGCGAGGCCGACAGCCGGATCTCCGATCTCTCGGTCGATGCGATCTTCGATCAGGGGCTGCACCAGTTCCTGACCGATTTCATGGCTCGCAACGCGGCAATCGGTGAAGCCATTGCCAACGACTACCGGTTCCTGGCTTGAGGGGTATGCGATGAAACTCTCGATCCGCCACACCACGCACTATGCGTTCAACGAACCTGTCGTGCATGCGCTCCAGCGGCTGCGGCTGACGCCGAAGGAAACGCAGGGCCAGTCAATCCTGAGCTGGGACATGCGCTATTCGAATGCGCATCAAGAGCTCGAATATGACGACCAGAATTGCAACACGGTGACGCTGATCGGCGTGAACCCCGGGGCCAGCGAGGTCACGGTTACGTGCGAGGGACAGGTCGAGACGCAGGACAATGCAGGCGTCATTGGCCGTCATTCGGGGCATCTGCCTCTATGGAGCTTCCTCAACCAGACGCGGCTTACCAAGCCGGGACCGAAACTGCGCGCCTTGCTGCGCGATGTCGACGGATCGCCCGACGGCGACAAGCTCGACTTCCTTCACGCGCTGTCGACCCGGATCCGCGATGTCGTCGCCTATGAGACGGGCAAGACCCACGTCGATACCAGCGCCGAGGAAGCTGTGCTCCACGGCCACGGCGTGTGTCAGGATCACTCTCATATCTTCATTGGTGCCGCGCGCGCCTCGGACATTCCGGCGCGCTATGTGTCGGGCTATCTGATGATGAACGACCGGATCGAGCAGGAGGCAACCCACGCCTGGGCCGAAGCGCATATCGAAGGGCTCGGCTGGGTCGGTTTCGACGTCTCGAACGGGATCAGCCCCGATCCCCGCTATGTTCGCGTGGCCACAGGGCGCGACTATCGCGACGCCGCGCCGGTGACAGGCATCAGCTTCGGCAGCACCGAACAGATTCTCACCGTCGGTGTCGAAGTCGAACAGCATCAGGAGCAGGGCCAGCAGGAACAGCAGCAGCAGCAGTAATACTGCTTTTCGCGGCGCGGCGCTTCGTCTAGGTCCGCGCTCCTGTTTACCCGGAGATTTCTTCAATGACCTACTGCGTCGGCATGGTGCTCAACAAGGGCCTCGTCCTGATGAGCGATACCCGCACCAATTCGGGCGTCGATAACATCTCCGTCTTCCGCAAGATGTTCCAGTGGCAGGTTCCCGGCGAGCGCATGATCGCGGTGATGACCGCGGGCAATCTTGCCACCACGCAGGCGGTGATCGGCAAGCTGGAAGAACGCACCAAGGAACCCGACGAGCGCACGAATACGCTGATCAAGGGGCGCACCATGTTCACCGTGGTGACCGAGATCGGACGGCTGCTGCGCGATACGATCCAGGAGGCGCAGACTGCGAACGGCGATCGCGGCAAGGGGCGCTTTACCGCCTCGATGATCGTCGCAGGCCAGATCGCAGGCATGGAGCCGCGCCTGTTCATGGTCTATCCCGAAGGCAATTTCATCGAAGCAAGCCTGGACACGCCGTTTTTCCAGATCGGCGAGACCAAATACGGGCGCCCGATCATCATTCGCGGCTATGACCGCACGATGAGTTTCGAGGATGGGATCAAGCTGCTGATGGTGTCGATGGATTCGACGCTG
>PALE01000031.1 GCA_002706445.1 Erythrobacteraceae bacterium
GCGGGTGTAATAGCGGATCAGGTCGCGCAAACCTTCTTCGGTCAGCTCGAACTCGCCTTTCTTGAGGCCGTGCTCCTTCACTTGCTTCGGCAGCAGGTGGCGCTTGGCGATTTCGACCTTCTCGTCCTCGGTATAGCCTTCGAGCCGGATGATCTCCATCCGGTCGAGCAGCGGCTGGGGCAAGTTGAGGCTGTTCGCGGTGGTCACGAACATGATGCCTGACAGATCGAGGTCGAGTTCCAGATAGTGATCCTGGAACTTGTCGTTCTGTTCGGGGTCGAGCACTTCCAATAGCGCCGAGGCCGGATCGCCGCGGAAATCCTGACCAAGCTTGTCGATCTCGTCGAGCAGGAACAGCGGGTTGCTGGTTCCGGCCTTTTTGAGATTGGAGACGATCTTGCCCGGCATCGAACCGATGTAAGTGCGCCGGTGACCGCGGATTTCCGCCTCGTCGCGCACGCCGCCCAGCGACTGGCGCACGAACTCGCGGCCCGTCGCCTTGGCAATCGATTTGCCGAGCGAGGTCTTGCCGACACCCGGCGGGCCGACGAGGCACAGGATCGGCCCCTTCAGCTTGTTGGTGCGCGCCTGCACGGCGAGATATTCGATGATGCGGTCCTTGACCTTCTCAAGCCCGTAGTGATCGGCATCGAGGATTTCCTGCGCCTTGCCGATGTCCTTCTTGATCTTGCTCTTCTTGCCCCACGGCAGCCCGAGCAGCACGTCGAGATAGTTGCGCACCACGGTCGCCTCGGCGCTCATCGGCTGCATGCCGCGCAGCTTCTTGAGTTCGGCCTTCGCCTTGGTTTTCGCCTCTTCCGACAGCTTGGTCTTTTCGATCTTCTCGGTCAGTTCGGCGATCTCGTCGCCTTCGCCATCGTCGCTGCCGCCGAGTTCGCTCTGGATCGCCTTCAACTGCTCGTTGAGGTAATATTCGCGCTGGGTCTTCTCCATCTGGCGCTTCACGCGCCCGCGGATCTTGCGCTCCACCTGCAGCACCGAAAGCTCGCCTTCCATGAAGGCCATGACCAGTTCGAGCCGCTTGAGCGGGCTGACTTCGGTTAGCAAAGATTGCTTGTCCGAAACCTTGGCCGAAAGCGCAGCGGCGATGGTGTCGGCCAGCTGGCCTGCATCATCGACATCGGTGAGATCGACGTTGGTTTCCTCGCCCATCTTCTTGTTGAGCTTGGCGTATTCGCCGAACTGGTCGACGACCTGCCGCATCAGCGCGGTGACTTCGCTGCCCGCAACCGTTTCAGGCTCGCGAATTTCCACTTCGGCGAGGACGTAATCGTCCTGTTTGCGAAGCTGCGCGACCGAGGCGCGCATATTGCCTTCGACCAGCACACGCACGGTGCCGTCGGGCAGTTTCAGAAGCTGGAGCACCTGCGCAACCACGCCGACGTCGTAGAGATCGTCGGCTTCGGGATCGTCGCAGGAGGGATCGAGCTGGGCGAGCAGGAAGATGTCCTTGCTCGTCTCCATTGCCGCTTCGAGCGCCGCAACCGATTTGTCGCGCCCGACGAACAGCGGGACGACCATGCCGGGGAACACGACGATGTCGCGAAGGGGAAGGAGAGGGAAGTTCTGGGTCATATTCTATATCCGTGGCCGCCATTGGGGCGCGCCCTTGGGAAGAATATGGGTAGGCCTGCCCTCCCCCGCAATGGCGGGTTTCGCCGAAGCTGTGGAAGCCGCGCCTTTAGCCCATGCCCGGCAGGTTGAAGCCCGGCGGAAGGCCCATCGAGCCCTGCATTTCCTTCATCTGTTCACCCGATATACGGTCGGCCTTGTCGCGTGCGTCGTTGAAGGCGGCGGTGACGAGGTCTTCGACGATGTTCTTTTCCTCGGGAACCATCAGGCTGTCGTCGATGCTGACGCCCAGAATGCGGCCCTTGGCAGAGGCGCGGACCTTTACGAGGCCGCCGCCTGCGCTGCCTTCGACCTCGATCGCGTCGAGCTTCACTTGCATGTCGCTCATCTGCTTTTGAATGGTTTCGGCTGCGGCCTGTGCGGCCTGCATCATTTCTTCCATGCTTTTCATGGCGGTTACTCCATCAGTTCCATTTGCTGCCGCCAGCCGCGCGGGCGACATTGTCGTTGGGGTCAATCAATTCGGCATCGGGGAATGCCTCGAAAGCGGCTTTGACCAGCGGGTGCGAGCGGATGCGGTCCTGTTTTGCCCTGGCATCGGCCTCTTCCGCCTCGCGCAAGCTGGGCTGTGCTTCGCCCTGCCCGTCCGCAACCTGCCCGCGTTCGACCAGCCAGCGTTTGCCGGTCAGTTTGAACAGCGCATCGCGGATATCGGGAGCGGGATCGTCGCTGAAATTGTCGGCCTGCTCGTAAACGAGCCGTTCGGGCGCGAGTTCGATCACGCGAATCCGGTCGCGCATCATCTGGGCAACGCGCAGCTGGCCGGAATGATCGACCTGATCAACCAGGGCTGCCCATTCGAGCTGGCTATCGCTGGGTATCGCAGAGGTGGGCGCTGGCGCAGACTCGCCTTGCTGCGGTGCGCCGGGCGGTGAAACGCCGTTCTTCGCCAGTTCTTCAAGCGTCCGCGCAAGCTTACCCGGATCGGGCATTTGCGCCGCGTGGAGCACACGAAGCAGCGCCATTTGCAGCGCCACGAGCGGATCGGGCGCTTGGCGCACCTCGTCATGCCCCTTGAGCAGCAATTGCCACAGCCGGTGCAGTTCCGCTGCGCCCAGCCGCGCCGCAAATTCCGCCAGCGCGCTGCGCTCTTCCTCGGACGGCGCGTCAGGCTCTCCGCCCGAAACCTGCGCGACCGTGACGCGGTGGATCAAGTCCATCAGCGCGCGCATCAGCGCCAGCGGTTCGACGCCGAGCGCATATTGTTCGTCGACCCCAGCAAGCAGCGCCTTGGCATCGCCTTCGAGCAGACTGCCGAGCACCCGCCGCTGCGCGCTCTTGTCGGCAAGGCCGAGCATCGAGCGAACGCGTTCGGCGGTCACGCGCCCTTCGGTGTCCATATCGGCATGGGCAATCGCCTGGTCGAGAATCGAAAGCCCGTCACGCGCCGATCCTTCCGCAGCCGCCGCGACGATGCGCAGCGCCTCATCCTCGGCATCGACACCTTCGGCCTTGCAGACATTGCCGAAATGCTCGGCGAGCAGACTTGCAGGAATACGCCGCAGATCAAAGCGCTGGGTACGGCTCAGCACCGTCACGGGCAGCTTCTCGACCTCGGTGGTGGCGAAAAGGAATTTCACATGCGCGGGCGGCTCCTCGAGCGTCTTGAGCAAGGCATTGAAAGCGTTGCGCGAAAGCATGTGAACTTCGTCGATAATGTAGATCTTGTACCGCGCCGAGACCGCCGCATAACGCACCTGCTCGATGATCTCGCGCACATCGTCGACGCCGGTGTGCGAGGCGGCGTCCATCTCGATCACGTCGATATGGCGGCCTTCAGCAATCGCGGTGCATGGTTCGCACTGTCCGCAAGGGTTGATCGTCGGACCGCCCGCGCCATCGGGACCGATGCAATTGAGCGCCTTGGCGATCAGACGCGCGGTCGAGGTCTTGCCGACCCCGCGCACGCCCGTCATCAGAAAGGCATGCGCCAGCCGGTCGCGCGCAATCGCATTGGCGAGCGTGCGCACCATCGGCTCCTGCCCGATCAGCTCGGAGAAGGTTTGCGGACGGTATTTGCGGGCAAGCACGCGATAGGGCTGCGAGGCAGTCTCTGGCGCGGCAGGCTTCACCTGCTCCTCGATCACTTTCGTTTCAGGTGGCGCTGGCGCCGCCATTTCGGGCGCGCCAAACATCGAATCCTGACCGGCAGCCTCCAGCTCGGCGGCGGTAGGCCCCTTGTCCTCTTCGTTCTCGGGCAGATCAGGATCGGAATCAGTCACACGAGCAAGCTAGGCGCTTGGCAAGCGTTTGTCATCGCGATGATCGCAAGATGTGATGGAAAAAGGAGCCGAGCGACCCGCCGCAATTCACCTGGGCTGCTACCTTCCGGTCCTGACCCGGTGAGCGAACGCAAACGTCCACCCGACTCCCGGTGGGCCATATGGCGTTACCGCGATGAAAAATCAATTGCCGAAAATCATCAGCTTTGAGGGCCGCTGCCCCGCGCACGCAGACTTACTTGAAATTGTCCGCGTATGCCTGAATTTTCAGGGTCTTCTGCGGGGTCGCATGGACGCGCGCGGTGATGCCGTATTTCTCGGCATAGGCCTTGGCCGCGTCCTTGGTCGGGAAGGTCAGCTTGACCTGCGCCTGCGTGTCGCCGCTGCCGGTCCAGCCCATCAGCGGATCAGGCTTGCGAGCTTCGCTCTGCTCGAATTCGAGCACCCAGGTATCGAGTTTGGCTTTGCCCGATTGCATCGCGCTCTTGGGCGTCTGGTAGATTACGGCTGTCATGGTGTTCCCCGATAATTCAGTCGCCCGATTTTGAAAAGGCGTTCTTGGTCTTCAATGAAGGCTTTTCGGTCCACGGCTGTTCGGGCCAGCGGTGCTTGGGATAGCGGCCTTTCATATCCTTTGCGACATCGGCCCATGATCCGCGCCAGAATCCGGGTAGATCGCGGGTCGACTGGATCGGGCGACCGGCAGGGCTGGTGAGCTTCAACAGCAGCGGCGTGTGGCCGATCATCGGATGCTGATCCAGCCCGAACAGCGCCTGCACGCGCACCTCCACGCTTGGAGCATCATCCCCTGCATAGTCGATCGTATGCGAAGTTCCCGCTGGCGAGGTAAACTGGCGCGGGGCGGAGGTGTCGAGCCGTTGGCGGCTATCCCAATCGATCAAAGCAAAGGCCGCATCGGCGAAACGCGCCGGCGGCAGGTCGAGGTCGCGCCGCCCGTCGAGCAGTGGCGCGAGCCAGAGCGCGGACTGATCGCGCAAATTGGCCTCGCTCAGCGCCTCCGCTCCGGCGAAGCGCGCGCGTTCGAGGAAGCCTCCGGGCAAATATGTCCCCAGCCCGTCCAGAGCCTTCTCCACAAGGATGTCCACAAACACGTGCGGGTCGGGCGAAGGGTCGGGACCGCTGGCAAGCACGATTGCGCCAAGCCGCTTCTCGCGGCGCGCCTCGGCGCGATTCTTGTCGCGATTCCAGCGCGCTGTGGAGCGTTCCTGCAATTGCTGCGCAAACAGTGTTTCGACCTGTGCGGCTTCCAGTTCGATGCCCGCGGTGATCCTTGCACCTTTCGCCTGGCCCTGCGCATCGCCGATCACCAGCCATTCGGCGCGTGCCAGCGGCGAGGCCGGATCGAGCATAAAGCCGCGCCCGCCTGCGCTGATCCAGCTTTCGCCGCTGGCATCGCGGCGGCGCGCCACGAAATCGGGGCGCGCAAGCGCAAGGCACTCGGCAGGCTCCAGATCTTGCGCCGACTGCCCGCCTGCCAGCCTTTCGGCGGTCCTGGCCCAGCCCCGTGCGATGCCGTTTGCGCTGCTTGCGCGTTTCGACCGGTCGCCGCGCCAGCGTGCGAGCCTTTGCGCAAGGTCCTCTCCGCGCCCGCCCAGCCCGCGCTCTTGCAGCAGCATGACCAGCTGCGCAGTCTCCTCGCCGCACCCGCTACGCGCACCGTGAAGCACGGCGGCGGCATGGTCGGGTGCCATGGGCATTGCCGCAATCGCCTCGCCCCAAGCGGTAATCCGGCCTTCTCCGTCGAGCGCGCCCAAGGCCTCGAGCGCCCGCCGAGCCGCCGCAACCGAAGCTGCGGGCGGCACGTCGAGCCAGCGCAGCGCCGCGGGGTCGCTCGAACCCCATTTGGCGAGCTTGAGCAGCAATGCGGTTAGGTCTGCGGTCTCGATCTCTGGCGGGGCGAACTCGGGGCGACCCAAGTGACCACCTTCTTCCCAAAGGCGATAGGCCACACCCGGCCCCTGCCGCGCCGCACGGCCTGCGCGCTGCGCCGCAGCCGCCTGACTGGCGCGCTGCGTGACCAAGTGTGTGGTTCCCGCTGCACGGTCGAATTCCGCAAGCCGCGCCATGCCGCTATCGACCACCGCCGAGACACCGTCGAGCGTCAGCGAGGTCTCGGCAATGGCGGTCGCCAGCACCACCCGCCTGCGCCCCTCGGGATCGCGCCGGATAGCAGCGCGCTGCCCCGCAGGTTCAACCTGCCCGTGGAGCGGCAGGATCGGCACATCCTTCAGCTTCGCTTCCAGCCGCTCGCGGGTGCGTTCGATCTCACCGACACCGGGCAGAAATGCGAGGATGTCGCCCGCCTGTTCGCGCCACGCGGTCATCACACCGCTCGTCACCTGATCCTCGATCCGTGCAGAAGCATCGCTGCCAAGCCATTTGATTTCCAGCGGAAAGCTGCGCCCTTCGCTCTCGATCACCGGCGCGTCTTCACCCAGCAACCGGGCGAAGCGTGCGCCGTCGATGGTGGCCGACATCACCAGCACCCGCAGGTCGTCGCGCAGCACCTCGCGCGTCTCCAGCGCCAGTGCGAGGCCGAGGTCACTGTCGAGATGCCGCTCGTGCGCCTCGTCGAACAGCACAGCGGATACGCCTGCGAGTTCTGGGTCCTCGACCAGCCGGTTCACGAGGATTGCCTCTGTGACCACCAACACCCGAGTCCTGGCCGAGGTCTTGCTGTCGAGGCGCGTGAGATAGCCGACCGTCTCGCCGGGTTTTTCTCCAAGCATCTCTGCCATGCGCTCGGCGGCCGCGCGCGCGGCGACACGGCGGGGAGAGGTGATGATGATCTGACCGGTGCACCAAGGCTCACCGAGCAGATCGGGCGCCACCGCAGTGGTCTTGCCCGCCCCCGGCGGTGCGATCAGCACGCCGCAGCCACCTTCGCGCAAGGCTGCGCGAAGGTCTGCGAGAACAGAATAGATTGGAAGATCGGCTGTCACATTGCCGCCATTGCACATTCGCCCGCTGACCGCAGCATCTTCACGTGAAGTGTCTCAAATCTTTCCCTGTTTTCAGCGCTTGGGAGCTCGCTTTGGCGATCTGTCATATTCGGGTTATATTCGCTCCCGGGGCGCAGGGAACGGAACAGCCGGCCAGAACCGACACAATCGGCGTGGGCGATCCGAAACTGATTGGGGGAAGAACTATGAAAAAGATGATGACGGCCTTGGCCGCGGTAACGCTCGTGCTTGGCGCAGCAGCCTGCACGAGCGAGCCAGACGATACCGAAGCGACTGCATCCAGCGGAATTGCGGGGACATGGAAAGCCGATCCGGCATCTGCGGAATCGGTGAATGACAACCGGAACTTCATGCTCATGGGTGATCAGTTCACCTGCAACAGCTGTATCCCGCCCTATTCGACCACCGCCAACGGTGAATGGCAGAAAGTCGACCGGCCAGGCACAGATGAGGTGATGATCGAGATTGTTGACGACAAGACGATCAAAAGCTCTTTCCGGTTTGAAGGGCGCGATCTTGCCAATTCAACCTGGACCGTGAGCGAGGATGGCAATTCGATGATGCAATCCTTCGTCGATCTCGACGGAGAGGAAACCACCGAAGGCAATCTCACGCTCACGCGCGTCGGCGATGCACCCGAAGGCGCGCACGCGGTCTCAGGGGAGTGGACCCTTAGCGAGTATGGCGAGATCAGCGAAGCGGCATTGCTGTTCACCTACTCGCTTGATGGAGATACGCTGACATCGTCCGGCAATGGCGAAGGCTGGTCCGCGGTGATCGGCGGAGAGCCTGTGGCGATTGAGGGCAGCGAATCAGGGGTCATGGTGCAGGTCGAGAAAACCGGCGATAACAACTACCGTGAAACCTATACCCGCGACGGCGAGGTGATCAGCGTTTCGGATATTGCGATCGACGGCAATACCATGTCGGCGACTTCAACCGATCCGCGCGACAACAGCGTATTCACCTTCTCTGCCAGCCGGCAGTAGATACGTTTCGCCAAGTCAGGAGAGCCCCGGTCCGGTGAACACCGGTGCCGGGGTTTTCTTTTCTAATACCCGCGCGCGACTGCAAATTGCGCGGCTTCGGCCATCGCCGCGCGCGCTTTGCTGTCAGGGAAGATCGAGATCGCGTCGATTGCGCGCTGGGCGAAGTGGCGCGCCTTTTCGCGCGTGTCCTCGAGCGCGTTGTGCTTCTGGATCAGCGCAATCGCCTGCGCCAAATCTTCATCCGAGCTGCGGTGGCCGAGGATCGCGTCCTTCCAGAACTTGCGCTCTTCGGTGTCGCCGCGGGCGTGGGCGAGGATGACGGGCAGCGTCATCTTGCCTTCGCGGAAGTCGTCGCCCTGATCCTTACCCATTTGCGCGGCGTCCGAATCATAGTCGATCGCATCATCGACAAGCTGGAAGGCTACGCCGAGATTGCGGCCATAATCTTCAAGCGCGCGTTCTTCCTCATCGCTGCATTCGGCGACGACGGCGCTGATCTGGCTCGCGGCGGCGAACAGCGCGGCGGTCTTGGCGCCGATGATGTGGAGATAGCGCTCTTCGCTGGTTTCGATCTGGCGCTGAGCGGTGAGCTGCGAGACTTCGCCCTCGGCGATCACCGCGCTGGCATGGCTGAGGATCTTGAGCACCCGAAGACTGCCGTCCTCGGTCATCAGCTCGAAAGCGCGGCTAAACAGGAAATCACCCACCAGCACCGTCGCCGGATTGCCGAAGATGATGTTTGCCGCGGCCTTCCCGCGACGCAGTTCGCTGCCATCGACGACATCGTCGTGCAGCAAGGTCGCGGTGTGAATGAATTCGACCGCCGCGGCGAGCTTATAGTGGCGCGTGCCGTTGTAGCCAACCAGCTCCGCCCCTGCGAGCGTCAGCATCGGGCGCAGCCGCTTGCCGCCGCCCGAAATCAGATGTCCGGCAAGGCTCGGAATGAGCGGAATTTCGCTCTGCATCCGTTCGAGAATAACGCTGTTGACGGAGTTCATGCCGCTCGCGGTGAGCGAGAGCATCGGGTCGAGCGTGGGCTGTTTGCGCGGGAGTGGAACGACGTCTGCAGTCATGGACAATCGCCTTACGGCCCGCCGCGCGCGCTTGGCAAGCGCTGAATTGCTGCTAGTTTTGCGGGTGATGACGCAAGACACGCAATCCACGCCAGCCGGCAATTCGGGGGATGATCCCGTGCTTTCGGCCTTTCGCAAGAGCATCGACAATATCGATGCCGCGCTGATCCACATGCTCGCGGAGCGCTTTCGCATCACGCAGGCCGTGGGCGAATACAAGGCGAAGGCCACCCTGCCCCCCGCCGATCCGGGCCGCGAGGCGCGTCAGGTGGCGCGGCTGCGCAAATTGTCGGAAGAGGCCGATCTCGACCCCGAATTCAGCGAAAAGTTCCTGCGTTTCATCATCGATGAAGTGATCCGCCACCACGAAAAAGCGCAGCAGGGTTAGGCGGGATTAGGCGCGCGGTAGCCGCAGGTCCACCAACAGTCCGCCCAAGTCCTCGCTCTCGCCGAGTGTGACCGAGCCGCCGTAAATCTCCGCCACATCGCGCACGATTGCGAGGCCCAGCCCAGTCCCCGGCTTGCCCGTGTCGAGCCTTGCGCCGCGCGCAAAGATGCGGTTGCGCTCCTTTTCGGGAATGCCTGCACCGTCGTCCTCGATCCAGATACGGCACAGAGGGCTGCCTGGTTCGTGATCGACCGTCACGAACACGCTGCCGCCGCCATATTTCGCCGCGTTCTCGATCAGATTGCCGAGGATTTCATCAAGGTCCTGCCGCTCGATCGCGACCAACGCGTCCTTGCTGCCCGCAATATCCAGCCGCCCGTCGGGATAAAGCCGCTCGACCGCGCGGCGCACGGCTTCGGCGCTCTGGCGGACGTTGGTGCGCGCCTGACCGACAGCGCGGCGCCCCACCGCCCTTGCCCGTGCAAGATGGTGATCGACATGGCGCTGCATCGTTCTGGTTTCACGGAACACCGCTTCGGAAAGGTTCGGATCGCGCGCGGTTGCCGCATTGGTGAGCACCGTCAGCGGGGTCTTGAGCGCATGCGCAAGATTGCCTGCGTGGCGGCGGGCTTCCTCGGCCTGTCGCTCTGTGTGTTCGAGCAGCGCGTTGACCTCTTCCACCAGCGGCTGAACCTCCAGCGGCAGCGGCTCGGTAATGCGGTTTTCGCCCGTCGTGCGCAGTTTCTGGATCGCAGCGCGCACACGGCGCAGCGGTGACAGGCCATAGCGGATTTGCATAAGCGCCATGACGATCAGCCCGAGGCCGAGAACCGCGAAGCTCCAGATCAGGATCAGCCGCACCTGCTGGATCTGGCTGTCCATCGCCTCGGTCGCGCTTGCCACGGCAAAGGTCCAGCGCGTCTCGCTACCCGGCAGGATTACGGTGCGCTCGGCAATTCGCAGCGGCTCGTCGGCAAACTGGTTAGAATTGTAAAAGTGTACGTCGCTGTCGAAATGGTCGGGATCGTTTTGCGCGACGTCGCCAGCGCGCAATTCAAGCGTGCGGTCCCACAGACTGCGCGAGGGATAGGGTTCGAAGTCGCTACCGCTGATTTGCCAATAGAGCCCGCTGTTCGGCTCAAGAAATCGCTGGTCGCCGAGACTGCGGTAGAACCACACCTCGCCGAAACTGTCGATTTCCGCCGAGGCAACCATCGCGGTCAGCTGGTATTCGAGCTGTTCGTCGAAATTCGCCTCGACCTGCCGCGTGAGCGTGCGTTCGAGCGCAATGCCACCGCCGAGCAGCAGCACGATGATCCACCCCGCTGCGATCAGCCCCATGCGCCGCGCGAGGCTGGCGCGCGGTTTGTCGGTAGCGATCTGGGCGGCTTCGACTTCCGACGCAGCATCGTCCCCCGGCGTTTCAGCCGAAGCAGCAGACCCGCCCGCGCCTTCAGGCTGTTCCTTAAGCGCGGGGTTTGTCTGCGGGGTCGTCGAGGCTGTAACCGAGGCCACGGATGGTAGTGATTACCTCTGCACCAAGTTTCTTGCGGATACGGGTGACAAAGACTTCGATCGTGTTCGAATCGCGGTCGAAATCCTGGTCGTAAATGTGTTCGATCAGCTCGGTCCGGCTCACCACCTTGCCCTTGTGGTGCATCAGATAGCTCAGGAGCTTGTATTCCTGCGCGGTGAGCTTCACCGGCTCGCCGTCGAGCGTCACGCGGCCCGAACGGGTGTCCAGCCGGACATCGCCAGCGGTCAGTTCGGACGAAGTGTTGCCCGAAGCACGGCGGATCAGTGCGCGCAGGCGGGCGATCAGTTCTTCGGTCTGGAACGGCTTGGCGAGATAATCGTCAGCGCCTGCATCAAGCCCGGCGACCTTGTCCGACCAGCTGTCACGCGCGGTCAGCACCAGCACCGGAAAGTCGCGGCCTTCCTTGCGCCACATGCCAAGCACCGAAAGCCCGTCGATCTCGGGCAGACCGAGGTCGAGGATGCAGGCGTCGTAATCTTCGGTCGAGCCCATGAAGTGCCCGTCCTCGCCGTCGGTCGAAAGATCGACGGCATAGCCGGTCTGCTCCAGCGTCGATTTCAACTGCTGGCCGAGAGTGGGTTCGTCTTCGACGATCAGGATGCGCATGTTCCACCATTTCCTTGCGAATTTGCGTGAAGTGACCTGCGCGTTTGCAGTGCGCGCGTCAAGCGAACGCCACAGCTATTCATGCGCTTAGTCCCCCGCGATTTTGCCATGAGTGCCGATCAGTTCGACCGGTTGATGATGCGGCCGGTGCGGGCATCGACGTCAATATAGGTCACCCGCCCGTTGCGGATGAACTTGAGCCGGTAGGCCCGCGCCGTGCTGTCATAGGAAGGACCGAGATATTCGGCCCCGCGCATGGTCGGCAGGATGCGATTTTCGATCTGGCTGAGCGAGAGCTGGTTGCCCGCGCGCATTTCCCGCCGCGCTTCGCCCTGATCGCTGCGCGACTGGTCCTGCGCCTGCGTCCCCGCCGCGACGAGCGCGGTGGTGGAGCCTGCACCAAGCCCAGCCAGCAGCGTCGCTGCGGCGAGAGTGGCAAAGAGAGAGCGGGTCTTGATCATCGTGCTACCATGCCTAGCGCGGGGCCATTGAACAAGCTGTGAATGGGCCTGCGCCCGCCCGTTCAGGGAACCCGCCTCGTCGGTCCTCAGCCGGTGGGGCCTCCCGTCATTTCGTACTTGATGGTGACATTGACGCCGGTGGAGACCTGTCCGGGCTGCACGGGAGTGCTCTGCACCGCGATAGCATCGGCGGCGGCGCGCATCTTCATTTCCGGCTGCGGCGAGCTGCCCTGGATCGCCTCGCTCACCGCAAGCACGCGCACACCGCTATAGCCGTAAAGTTCGGCATAGGCTTCGGCCTGTTCGGTCGCACGCGCCACGGCGGCGGTGCGAGCGGCCTGCTTGGCAGCTTCGTCATCCTCGATGCTGAAGCTCGGTCCGCTGAGGTCGGTTGCGCCCGCAGCGACCAGCGCATCGAGCACCGCACCCGTTTCCTCGATCTCGCGCAGCTTCACGCTCACGCGGTTCGAAACCTGATAGCCGCGAAACACATTGGCCTGCGTGTTGCGGTCGTAGTCGTAACGGGCATTGAGGTTGATGCCAGTAGTCTGGATGTCCTTTTCGTCCACGCCGAGCGCGATGATCCGCTGGATGACGCTGCGCATTTGCGCTGCGTTCTGCTGCATTGCCGCAACCGCTGTGGGCGCTTCAGTGGTAACGCCTGCGCCAATGGTGACGAGATCGGGCTCTGCGGTAACGCTCTCGAACACCGAGAGTTCGATCACCGGGCCGGTCGCGGCAATCTCGACGGTCTGGGCCTGTGCAGGAGCGGCAAGCGGCAGTGCCACAGCGGCAGCGGCGGCGGTCAATGCGAGGGGATAACGGGTTGTCATGTGGTTTCTCCTTTGCCCCGCCACATGGCAACCAGCGGCTTTCGGCGCACTGAACCGCTTGGCAAGGCCCGTGCAACCTCCTAACTGCGCCGCTCCATGGCACAACCACCAATCCTCTCCTGGGAAGGGCTCGGCCTGCAGCAAGGCGGACGCTGGCTTTTCGGCGGGCCCGACGTCGCGCCGATCGACCTGCATGTGTTGCCGGGCGACCGGCTTGCGCTGATCGGGCGCAATGGCGCGGGCAAGACGACCTTGCTCAAGCTCATCGACGACAGGATCGAGGCTGATCGTGGCCAGCGCCGGATCAAGCCGGGCACGCGGATCGTGTTTCTCGAGCAGGAGCCCGACTTCTCGCCTTTCGCGACGCTGATGGACTTTGCGCAGGCAGGCGATGACGCGCCCGAGCGCCATGAGGTCGAGGCTATCGCGGGCCAGCTCGGCATCGACATGACCACCGAGGCCGCAACCGCCAGCGGCGGCGAGAAGCGCCGTGCGGCGATTGCCCGCGCACTCGCGCAGGACCCCGATTTGCTTCTGCTCGACGAGCCGACCAACCACCTCGACCTCGGCGCGATCGACTGGCTCGAGGACTGGCTGTCGCGCTACAAGGGCGCCTTCATCACCATCAGCCACGACCGGACCTTCCTGAAGCGCCTGACCCGCGCGACGCTGTGGCTCGACCGCGGCACGCTGCGGCGCAAGGAGGTCGGCTTTGGCGGCTATGACGCATGGGAAGAGAGCGTCTATGCCGAGGAAGCGCGCGCGGCGGAGAAGCTTGATGCCAAGCTGAAGCTCGAAGCGCATTGGCTCGAACGCGGGGTGACTGCGCGGCGCAAACGCAACCAGGGGCGGCTTGAAAAGCTGTACCAGATGCGCGCCGCCCGCGCGGCCATGATCAGCGACAGCGGCACCGCCAAGCTCAAGCTCGCCAATGACGAGGAGTTCAAGTCGAAGTCGGTCATCGTCGCGGAGGGCATCTCCAAGTCCTATGACGGGCGCGCGATCATCAAGCCGTTCACCCTGCGCATCCAGAACGGCGACCGCATCGGTATCGTCGGCGCAAACGGCGCGGGCAAGACGACGCTGCTCAAGATGCTCACCGGCGAGCTTGAGCCCGACAGCGGCACCATCACCCATGCGCGCACGCTCTCGGGCGTGATGATCGACCAGCAACGCAAGCTGCTCGAACCCGATGCCACCGTGCGCCAGATCCTCGCCGAAGGGGGCGACTGGATTGACGTTCGCGGGGTGCGCAAGCACGTGCAGGCGTACCTCAAGGACTTCCTGTTCGACCCCAAGCTGGTCGACACCAAGGTCGGCATCCTGTCGGGCGGCGAGCGTTCGCGCCTGCTGCTCGCCCGCGAGTTTGCGCGAACCGCCAATCTGCTGGTGCTCGACGAGCCGACCAACGACCTCGACCTCGAAACGCTCGACCTCCTGCAAGAGGTGATCGCCGATTTCGAGGGGACGGTGCTGATCGTCAGCCACGACCGCGACTTCCTCGACAAGACGGTGACCATCACGCTCGGCCTCGACGGGTCGGGCAAGGTCGACATTGTCGCAGGCGGCTATGCCGACTGGGAGGCGAAGCGCCGCGCGCCGGTGGCGGCCAAGGCCAAGGCCACCCGCACCGAGCCTGCCGCTGCGCCCACTCCGCCTCCGCCAGCCTCGACCAAGCTCTCCTACAAGGACCAGCGCGACTACGAGCTGCTCCCTGCGCGGATCGAGGAGCTGGAAGCCGCGATTGCCAAGGGCGAGGCGATCCTTGCGGATCCCGATCTCTACACCTCCGATCCGCAGCGCTTTGCGTCGATATCGAAGGGTGTCGAGAACGCGCGCAGCGAGAAGGACGCGGCCGAGGAACGCTGGCTAGCCATCGCCGAGCAGGTCGAGGGCTGACCCCAGGCTCTTCAGGCGCAAACCCTACAGGATGGAACACTTGGAACACTGTCCTGGCGCTAAAAAGCACGCTCACCCGATGCGGTAGAAATCGGCCACCCGGTCGAGTGCCAGTTGCAGCACCAGCTTGCCGCTGCGCGCGGGCCAGCCGAGCGCTTTTTCCGCTGTGGGAACGCCCTCGCCCGCGCAGACAACGCGCCAGAGGATATCCTCCAGCCCCTTTCCTGCCGCCGCAATCGCGCCGTCGAAACGCTGCCTGGCGGCGATCTGGCGCTCGGTGGCGCTCAAGCCTCTGTCGCCCGTGCTCTTCACCCGCACCGGGTCCCAGCGCATGGTGACATTGGCCGAGAGCTGTGCGCGCTCGTAATCGCTGCGCAGCGCCTCGCCCGCGTCGAACAGCCGATTGTCTAGGTGGCCGCGCGCATGCAACCACGCAATCGGCGATTCGCCCAGATTGACCGTGACGCTGCGCCGCTTCCTGCCCGCGCTTGCGCCCCGACGCGGGCCTTCGGAGGTCAGTTCGCGTTCGACCAGTTTGCGCATATGCCATTCTCCAATTTTACCAATTTGGTGAAATCGGGCTTGCATCCTCGCCACTCCTGTAGGAAAGTCGAAACTGCAAACAAACGGCACATCAGACCACCGCGCAACAGGGACGCACCATGATCAACCGCATCCGCGAAATCCGAAAGGCCAAGGGACTGACCCTCGCTGAACTGGCCGAAGCGTGCTCCCCGCCCACCACCGCGCAAACCATCGGGCGGCTCGAAACGGGCATGCGCAACCTTTCGACCAAGTGGATGGACCGCATCGGCGCGGCGCTCGGCGTCGATCCGCAAGTGCTGGTGCGCTCTGACAGCCAGAAGCGCGCGCAAGTGGTGGCCGAACTTAGCCTCACCGAAGCCGAGGCGCTCGCCAGCCCGCGCGAGGCGATCCTGCCGACCGAAATCGCAGCCAGCGATAGCGAGGCGGAAATGCTGGTGATCGAAGTCACGGCCTCGATTGGCGAATACCGCCCCGGCGACATGCTGTGGCTGCGCCGAATCGAGATGGGGGAGACAGGCGCATCGCTCGGCGCCGCGATGAACCGCGATTGCCTCGTCCCCCGCCCTGGCGGACGGTTCGCTTTCGGGCGACTGATTGATCGCAAGGGCTCGCTGGTCGGCATCCTCCCCGCGCAGGCGGGCAACAAACAGCAGGTGATCGACAATCCGCCGTGGATCGCAGTCGCCACCATGCTGGTGCGTCCGCTGTGACCAGCGGCTGGGCTGGTGCGTCCGCTGTGACCAGCGGCTGGGCTGGTGCGTCCGCTGTGACCAGCGGCTGG
>PALE01000032.1 GCA_002706445.1 Erythrobacteraceae bacterium
CCGCACCGACAATCCCGATGCCGAGTTCGACTATCAGCCCGGCATGGTCCGCATCACCAACAAGGGCACGATGAAGGTCGTGCGCGAAACGGTGGAGGAAGAGGTCGGCCGCGAATTCGACCTGCAGGAACTGCACATCAACATCATCTCGCTGTCGGGCCACGTCGATGAAGACGACGATGTGCTCACCCTGACCTGGAACAGCTGAACCCGAAATTCCATCCAAGGAGAATAGCCATGGATATGCCCGCAAAACCGAAGAAGAAACTTGGCCTGAAAGAACGCTACGCGGTGATGACCCGCGGCCTCGGCTGGGAACCGAGCTATCAGGACATCGACGACATTTTTTCGATGGACAGTTTTGAAGGGATCAAGATCCACGATTGGGATGCGTGGGAGGACCCCTTCCGCCTGACCATGGACAGCTACTGGAAATACCAGGCTGAAAAAGAGCGCAAGCTCTATGCGATCATCGATGCCTTTGCGCAGAGCAACGGGCACCTGACCGTCAGCGATCCGCGCTACATCAACACGGTGAAGATGTTCGTGAACGGCTTTGCGCCGCTCGAATATATGTCGCACCGCGGCTTTGCGCATATCGGCCGCCAGTTCCGCGGCGTCGGTCCTCGTGTGGCCTGCATGATGCAGTCGCTCGACGAGATGCGCCACGCCCAGACGCAGGTCCACGCGATCAGCAATTACAACAAATATTACAGCGGGATGGAGAACTTCCGTCACCATCACGACTATCTGCCCTACCTGCAGGTTCCCAAGAGTTTCTTCGAAGATGCCGCGACCGGCGGGCCGTTCGAATTCATCACCGCAATCGGCTTCTCCTTCGAATATGTGCTGACCAATCTGGTCTTTGTGCCGTTCATTTCTGGTGCCGCCTACAATGGCGACATGGGCGCGATGACCTTCGGCTTCTCCGCCCAGTCGGACGAAGCGCGGCACATGACGCTAGGCCTCGAAGTCATCAAGTTCATGCTCGAACAGGACCCGGACAATGTGCCGATCGTCCAGAAGTGGCTCAACAAGTGGACGTGGCGCGGTGTGCGCGTGCTGACGCTGGTCGCCATGATGCAGGACTACATGTTGCCCAAGCGTGTGATGAGCTGGGCCGAGGCATGGGAAATCTACTTCGAGGAAAACTGCGGCGCGTTGTTCCGCGATCTCGAACGCTACGGCATCGTGATGCCGCCTTGCGTCGAGCAGGTCCGCAAGGAGCGCGACCACCTTTCGCACATGGCATGGTGCCAGTTCTATCAAGCCCGCGGCACGAGCAACTTCCACGTCTGGCTGCCCTCGGAAGAGGACATGGACTGGTTGTCGCAGAAATATCCCGACACCTTCGACCAGTATTACCGCCCGCGCTTCGAAGAGTGGCGCCGGATGGAAGAGGCGGGCACGCCGTTCGAGACCACGGGTATCAACATGCAGTGCCAGGTGTGCCAAATCCCGATGTTCTTCACCGAACCCGGCGATCCCACCCGTCTCGCGCAGCATCACTGCCACCACGAAGGCGAGCAATACCATTTCTGTTCGCAGTGGTGTCAGGAGATCTTCGAGGACGAGCCTGAAAAATACATTCAGTCCGCAATTGCCGGACACGATGTCTTCAAGGGCAAGGCCATACGCCCCGAGGCCGATCCCACGGCAGAGGACTTCAACCCTGCTGCCGAAGCGCTTGCGTTCTGGAAGCTGGAAAACGGGCGCGACAACGGCCTGCACTACGGTTCGCAGGACGAACGCAACTTCTCCATGTGGCGCGGTCTTGCGTCGAGCAATTCGTAGGAGGCTGCCATGCCGGTTAATGCTGTTGCAGATTACGACTTTCCCGCGAATGACCGCGAGGAGAACTTCCATGGCGCACGGGTGATTTACGCCGGGTGGGACAAGCACCTCATGTTCTCGTCCCCCTACGCCTGGCCCTTGCCGCCAGACCTGCCTTTCGCGCATTTTCTCGCCGGACCGCTGGCCGAGGCGTTCGGGCAGCATCCCGACTTCGCCAAGATCGACTGGTCGCAGGCAATCTGGACCAAGAATGGCGAGGCTTTTTCGCCCGATCTCGACAAGACCATTGCCGAGAACGGCCTGATCCATAAGGACTCGCTGCGCTTTGAAACCCCGGGTCTCGACGGCATCGGGGGCCAGTTCATCTGATGAGCTACACTCTCACGATCGAGACGACTGGCGACGAGATCGAGGTCGAGGAGGGGCAAACGATGCTCGATGCCTGCCTGCGCGCAGGCGTCTGGCTGCCCCACGCCTGCTGTCACGGTATGTGCGGGACCTGCAAGATCGACGTGGTCGACGGCGAAATCGAGCATGGCGAGGCCTCCGGCTTTGCGCTGATGGATTTCGAACGCGACGAGGGCAAGGCGCTTGCCTGCTGCGCTACGCTGGAAAGCAACGTCTCGATCGAGGCGGAAATCGAAGAAGATCCGGATGCGGAAAGCATCCCGGTCGAGGATTTCAACGCAACGGTCGAACGGATCGATGATCTCACTCCGACGATCAAGGGATTGCACCTGCGCCTTGACCGGCCGATCCGGTTTCAGCCGGGCCAGTACATCAACCTGACGATCGCGGGAAAGCAGGGCACGAGCCGCGCCTTCTCCATCGCCAGCGATATGAGCGACCCGACGACACTGGAGCTCAACATCCGGCTGGTGCCGGGCGGCGAGGGGACGAGCTGGGTCCACAATGAATTGCAGGTCGGCGACAGCGTTCACCTTACCGGCCCCTATGGCCGTTTCTTCGTGCGCCATTCGGCACAAATGCCGACCCTTCTTCTCGCCGGTGGATCGGGGCTATCGAGCCCCCGCTCGATGCTGCTCGACCTGATCGCCCGCAAGGAAGAACAGCCGATCACGATCGTCTATGGCGCGCGCAATCGCAGCGAGCTCTACTATCACGACGAGCTCGCAGCACTCGCCGAAGAGCACGACAATGTGATTTATGTGCCGGCGCTGTCGGACGAACCTGCAGACAGCGAATGGGACGGCTTCCGCGGTTTCGTTCACGAGGCGGCAGAGACGCATTTCGACAAGGATTTCCGCGGACACAAAGCCTATATCTGCGGCCCCCCGGTGATGATCGAGGCCTGCATCACCTCATTGATGCGCGGCCGTCTGTTCGAACGGGATATCTACACCGAGAAGTTCCTCTCCGCTGCCGATGTGCAGCAAACACGAAGTCCCCTGTTCAAGCGCATTTGACCTGTTAATTTGGTAACTTGCGACCCGACAGACAAACAAGCGGGCGCCGGGGAGGAACAGCATTTGGCCAAGGCGCCGCAAGACACCGTCGATATCTGGTCGAAGCTCAGGTTCGATGCGGAATCGGGCTCGGTCTGGCTCGACGAGCAGCGCATGTTGCTGCTTCACGCAGGCTCCCTCGGCGCGCTGCGCGCTGAACTGATCCGCACGCTTGGCGAAGACCGCGCGAGCGGATTGCTGTTCCGCATGGGCTATCATTCGGGCACTCAGGATGCAGAGATCGCGCGCCATATGGTGGGCGACGGGGACTATGAGCAGGTTTTCTTGCTGGGCCCCGCGATGCACCAGCTCGAAGGCGTGGTGCGGGTCGAGGTGATCGAATCCGAACTCGACCTCGAAGAAGGCACTTTCAGCGGTGAATTCCGGTGGCACGAAGGATGGGAAGCTGACAGCCAGCTGGCCGAATTCGGCATCGGTGACCGCCCGACCTGCTGGAACCAGCTCGGATATGCGACCGGCTATGTCAGCGCCTTCATGGGCCGCCGGGTTGTCTTTCGCGAGACAAGCTGCCGCGGCAAGGGCGACCCCCATTGCACGATCATCGCCAAGACAGCGTCGAAAAGCTCGGGCGATGATCCCGACGGCGATCTGATGCCCGATGACATCGCAGGCGAAATTGCGGATCTGGCGGACGAGATCCACGATCTGCGGCTGGCTCTAAGGGCCGAACCTTCGTCATCGTCGCTAATCGGCGAATCCAAGGAGTTCCTCAAAACGCTCAACCTTGTGCGGCGAGCCGCGCAAAGCTCGATTGCCGTATTGTTCACCGGCGAGACCGGGGTTGGCAAAGAGGAGTTCGCGCGCTGGCTGCATGACAATTCGGAACGGCGGGACAAGCCCTTCGTCGCGGTTAATTGCGGCGCAATCCCGCATGATCTGGTCGAGAGCGAATTGTTCGGTGTCGCTCAGGGCGCCTATACCGGCGCCACGAAATCGCGGCTCGGTCGGTTCATGCGCGCAGATGGCGGAACGCTGTTCCTCGATGAGATCGGCGACCTGCCTTACGAAGCGCAGGTCAAACTGCTGCGCGTCCTCCAGACCGGAGAGATAGACCGTCTGGGCGGTCAGCAGTCGCGCAAGGTCGACGTGCGGCTAGTCACAGCCACCAATGTCGATCTTGCGAAGGCGGTGAAGGACAAGACCTTCCGCGAAGACCTGTTCTACCGCATCAGTCCCTTCCCGGTCGCTATCCCGCCCTTGCGAGAGCGCCGCACCGACATTCCGCTGTTCGTAGAGGAGTTCGTCGAGCGCCTTTCCGGCAGACATGGCAAGCCGATCAGGGGGCTGTCGGACAAGGCGATGGAGACGCTCATCCGCTACGATTGGCCGGGCAATGTGCGCGAGCTCGAAAACGTGCTTGAGCGCGGCGTCATGCTGGCCGAGCCCGGCGGCCGGATCGAACTCGACTCCCTCTTCCTTTCGCTCCCGCAGGCAACGCAGGAAATGGCAGGGCTCGGCCCGGACGGGCGCATTTGCCCGGATCAGGATGCGCCATCGCTCGAAAACGCTGAAGACCTTTCGCTGGCACACCATGAAGCGCGGCTCATCGAAGAAGCCATGCGGCGCGCCGACGGAAATGTCGTCGAAGCGGCAAAGCTGCTCGGCATCACCCGCCGGCAGATCGACTACCGGCTGAAGGCGATGCGCGAGGCAGGTTGAGGCTCGCGCCTATTCGGCTGCGATTGCGACCTCGGGTTCCATTTCCGCCTCGACCATATCACGCAGACGCCGACGCACTTTGACCGCGGCAAGATCGTTCGAAAGCAGCATGGGTTTGAGGTCGAAGAAATCCTCGCCTCCCATTTCCTTCTCGGTCTTGATGATCAGCGGACCGTCCTCGTTCTCGAAGGCGTCATGCATCGCAGCGATCTTGAACGCGTTGTATTCGGCATCGTCCTCGATGTGGTTGCGGCGCGTGCAGAAGAAGTAGTGCGTGGTGTTCTCGTCTTCCGGAGTGACGCTGTGCAGGTCATATTGACCGGGCCCTTCGTTCACAGGCGTGTCGTCCTGCGCGCAGAAGAGCGAAAGCTGGATGTTACCCGGCGCGCTCCACGTGACCTTGATCCAGTGACGAGCGGCGTCCTCGGGACGGGGGAGGAACTGGTTCAGGATCAGGATCGGCGGGGTCTGTTCCCATTCCCAACTGGCAGAAACGGTGGTCTCGGTCTCTTCGACATTGGGAATAAGCGGCGAGAGCTTGCCGCGTGTCGAGATGATCTCGCCGTGGACGTGATCGACATGGCTGAGGTCCATGACGTTGTCGAGGATCATCCGGTAATTGACTGGCAGTTTCATATATGTGTGGGCAATGCCGGTGGCCGGGCCTTGGTCGAGCGGCCCGTAGTGCGGCAGTTTGTCGAAGTCGGCCTCTGCCTCGTCCATCCAGATCCAGAGGAAACCGTGCTTCTCGACGATCGGGAAGGTGCGAACCACCTGCTTGCCCGGTAGCGCACCCTTGCCATGGGGGTTGTGCGTGCAGAACCCCTTCGAATTGAATTGCAGTGCGTGGTAGGGGCAGGCGATCTCGTCACCGTGGCGTTTGCCCTGCGAGAGCGGGGCGAAGCGGTGGGGGCAGCGGTCCTGCATGGCAACCGGATTGCCTTGGGCATCGCGGTAGATGAGGACCGAGACGCCCAGCAGCTTGCGTTGAAAAAGAGCTTCTGCGTCCACCTCGTCAGAGGTCGCTGCGACATACCATTCCTGCGTCAGAAAGCTGCGCTCTGCATTCATTGTTCCGTCTCCCTTGGTTTGCACTGATGTGCTTGCCGCAGACGAAGCAAAGACCGTGCCAGCACCAGAAATTGCTGTTTTCGGGGAAAGCGCTTCAAATAGCCGCAGCTTTTGTGTAGAATATTCTCCAATCAAGAAGCGTGATTGTTGAAAAATGCACAGGACTCGGCGTGATGGAAGGAAAGCGGGCAGGGGACACGTTCCAGCTGGAGCAAAACGCGGCGCTGGCTGATTTGCAGGCGAGCTTCGTGTTCGATCCCGCCAACGCCGATATTCGTCTCGGCAGTAGACGAATGCTGCTCGTCGATGATCTTGGTCTTGGTTTGATGCGGCGCGAATTGATTCAGGCACTCGGCTTCGATCGCGCGCGTCGGGTTTTTTCACGTATCGGCTATGGTATTGGCGTTACGGACGCGCAGTTCGCGCAGGAATTGCGCAATACGGGCGATCTGACCGATGTGTATCGCGCCGGACCGCAACTCCACGCACTGAAGGGCGCGGTGCGGGTGGACGAACTGGTGTTCGAAGCCGACTTCGAGACCGGCAAATTCTATGGCGAATACCTCTGGCGCAATTCGGCAGAGTGCCAGTCGCATCTGCACGAGCACGGAATTGGCCTGCATCCCGCAGGCTGGCAGCAGGTCGGCTACGCATCCGGTTACGCCTCGACATTTTTTGGCAAGCCGATGGTGTTCCGCGAAACCGAATGCATCGCGATGGGGCATGACCGGTGCTTTCTGATCGGCAAGCCAGCCGAAGAATGGGATAATCCCGATATCGAATTGAGCTGGTTTCGCGCGGATACCTACAGCCACCGCCCGCGTTCAGGATCAACGCCGAAAGACAGGATCGAAGAGGACCTGCAAATCGGCTCGCGCTCGATCGTGGGGGCCTCACCGCAATTCAATTCGGTGCTCCATATGGTCGACAAGGTCGCCGCCAGCGATGCTCCCGTCTTGTTTCTCGGAGAGACCGGCGTCGGCAAAGAGGTCTTTGCAAAGGAGCTGCACAAGCGCAGCCGACGCGCTGGCGGGCCCATGATAGCGGTGAATTGCGCGGCCATTCCCGAAACGCTGATGGAGGCCGAACTTTTCGGTGTCGAGAAGGGCGCCTTCACAGGCGCTGCGGCAACACGGCCGGGGCGTTTCGAGCGAGCCGCGCGTGGCACGCTCCTGCTTGACGAGGTGGGTACGCTGTCACTGGCAGCGCAGGGCAAGCTGCTGCGCGTTTTGCAGGAGAACGAGTTCGAGCGCGTCGGCGGGACAAGCACGCTCAAGGCAGACGTGCGGATAGTCGCGGCGACCAATGCGGATCTGGGTGAAGAGGTCTCGCAGGGCCGCTTCAGGGCCGACCTTTTCCATCGCCTCAACACCTTTCCGATCCACATCCCGCCTTTGCGCAATCGCCGCGGGGATATTCCGGTGCTGGCCAACCATTTCCTCCAGCGCTTATCCGAAAAGCACGGCAAGACGGGCATGCGGTTCGAAGCGGAATTGGTGAAGCTGTTCCACGAATATTCCTGGCCTGGGAACATCCGCGAAATGGAGAACCTGATCGAACGCGGGATCATTGTCGCGGAGCCCGATGAGGCAATCGGAGTGCAGCATTTGCTGATCGAAGACATGCTGGCAGGGCAGGGCGGCAAGCAAGGCACGCTCGCCGAATTTGTCACGCTGGCTTCGGGTAGGAACGCGGGCAGCGGCGAGGCGTTCGGACAGATGTTACTGGACGCGGGGCTATCACCCGAGCAGGTGATCGATCAGCTATACGAAGCGGCTCTGGCCGAATGCGACGGCAATCTCACCAAGGCCGCAGCGAGGGTGGGCGTAACCCGTGCACAGCTGCAATACTGGAGCAGTAACCGGCGGTGAGGCCGCGCGCGAAGCCTATTCGTTGTCTTCGCGCCACTCGCGCTTGATCTTCTTTGCGAGGCTCCATTTGTGGACCTCGGTCGGGCCGTCATAAATACGGAACGCGCGGATTTCGCGGAACACCTGCTCGACGATAGTGTCGCGCGAGACGCCCGTGCCGCCCATCACCTGCACGCAGCGGTCGGCGATCTGGAACAGCGTTTCGCCGACGTGGCACTTAGTCATCGAGCTTTCGACCGTGCCAAGCGAGCCGGTGTCGAGCACATCTGCGCACCAGTCGATCATCAGCTCGGCGTGCTTCAGATCGATGCGGTTCTGCGCGAGCATGAAGCCGACGCCTTCGTGGTCCACCAGCGGCTTGCCGAATGCCTGACGACGGCAGGCATAGTCGGTTGCGATCTCGTGCGCGCGGGTCGCGGCACCATGCCAGCGCATGCAGTGCGTAAGGCGGGCAGGGGCAAGCCGGATCTGCGCGTATTTGAAGCCTTCGCCGCTTTCGCCCAGCATCTGATCAGCCGGAACGCGCAGATTGTCGATGGTGATCACCGAGTGGCCGCCCGGCATCGAGCTGTCGATAGTGTCGAGCACGCGCTCAATTTTGATCGCGGGGTCGGGCAGGTCGACCATGAACATGCAGGCGCCGTCTTCCGACTTCGCCATGATGATCCCGACTTTCGCGCCCTCGGCTCCGGTAATGAAAGTCTTGCGCCCGTTGATCACCCAATGGTTGCCATCCATTTTGCAGGTGGTGAGCATCATCGACGGGTCAGAGCCGGCACCACCGTCTTCGGCGGGTTCGGTCATGAAGAAGGCACTGCGCGCGCGGCCCTCGACCATCGGTTTGAGGAAGCGTTCTTTCAGCTCAGGGCTGCCGACCTTGCCGAGCAGATACATATTGCCCTCGTCCGGCGCCGCGGTGTTGCAGGCGACCGGTCCGAGCGGGGTAAGCCCGCTTTTGCGCAACAAGAGGGCGGTTTCGAGATGGGTGAAGTGTGAACCGTCCGGGCGGATATGCGGGGTAAGCACGCCGGCCTCGCGGGCCAGCGCCTTGAGTTCGAGCGCCAGTTCGTCGGTCGGTCCGTGCTCGCCGTTGCGCGGGTCCTTCTCGAACGGCATTACCTGCGTGCGGACAAAGCTCTCTACCCGCTCGGCGAGCGCCTGTGCTTCAGCTGAAATCGTCATGAATTACCCCAGTTTGCGGATCGGATCGCTGCCGTCCCAGTCGATTCCGGCCTGCTTTATCATATCGAACAGGTCCTGTGCTCCCTCTGCGGGTTCGAGCACTTCGACCAGTCCGCCAGGACCTGCGCCCATATCGAAATAGGCCAACTTGCCGCCGCCGAAACCGCCAGAGACGATAGCCTCGCCGCCCTTGCGCTCGACCTCGGCTGCTGCCGCATCGAAATCGTCGACGATCTGCAGCACGTGGTGAAGCTGGTCCTTCACGCCGTATTCGCCATTGTAGTGCGCGGGCGCGTCGTTCTCGGCCTTCACCAGTTCGATCTGCACATCACCCCAATAGGCGATGGCGACGGTAAAGCGTGCCTCGGTCGGTTCACCGCGATAGCGCATGTCGTCGAGCGCGATGTTCTCGATCAGGAAGAACGGGCCGACGCCCATCGTCTCGGTCCAGTATTTGACTGTCGCGTCAAAATCGCTTGGCACATAGGCAAGCTGCGCAATCGGGGCCATTGATGGCAGCGATCCGGGTGTGGGCATGGCTCTATCCTTTCAGAATCGCGTTCAGGCGAACAGCCGCTCGGGCTCTTCCAGCAATTGCTTCAACGTGGCGAGGAACTGCGCGCCCAGCGCGCCGTCAATCGCCCGGTGATCGACCGAAAGCGTCAGCGGGATTTTGGTTGCAAACGCAATATCGCCCTCTTCGGTTTCGACCGGCTGGCGCGATGCCGCGCCAACCGCAAGGATTGCGCATTGCGGCGGGTTGATGATCGCGTCGAAGTTCTCGATCCCGAACATGCCGAGGTTGGAGACGGTGAAAGTGCCGCCGTCCATATCGTCATAGCCGAGCCGCCCTTCGGTCGCCTTGTCGATCAGGGCGCGGGTGCGCTGCGCCAACTGGTCGATCCGCATCCGGTTCGCCTGTCGCACGATCGGCGTCACCAGCCCCTTGGGGCTTGCGACAGCAACCGCGACATCGGCGTGCGGGAAGCGGTGCACTTCCTCGCCGTGAAGCTGCACGTTCACGTCAGGATGCTCGGCCAGCGCCTTGCCCGCGGCAAGCACGATATAGTCATTGACCGAAGCCTTTGCGCCGAGCACCAGATTGGCGGTCTTGCGCAAAGCCAGCAGCGCATCGGCCTTTACGCTGATACGCAGGTAGAAATGCGGGATTTCCTGCTTCGCTGCGGTCAGGCGTTGAGCGACGATCTTGCGGATATTGTCGAAAGGCACTGCGCGCGGTGTGTTGTCGACAAGGCGGAATTCCGCCGTGCGCGATCCATCGCTTGCCTCGATCAGCGCAAACACGTCTTTCTTGCAGATGCGACCGCGCGGACCGGTGCCGGTGACGCCGGCGAGCGCAATGCCATTCTGCGCGGCGATACGCCGGGCAAGCGGCGAGGCAAAGACCGAACGGTCTTCCTCGACATTGGCAAGCGGGCCCTTGAGCACCGGATTGGCAGGACCGCGAAGCGCCTGCTGGACATCCTGAAAGGTGATGCGGCCATTGCGACCCGAACCCTCGATGCCGCTGATGTCGACCGCTTCGGCCTCCGCCAGTTCGAGCGCCTTGGGGCTGATCGGACGGTTGGTGTCGATCTTGATCGGGGTCTTTGCAGGGGAAGAAGAGGGTGCAGGGGAAGGGGTGTCTGCCACTTTGGCAGCGGCCTTCTTTGCGCCTTTCTTCTTGCCCGCGCTGCCGGTGCTTTCTGCCGGAACGAAGCCTTCGACGAAAGCGTCGAGAGCGGCGGCGTCTTCCGACCCGTCGCCGAACACGGCCAGCAATGCGCCGACCGGCTCCGCTTCGCCATTGGCAGGCGCAACGATACGGCTCAGCACGCCGTCGCGTTCAGCTTCGACTTCGTTGGAGATCTTGGCAGTCTCGATCAGGCAAAGAACATCGCCTTTCTTGAAGGCCGCGCCTTCGGCGACAAGCCATTCGGCAATGGTGCCTTCGGACATTTCGATGCCCCATTTGGGCATACAGAAGGGACGAAGAGTGCTCATAATGGCCTCCTTTAACGATAGGCCAGAGTCTTGCGCACCGCCGCTTCGACATCGTCGGAGGAAGGCAGGTAGGCCTGTTCCAGCTCCAGCGCGAAGGGGATGGGCGAGTGCGGGGCGGTGACCATTTCGATCGGGGCGCGCAGGCTGGCAAAGGCCTTCTGCGCGACAATTGCCGAAATGTCGGTCGCAAGATTGCAGCGCGGCGGAGCCTCGTCGACGATCACCAGTCGTCCGGTGACTTCAACCGAATCGAGGATCGCTTCTTCGTCGAGCGGGCTGGTCGTGCGCAGGTCGATGACGTCGCATCCGATGCCGTCCTCGGCCAATTCTTCTGCAGCCGCTTCGGCAATGCCGACCATCAGACCGGTGGCGATAATGGTCACATCCTCGCCCGAACGCACCTGGCGGGCGTGGGCGAAGGGGATGGTGTAATCGCCATCGGGCACTTCGCCTTCGACTGCGTAGAGCGCCTTGTGTTCGAGGAAGATGACAGGGTCATCGCCGCGCAATGCAGTGCGAAGCAGGCCTTTAACGTCTTCGGGTGTCGACGGCATCACAACCTTGAGGCCGGGCATACCGGTCAGGATGTGGTGCACGCTCTGGCTGTGCTGCGCGGCGGCGTTGAAGCCTGCGCCATAGGCCATGCGAAGCACTGCCGGACAGCGGGTCTTGCCGCCGAACATATAGCGGAACTTGGCTATCTGGTTCCAGATCTGGTCGAGGCTGACGCCGATGAAGTCGGCGAACATCAGCTCTGCGACTGGCCGCTTGCCGGTCAGCGCGAGGCCGCCTGCAGCGCCCATGATCGCGCTCTCCGAAATCGGGGTGTCGATCACGCGGTTCGCGCCGAATTTGTCGAACAGGCCGGTCGAGGTCGACCAGATACCGCCGATGGCCTCCGGTCCACCTGCCGTGCCCATGCCGCCAACCACATCTTCGCCCAGAACGACGATACTCTCGTCGCGTTCCATCTCCTCGTGGAGCGTGGACAGGACGGCGTCGCGATACATCATTTTTGCCATTGGTCCGCTCTCCCTCAATATTCGATGTAGACGTCTTTGGTGACGTCATCGGCCGTGGGCCGGGGCGCTGCGCGTGCGGCCTGAACGGCGGCATCGACATCGTCGATTGCAGCCTGCTGGATCGCATCGAGTTCGGCATCGTCGAGCAGCTTCGCCCCGGTCGCCTGCGCGCGGAAAATCTTGAGGCAATCGCGGGTTTCGCGGATGCGATCGAGCTCGCCTTCGCCGCGATAGTTCTGCGGGTCGCCTTCGAAGTGGCCGTAGAAACGCTCGGTGTCGAATTCGACAGCGGCAGGGCCGTTGCCCGCGCGCACATATTCGAGCACTTCGCGCATGGTTTCATAAACCGAGGTGAAATCGCAGCCGTCGCCGCGCCAGACCTTCATGCCGAAGGCTTCGGCCCGGCTGGCGATGTCCTTGGACGTGCCGACCGCATATTCGAAGCCGGTGTGTTCGGAATAGTGGTTGTTCTCGAAGACGAAGATGCACGGAGCCTTGGTCACGACCGCCATGTTCATGGCCTCGAAGGTCGTGCCCTGGTTGCACGCGCCGTCGCCCGAGAAGGTAATGGCGACCTTGCCTTCGCCATCGATCTTGAGTGACATGGCCGCGCCCACCGCAATAGGAGCGCCTGCGCCCACGATGCCGTTCGCGCCGAGCATGCCGACATCGGCGTCGGCAATGTGCATCGAGCCGCCGCGGCCCTTGCACAGCCCTTCGCTCGAACCCCAGATTTCCTTCATCATGTCGGTGACATCGCAGCCCTTGGCGAGACAGTGACCGTGGCCGCGGTGGGTCGAGACGATCTTGTCAGCGGCATCGAGATGTTCGCACACCCCGACTGCCACGGCTTCCTGACCGCAATAGAGGTGGGTGAAGCCGGCGATCTCGCCGGTTGCGATTTCATCGTGCAGGCGTTCTTCGAACGCCCGGATTGTGCACATGCGCCGAAACGCCTGCACAAGTTGTTCACGGCTAAGCTGCATTAGATCCTCTCCACGGTGACAAGGGGCCGGCTCAAAGGCCGAGCACTGTTTTTGCTATGATTGTTGCCTGCACCTCATTGGTGCCGCCGAATATAGTCCACGCCCGGCTGTTGAGATAGCGCGCCGAGGCCACTTGCGACTGCGGGCTTTCGAGCGGGGCAGGGGCGTTGTCGCCGTAAAGCGGCCGCGCGCGGTCCAGCTCCAGTCCGGCAGCGCCGTAAAGATCGACTGCGAGCAGATCGACATCTTGCCGCAGGTTCGATGCCAGCATTTTGGTCAGCGACGTCTGCGGCCCGGGAGCGCGTCCGCTGGCGATTTCTGCCAGAATCTTCAGCTCGATCATTTCGAGCGCCTGCGCGCGCAGTTTCAGCTTGCCCAGACGACGTTTCCAGTCGCGGTCATCGGCCAGCTTGCCACCGCGCCCGTCGGGCTGGTCGGCAGCGGCTTCGGCGATTGTATCGAGATCGTAGAGCAGCTTGGGCGCGTGGCACGATCCACCGCGCTCGTTTTCGAGCAGGAACTTTGCGATGCCCCAGCCTTGCCCTTCCTCGCCGACGAGGTTCTCGACCGGCACCGAGACGTCTTCGAAGAAGACCTGGTTCACCTCGTGGTCGCCCGCCAGCGTCAGGATCGGGCGGACCGAGATGCCCGGCTGGTCCATGTCGATCAGCAGGAAGGAAATTCCGGCCTGTTTGCGCACTTCATTGTCGGTGCGCACAAGGCAGAAGATCTTGTTCGCCCAGTGCGCATGGGTGGTCCACATCTTCGAACCGTTGACGATATAGCGATCGCCATCGCGCACGGCCTGAGTCTTGAGCGAGGCGAGGTCCGAGCCAGCGCCGGGCTCCGAGAAGCCCTGACACCAGTAGTCCTCACCGGAAAGGATGCGCGGAAGATAATAGGCTTTCTGTTCCGGCGTACCGAAGGAATAGATCACCGGCGCGACCAGCTTGAGGCCGAGCACGGTGAGATTGGGCGCACCGGCGAGCGCACATTCCTTTTCGAACAGATAGCGCTGGACCGGAGTCCAGCCCGTGCCGCCGACTTCTTCGGGCCATTGATAGCTGAGCCAGCCCTTGTCTTGCAGGATAGCGTTCCAGTCCTGCCCGATATCGGGTTCGACGAACACGGTCGGCGAGCTTGCTGCTCCGCGCTTGACCTTGGCGGGCAGATTGGCCGCAAGGAAGGCGCGCACTTCGTCGCGGAAGGCGATGTCTTCGGGGGAAAGCTCGATATCCATGGCTCAGATTTCCATGATAGTGACGGCCGAGACGCCCGGGGCGCCATAGACGTGGCTGTAGGCGGTGCGGGGGTTGCCGGACACTTGCCGGTCACCGGCATCGCCGCGCAGCTGCATGACATTTTCATAGACCTGCCGCAGTCCCGAGGCGCCAATCGGTTCGCCGCAGGCAAGGCAGCCGCCATCGGTGTTGACCGGCAGCTTGCCGCCGATCTCGGTCAGACCTTCGGCAATCCATTTTTCCTGATCGCCATCGGCGCAGAAACCGTTTTCGGCCATGTGCATGATTTCCGCGCCGCATTCGGTGTCCTGCAATTGTGCGACCGAAATGTCCTGCG
Organism: Erythrobacteraceae bacterium; assembly: GCA_002706445.1. GTDB lineage: Bacteria > Pseudomonadota > Alphaproteobacteria > Sphingomonadales > Sphingomonadaceae > Erythrobacter. Next base: position 14,655 of record PALE01000032.1, read on the forward strand.
GCCCGATACCCGCCATCTCGAACGCGTCGCGGCTGGCAATATTGGTTGCAGAGCCGCCGCGCTCCACATCGATCGACGGGGCGAACACTTCGAAACTGCCCGGAGGGCGCGTGCGCATGGTGGCCGCTTTCAGCCGCACCAGCGGCTTGCCCAGTTCGCGGGCCTTCTTCTCGCTTGCAAGGATCAGCGCGACGCCGCCTTCGCCGGGCGAGCAGAACATGAACTTCGAATAAGGATCGCTGATCATCGGCGCGTCGAGAATGGTGTCGAGCGCAACCGGATCGCGGCGCCATGCATGCGGGGTAAGCGCGCCGTTGCGGAACGCCTTTTCGGCAATCCGGCCCAGCGTCTCGCGCGAAATGCCATAGAGATGCATGTAACGCTGGATCTTCATCGCGAAGAACTGCGTCGTTACCATATAGCCAGCGTCGCCATACCATTCGGGCAGATTGTATTCGCTCGGTTTGGCGTCGAAAGCGCCGCGCGGATGCTTGTCGAAGCCGACCGCTATGCCGATGTCATATTCGCCCGATTTGATAGCCATCTGTGCGGAAAACAGCGCGGAACCGCCTGCCGCGCAGCCATTGCGCACGTTGATGAACTGCACGCCGGTAAGGCCCAGCTGGTCCACCATCGTATCGGGATTGCCCGCTGCATCCGAACTGCCATAGGCAAACTGGATGTGGTTCCATTCGACGCCCGCATCTTTCAGAGCCTCGCGCACCGCGAAGACGCCCTGATCGACGCCGGTCATGCCATCGGTCCGGCCAAAGCGATGGATGCCCGCTCCAATGATGCACACGTCGCTCATGCGGTAGCTCCAATCGGTTCGAATGCGGGAATCGCGGGCGAATTCTGGTCTTCGGGGTCGAGCGGAACCGCGGTCAAGCGAAGCTCCATGCCGATCTCGATGTCGTCGAAATCGACATTGGTGATGCGTGCCTCGACAATGGTTTCGCCGGGCAGTTCGACATAGCCGATGGCCCAGGGACGGAAATCTTCAGGCCCGGCATAGGGCGGGCTCTTGGGCCGGAACCGCTGGATCGTGTAGGACCACAGTGTTCCTTCACTGCTCAACGGCACCGGCTCGAAACGGTCGTTTTCGGGGCAGGGGAACACGATCCGGCCGCTCGCAACATCGCGCCCGCCGATCAGTCGGGGCGGATTGCTGGGTGTGAAAAGGCCGTCGGCAATAGGGTGCATGTCCGTCCTGCAATGGAATCGCTTTTGTATGTTCAACCTTTAAGCCTGCCTTGGCTCCCATTCCGACTCATCAAAACGCTAGGGTGTGGCTTGCGCAAACTCTGCCAGTCTGCATTTTCAGAAGCAGGAAAAGCGATCGGGACGCGATTTTGAGCAAGGAATTATAGATTGGCCAGCCTTGGACTAGCGATGACAGGATATTCGGGCGACCCGGAAGAGATCACGGCACCCTCGCTCGCGCTCGCCATGTCGGAGCCGCTGCGGCTGATGAGCGAAACCATGTCGCTGTTCATGCTGTCACCCCTGCTGGCGAGAGCGCCGCGCGGTGATCGCCACCCCGTTATGGTGCTGCCCGGATTTGCGACCAACGACCAGATGACCGTCCTTCTGCGCAGTTTCCTTATGCAGCTGCGCTATGACGTCTATCCGCTCGACCTCGGCTGGAATTTCGACCAGCACACCGTTGGCGAAAATGGCGAGCATGTCGCTGAACGCATTGCCCAAATCCGCGCCAAGACGGGCAAGACGGTAAGCCTTGTCGGCTGGAGCCTGGGCGGGGTGATCGCCCGCGAGGCCGCGCGCCGCGATCCCGACGATATCCGGCAGGTCATCACGCTGGGCAGTCCGTTCACGGGCAACCCTTATGCGACCAGCCTCGCCAACGTCTATCAGGCGGCGACCGGCAATGATTTTACCTCCGAAAAGTCAAAGGCCCGCTATGCCGAGGGCAGCGAGCTGCTGCCCGTGCCCAGCTCTGCGATCTACAGCAAGCTGGACGGCATCACTTCATGGCGCAATTGCTTCGGGAAGACCGATGCCATCAATGAAAACATTGAGGTCATTTCGAGCCACTTCGGGTTTGTCGCAAATCCCGCGGTCTTCTTTGCAATGGCCGATCGTCTCGCGCTCGAAGCGGGGAAGTGGAAGAAGTTCGAGCCTTCTGGGCCGTTCCGCCACTTCTTCGCCTGACGGATCAGAGTCCGTAGGCGCGCTGCTTGGCGAGGTGGCGGTCCACGTCGAGCGCCATGA
>PALE01000033.1 GCA_002706445.1 Erythrobacteraceae bacterium
CAGCGTCAGTCTGCGGGTGGCGAACAGCGCGGAATCGTTCAACTTTTCCGGCACTACCACACCGCGCGATCTCGACTTGCAGATGCAACTGGTCGCCGCGGGACTGACCGACACCGGCTACCGTCCCGAAGGCCTGGACCAGTTCAAGCGCGGGATCGACGATTTCTTCGAGGCGCTCGGCTCCACGCCCTCCGGCGCTTACACCGCCGCGAGCGGAGCGATCTTGTCGGACAATGATCCGCTCTACACGCTGCAAGACCGCGAGGCGTTCCGCGAGCGCACTTACGAGCAATTGCGCGATGTCATCGCCGATCGCTTCGCCAACGGAGCCATCGAGGTCGCACTGGTCGGCGATATCGACGAGGATGCGGCAATCGAGGCGGTGGCTGCCACGCTCGGCGCGCTGCCGATGCGCGAGGCGGAGTTCAACCCGCGCGAGGAAGCGCGGATTCGCAGCTTCACCGATGCCCGCGGCGAATATATCTTGCGCCACGGCGGTGAAGCCGATCAGGCGTGGGTGCGAATGATCTGGCCGACGCGCGACGATAGCGACCTCAAGGAAACCATCGAACTCGGCCTGCTGGCAAGGATGCTGCGGATCGAGCTCACCGACCGGCTGCGCGAGGATCTGGGTCAGGCCTATGCCACGCAGGCGAGCAGCTCGCCTAGCTCGGTTTACCGCGACTACGGAACCTTCGTCCTGTTTGCGCCCGTCGCGAGCAGCGAGGTCGAAACGGTGCGCGGAGTATTCAGGGAATTGCTTGAGGACTTCCGCAGCACCCCTGCCGATCCCGATCTGATCGAGCGCGCGCGGCAGCCGATGCTCGAAGCCTATGACAATGCTTTGAAATCGCTGGGCGGGTGGATGGGCCTCGCCTCGCGCGCGCAGACCAAGCCCGAACGGCTCGACCGCTGGCTTGCAGGGCCGGAACTGCTCAAGGCGGTGACGGCGCAAGACCTGCAGGCAATGGCGCAGCGCTATCTCGCGCCGGAGGATGCGGTCGAGTTTCTGGTGCTGCCCGAAGAGCCCGAAATCACGCGCCCGCAAGTCCTCCCGGGAACAATGCGCGAGGGCCCGCCCGCAGTCGTCATCGAGAGGGAAAGCGACGGGTGATAGTCACGCGCACCAATTGCGTATGAGCGCAAAGCCGCTATAGGCTGCGCGCAACCTTTCCATTCATTGAGGACACCCAGCCCCATGAAAGTTCGCATCCTCGTCCGCCTCAAGCCCGGCGTGCTCGATCCGCAGGGTCGCGCGGTGCACCACTCGCTCGACCACATGGGCTTCGAAGGGGTCGAGGACGTGCGGATCGGCCGGATGATCGAAATGGAAGTCGCCGACGGCACTGATGACGCGACCCTCACCAAGATGTGCGAGCAATTGCTCGCCAACATGGTGATCGAGGACTTCGTGATCGAAAAGATGGAGCCCGCCTGATGGCCGCCCCGTCGAACAGCTTTCGCGCGGCGGTTATCACCTTCCCCGGCTCCAACTGTGACCGCGACATGGCGGTGGCTATCGAAGCGGTAACGGGTGAAGCGGCGATCCGCGTTTGGCACGGCGATGCCGACCTGCCCGACCGTCTCGACTTCATCGCCCTGCCCGGCGGGTTCTCCTATGGCGACTATCTGCGCTCGGGCGCGATGGCAGCCAAGAGCCCGGTTTTGCGCGCCGTTGTTGCAGCAGCCGAGCGCGGCGTGCCGGTGCTGGGCGTGTGCAACGGATTTCAGGTCCTGACCGAAAGCGGCCTGCTTCCCGGTGCGTTGATGCGCAATGCGGGACAGCGTTTCGTGTGCAAGACGGTGGAGCTCGAGGTCGCCAACACGAGCTCGCCCTTCACTACCGGCTACGAAAAAGGCGCGAAGCTGCGTATTCCGGTCGCGCATCACGACGGCAACTACTTCGCCGACGAAGCGACGCTCGACGCGCTCGAGGCCGAAGACCGCGTGGCATTCCGCTACACCGACAATCCCAATGGCTCGCGCCGCGACATTGCCGGCGTGCTGTCAGCGAATGGCCGAGTGCTCGGCATGATGCCGCACCCCGAACGCGCGATCGAACCCGCTGCCCACGCCTCGCTCGGCGGTGCAGACGGACGCGGGATTTTCGAAAACCTCGTTACCAGCCTGATCTCGGCGTAATTGCTGCACGGCCCCCTGCGGGGCCTTGCGAGACCTACGCCCGGCGCTTGCTGGCTTCGACTTCCTTGGCGTTGAACAGCCGCAGCGCTTCATCGCTCGACATCGGGCGTCCGAAGTAGAAGCCCTGGATCTTGTCGCAGCCCAGATTGCGGATCAGTTCGGCCTGCTCGGCATCCTCCACGCCCTCGGCAGTGGTGGTCATGTTCATGCTCTTCGCCATGGCGACCACGGCATTGATGATCGCAAGACTTTCGTTTGCGCCGGTCGCTGCGCCCTGCACGAAGGTGCGGTCCACCTTGATCGTCGAGAACCGCAGTTTGCGCAGATAGCCGAGTGAAGAATAGCCGGTCCCGAAATCATCGAGCGCGATCGAGCAGCCCAGTGCCATTGCCTGTTCGAGCGCGTTGCGGGCCACGCTCGCATCGCGCAGGAAGATGCTCTCGGTCACTTCGATTTCGAGCCGTTCGGGGCGCAGACCGCTGGCGGCCAGCGCGTCGACCACTTCCTGATGGAAGTCGGGTTCGAGCAGCTGTTCGGGCGAGACGTTGACGTTGACCTTGACGTGATCGGGCCAGTTGCGCGCTTCCAGACAGGCCTGACGCAGCACCCATTTGCCGATCGGCACGATCAGGCGTGTGTCTTCGGCAAGCGGGATGAACTTGCCCGGGCTGACGAAGCCGTGATCGGAGCTGTTCCATCGCACGAGCGCTTCGAAGCTGACAACGTTCTCGCTGCGCGCATCGACGACCGGCTGATAATGCAGCACGAATTCATCGAGGCCCAGCGCCTTGCGCAGCGATGCCTCAAGCTGGCGGCGTTCTTCTGCCGAAGCGTGGAGCATCGGCTCGAAACGGCAATGCTCGCCGCCGCCGACATCCTTCGCACGGTAGAGCGCGAGGTCGGCGTTGCGCATCAGTTCCTCGACCGTGCGTCCGTCACGCGGACCAACCGCCGAGCCGACGCTGGCACCGACATACAGCGTGTGGTTGTCGACCTGATAGGGTTCGGACAGCGACTGGATGACCTTCATCGCGAGTTGTCGCACGAAGTTGGGATCACTTGCATCGCGCACGACGATGGCGAACTCGTCGCCGCCCAGCCGCCCGACCATGGCATTGTCGCCAGTCAGCGCCTGCAAGCGCGAGGACACCTGCGCCAGCAGCTTGTCACCCGTCATATGGCCGAGCGAATCGTTGACCGCCTTGAAGCGATCGAGATCGACCATCATCAGCGCGCAGCGCGTGCGCCACTGGCGCGCATATTCCAGCGCATCGCCCAGCGCCTCGGTGAGCATGAGGCGGTTGGGCAGTGATGTGAGCGTGTCATAGCGGGCGAGGTAAGCGATCTTCTCGGAAGATTCGCGCTGTTCGGTGACGTCCGAACCGACGCCGCGGAAACCGACGAATCGGCCGCGGTCGTCGCGCATCGGCGTGCCCGAAAGCTCCCACCAGCGCTCTTCGCCCTTGATTGTCACATGGACGATGAGGTTGGAGAAGTTCTCGCGGTTGCGCAGCTTTTCGGCAAGTTCGTGAAGGCTCGGCGGGAATTCGCCGCTGTCCCAGTTCTTGCCGGCGATCAGTTCGAGCAGCGGCTTGCCCTCGACCTCGGAATCGGTCGCGCTCAGCGCAAAGGCAAAGCGCGGGCTGACCGAGCGCAAGCGGCGGCGAATATCGATTTCCCAAAGCCAGTCCGCCTCGTTCTCTTCGAATTCGCGCAGCAGCAGCGACACCACCTCTTCCTTCTCCGCAATTGCAGCCTCGGCGATGCGCGCGGAAAGATAGCTGCGCCCGACTTCAACCGTGCCGAGCACAGTGGCGATCGCGAACAGGAAGATCGCACCGACCACGAAGACATCGCCGTTGGCGGCATAGTGAACCGCAGCCGAGACGCTGAGGATGCCGATATGCACAAGAATGCTGATCGGCGCTGACGAAAGGAAATAGACGCTGGTCGCCATCAGCAGGACCGCAACGACCAGAACCGCGACCGCCTGTTCGGGCGTGCCGGCTGCGGTGAAACCGATGAGCGCAATGCCCCAGAGCAAGCTTGAACAGACAGTCATCATCAACTGCCCGCGTGATCGCACTGCAGTGGGCTTGTCACGATTTCTTGCGACCAGTTGTCGGTCGTTGAGTGCCGAGCGAACATGCACTGCGACCAGCGTGGCGAGCCAGAGCCCGACCAGCAGCGGCCCGACCGTGCCGAGATACATCTGCGCGACGAAGACGCCCAGCGCGGCGTTCACCCAAGCCCTGTAAAACGTAAGCTTTGCAAAGCCTTCGGGCTGCAATCCGCGCAGGCGCGACCAGTCGGCCTCGTTGTTCTTGGACAGGCCAAGAACCGCCGCGAATGGCAGATCTTGGTCAACCACCGTCGTCGCGGGAGTTTGGGCAGGGGTTTGGGGCTCGCTCACGCCGTGAGCATTAACCCCGAAAGGTTAGGGCGCGGTAAAGTTCCAACCCCTGAAGCGACGAAAAGTTTTGCCCGTTCCGGCGGCTTGTCGTTAACGTTTACTCGACCGTCACCGACTTGGCGAGATTGCGCGGCTGATCGACGTCGGTGCCCTTCACGACAGCGACGTGATAGGCCAGCAATTGCACCGGGATGGCATAGACCAGCGGCGCAATCAGCGGATGGACCACCGGCATTTCGATCGTGGCAAGGCAGCCCTCGCCCGCTTCAGCAATGCCCTTGGCGTCGGAAATCAGCACGACCTTGCCGCCGCGCGCACGAACTTCCTCCATATTGGATACGGTTTTCTCGAACAGCGGTCCCGAAGGGGCGATGACGACCACAGGCACGTCATCGTCGATCAACGCAATCGGCCCGTGCTTCATCTCGCCCGAGGCATAGCCTTCGGCGTGTATATAACTGATTTCTTTGAGCTTCAGAGCGCCTTCGAGGGCAATTGGAAAGTCCTGACCACGGCCCAGATACAGCACGTCGCGAGCAGGCGCGATCAGCGGCGCCATCGCTGCAATGTCATCATCATGCGCAAGCGCGGCGTTGAGCGCCGCCGGAGCTTCGAGCAGGTGCTTTACGACTTCGCGCTCCTCCTCGCGGCTCATCTTGCCTTTCTTCACCGCCATATGCGCAGCCAAGGCGGCCAGAACGGCGAGCTGGCAGGTGAAGGCTTTGGTCGAAGCGACGCCGATTTCGGGGCCGGCGTGCGTCGGCAGCAGCAGATCGGCCTCGCGCGCCATCGAACTGGTCGGAACATTGACCACGACCGCGATCACCTGCCCGATTTCCTTGCAATGACGCAGCGCTGCCAGCGTGTCGGCAGTCTCGCCGCTTTGCGAGATGAAAAGCGCCAGACCGCCCTCTTCGAGCACGGGTTCGCGGTACCGGAATTCGGACGCAAAATCGATATCGACAGGCACGCGGGCAAACTGCTCGAACCAGTATTTCGCAACCAAACCAGCGTAGTAGGAGGTGCCGCAAGCCACGATGGTCAATCGGCTGATCGTCGAAAGATCGAAATCGAACTGCGGCAGCGCAACCGACACATCTTCACGGCGCAGATAGGAAGAAAGCGTCTGCGCCACGACCGTGGGCTGCTCGTAGATTTCCTTCTGCATGAAGTGACGGTAATTGCCCTTCTCGACCTGTGCGGCGGAAGCACCCGAAGCCTGGATCGGGCGGTCCACAGGGTTACCGTCACTGTCGAACACCTGCGCATTGGTGCGGCCGACAACCACCCAATCGCCTTCTTCCAGATAGGTGATTTTTTGCGTCAACGGGGCAAGCGCGAGAGCGTCGGAGCCGAGGAACATCTCGTCCTCGCCATAGCCCACGACCAGGGGCGAGCCGAGCCGCGCGCCGACCAGAAGATCGGGATACTGGCGGAAGGTGATGGCCAGGGCGAAGGCGCCGCGCAGGCGGGGCAATACTTCGCGCACAGCGTCGAGCGGGTCGAGCCCGCGCTCAAGCTGGACCGAGAGCATATGCGCGACCACTTCGGTATCGGTCTCGCTTTCGAAAGTCCGCCCAGCCGCCGCCATTTCCGCGCGCAACTCTTTGAAATTCTCGATAATTCCGTTGTGCACCAGTGCCACCTCACCGGTCGCATGAGGGTGTGCATTCGCCGCCGTCGGCGCACCGTGAGTGGCCCAGCGGGTGTGCGCGATCCCGACATTGCCGGGCGCAGGATCATTGGCGAGAACGCCGACGAGATTGATCAGCTTGCCCTCGGCACGGCGGCGGATCATCTGATCGTCGTGAAGCGTGCAGATCCCGGCGCTGTCATAGCCGCGATATTCCATCCGCTTGAGGCCATCGACCAGACGGTCTGCTACGCTGTTCGAGCTTACAATGCCGATAATGCCGCACATTTTTCGTGATATTCCCCTGATTTCAGGACCGCGTGGTTAACGCCAGAAAGTTGAATAAGGCTTGAAGCAATAAGCGCAACTTACGTCCGCTCCGCCTGCAATTCGGCAATCTTGCCGGCGCGCACCCCGTCGCGCCACAGGTAAAGGCCCGAGGCGATGATCACGCTCGCTCCGATCAGCGTCATCGTATCGGGAATCTCCCCGAAGAATGCCCATCCCAGCACGACGACGACCAGCATTTGCACATAGATTGCAGGGGCCACTTGCGCGGCTCCTGCGCGCGTGGTGCCGATATAGGCAAGCCAGTGCGCGGTACTGGCGGTTACCGCGACGACAGCGCAGCGCGCCGCGACATCCCAGCTTGGCCACCCGAAATCGAGCGAGGGAACGCCCGAAAACTTGGCTGCGGTTGCACCGACAATCAGGATCGGAGCGCAGAAGAGCGCGATGAAAGCCTGCGCCGAAAGCGCGCTGCCCTGCCCCGCGCTCGCCCGGTTGGCAACCATCATCAGCGCAAAAAATATGGCCGAGCCTACCGGCAAGAAAGCGGCAAGGCCGAGCTCGGCGAGGTTGGGCCGCAAGATCATCGCAACCCCAGCCAGTGCGGCGACAGAAACCAGATAAACCTTGGGGCGGACCTTTTCTCGCAGGAACAGGCCAGCAAACGCCTGCGTCAATATCGGCGCGAGAAAGCCGATCGCCATCGCCTCGGCCATTGGCATGATGAACAGCGCCGTGAAGAAGCATGCAGACGCGAAAGCGAGGCAGATACCGCGCGCGAGCTGGAGCTTCCAGTTCTGGGGCCTGAATGCCTCCACCCCTTCCTTGCGCCACAACAGCACCGAAAGACCGATCGCACCGATGGCAAATCGGAGCGCTGCCACCGCGTAGGGAGGCCATTCTCCTGCCATGCTTTTGACCACCGCATCGCCGCAGGAAAGCACGGCAAAACCGGTGACTGCATAGGCGAGGCCGCTGCGTTCGTGTGGAGTCATCCGCGGGCCGTATTCAAAGGCGCAGGCGAAGGGAAGCGATTTGCCGCAATTCTGCGCGGCGCAGGTGCGCTATCAGGCGGCCCGTGGCTGTGAAGCGGGCGCATCCGGTGCGGCAACTTCCGGGCGCAAATGACGCAGCAGGACAGCCGCCGCATCACGCTTCATCCGGTCGATATCCGCTTCGTAGGATGCATCGTAGCTGCGCATCACTCCGCTCCAGCCGGGGGCCTGATAGAACCCCCTGAGCCGGTCGTAGATGTCATCGGTCCACCACGGCACAGACAGCACGAGGCGGCTGGCGACAAAGCCGTTGGCGTCGAATTTGATACCATCGAGGCTGGAGAGATAGGCGACCGGACGCCCTCCGCTCAGCACATTCATGGCAACACCGCTATTGCCGCAGATCACCATGTCGCAGGCGGCAATCTCGTCATCGAGCGGGTTGCCGATGGTGAGCTCGGTGTTCGGATCATCAACACCGATGGATGAAAAATCGGTTTTGAGCAGCAGAACGGGATGCTGGCGCACGATGATGCGCGCCTCTGGCAGATCGACACGGATGGTCGCGATCAGGCTTTGCAGCACATCAGCCTTGGTTCCCGAAGTGAGGAAGATCCCCACGGTGCGAACCTCGTCGTGGAATTCCATTCGGCGGGCCGTTCCGGGCTGACCGATCAGACCGACCTCGGCGGTGCAGCGCGCGCGGCGTTGGTAAGTGCGGGTGGTTTCCTCGCCATAGAACAGCGCGCAATCGGCAAGCACGGGCGGGACCACCTGACCGTTCGCCGGAACAGGCGCATGGTTCGAATAGACGACCCGCCTGCCGTGGCGATGCGCGGCGGCCGCCATGCCGACGCTTTCGGGGCTGTAATTGCTCGCCACGATTGCTGCCTGCAAAGCGGGATTGTTGGCAAAGAGCTGCGAGAAACGGATGTAGAAGGCAAGCGCGCTGGCGATCCGCGCGGAGGGCATAAAACTGTGTCGGCGCACCATCACGCGCAGGAAAGACCAGAGGCGCGGTGCAGCCTTGAGCATGGTCAGCGCGGCGGCCAGATTTGCCGGATTGGCAAGGTGTTTGCGCGCCGCGGCGATACGGTGGAGCTTCATATCGGGGACCAAGGCGGCAATGCGGTCGATGGTCTTGTGTTCGTTCGGGAAGTTCGCAATCGAAACCGCTTCGCTGCCCTCATCCTTCGTCGGACCGAGCGAGACGACGCATTTGATCATGTAGAGAAACAGGATCAGCGGCTGGAAGACCGGCTTGCCCGCGAAAATATAGAGCCGGTCAACAAGGCGATAGATCGCGTTCTTGGCCTTGATCTCTTCATAAACGGCCGCACGTCCGGGGGATGTTTCCATCTCGCGCACGATCATCAGCGCGGCGGCGAGATCATAGCGCGTCGGGCGCGTCTCGACGACGGGCTGCGCTACGGGTTCCTGCGTAAATTCGTCGAAAGTTTCGACCTGTTTTACCGCATTGAAAGCCACTTGTGATTTACCCCAAGACAACCGGTTGATCCCAGCCCTGCCGAATGTGCCGGCAAGGAATGAAGAACGTTGTCGCAGGCAATCGTTAACAATTTAGGTTTACAAACTCTCAAGCACTCACCGAAGGCGGGGCCAATGGCTCGGCAAGAGGCAGGGTGCGACAGGGGTAACGGCACAAGATTGGTCGATGATAAAAAAAGCCTTCAGGTTTAACGCGCAGAAGTTTCTGGCGCTGCAATCGCTCTTTTATGCCTTTGCCAACAGCATCGAGGCGCTTGTCCCGCTTCTGCTCGCGCCGATTCTCACGCGCATGCTCGATCCCACAGGCTACGGCGTGTGGGTGCTGTTCATTACCTATGCGACCTTCATGCGCCCCGTCGTCGGCCTGACGACGCAGGACGCGATCCGCATGCGGTTCCTCGATCTCGACCAGAAACAGCTCGACCAGTTCACGCACACGGCGCTGTTCGTGATGGTCACCCTCGCCGCCTTCGTTTCGCTGGTGGCGGTGGTGTTCGGTGATTTTCTGGAGACCGCGACCAAGTTTCCCGGCGCATGGATGATCAGCATCGTCGTCGCCGCGCTTCTGTATGAAGTGTTCTACATGGTGCTGGCGCTCCAGCAGTTTCACAACCGCCGCAAGGAATTCCTGCTGACACAGGTCATTCAGGCGGTGCTGAGCATGGCCTTTATCGTCGGCTTCCTGATGTCGGGCTGGGACTGGCGCGGTGTTGTGCTGGGCCGCATGGCCGGCATGGCGATTGCCGCGGCCTATTCTCTCTACACGCTGGGCTTTACGCTCCCCACGCTGTTTCGCGTTCCGCAGCGCTCCTTTTACCGCAACATCGCCTCTTTCGGCGTGCTCTACTGGCCCGCCGGTGCGGTGGTGATGGTGGTGGGCACAACCGACAAAGTGGTCGCCGCGCACTATCTCGGCGTCGAAGCGAGCGCGATGTACGGCGTTGCCGCGCTGTTCGCCTCGGCTTTCTGGATGGTCAATTACAGCTTCGTCATGGCGTGGACGCCGTGGCTGTTCCGCAAGCTGAAAGTGGCTGCCGAAGAAGGCATGCAGGAAGTCGCCTCGGTCTCGCTGCTCTATTTCGTAATGGCAGCCATTGCCGCTGCAGCCTTCTACGGCTTTGCCGTGCTGTTCGCGCCGATCCTGCTGGGCGAGGCGTTCCACACCGCCATCCCGCTGCTGCAATACATCATGATCGCGATCGTCCTGCAGGGCTTCTTCATGCACAATATGAAGTTCCTGCATTTCGACAAACGGATCGAGATGATGTCCGCTTTCAGCGCGCTGACCATCGGGCTCAACATCTGGCTGAGTATTCAATGGGCACAAAGCATGGGAATTCGGGGCATTATGGTTGCAACTGCGGTGTCATTCGGCGCAGCATTCATTATCAGCGGGGTGCTTGTCATTGCCCGATACGCAAACCTGCAAAAAGGAGCGAAGTCCCTTGCTGGATAACAAAAGCATTCTGGTGACCGGGGGAACCGGTTCGTTCGGACGCGCTTTCGTCCGCACAGTGCTCGAAAAATACCCCGGTGTGCGCCGTCTCGTCATCTATTCGCGCGACGAATTGAAACAATACGAGATGAGCCAGGAGTTCTCGACGCAAGAATATCCGCAGCTGCGCTATTTCATCGGCGACGTGCGCGATGCAGACCGCCTGCGCCGCGCATTCGAAGGGATCGACATCGTCGTCCACGCCGCTGCGCTCAAGCAGGTGCCGGCGGCCGAATACAACCCGTTCGAATGCATCAAGACCAACGTGCTTGGCGCGCAGAACGTGATCGAGGCTTGCTTCGATACGAAAGTTTCGAACGTAGTCGCACTCTCGACCGACAAGGCCGCCGCGCCGATCAATCTCTACGGCGCGACCAAGCTGTGTTCGGACAAGATTTTCACCGCCGCCAACAATGTGCGCGGCGCGCGCGACCTGCGCCTCTCGGTTGTTCGCTACGGCAACGTCATCGGCAGCCGAGGCTCGGTCGTCCCGTTCTTCCTGAACCAGCGTGAGAAGGGTTTCTTCCCGATCACAGATCCGACCATGACGCGCTTCAACATCTCTCTGAAAGAGGGCGTGGACATGGTGCTGTGGGCGCTTGAAAACGCGCATGGCGGCGAGATTTTCGTGCCCAAGATCCCGAGCTACCGCATCACCGATGTGGCCGAGGCGATCGGCCCCGAATGCGAAGTGAAGATCGTCGGCATTCGTCCTGGCGAGAAAATCCACGAGGAAATGATCACCACCTCGGACAGCCTCAACACGGTCGATTTGGGGCCGTACTACGCGATCCTCCCGAGCACGGGCGACCAGTTCGTCGAAGATTACATGAAAAAGCGCGGCGGAACGCCGGTGGAACCCGGCTTTGCCTACAACAGCGGTTCCAACCCCGACTTCCTCAATGTCGAGCAAATTCGCGAGCTGATCCGTCAGCACGTCGACCCCACGCACACCGTGTGATGAGCGCAAGATGGCGGATTTCATTCCCTATGGGCGCCAGTCGATCAGCGAGGCTGATATTGCGGCGGTCGTCGCTGTTCTGAAATCCGATTTTCTGACGCAGGGGCCGGTGGTTCCTGCGTTTGAAGACGCCGTTGCCGCGATTGCAGGTGCCAACCACGCCGTCGCGGTCAACAGCGCCACCAGCGCGCTGCACATTGCGTGCAAGGCGCTCGGCGTGGGACCGGGCGACCGCGTGTGGACCAGTCCGATCACCTTCGTCGCCAGCTCCAACGCGGCGCTCTATTGCGGGGCGGAGGTCAATTTCGTCGATATTGACCCGCGCAGCTACAACATGTGCCCCGAGCTGCTGGCAGAAAAGCTCGACGAAGCGGCGATTGCAGGAACGCTGCCCAAGGTCATCATACCGGTGCACCTTACCGGCCAGTCTTGCGACATGGCCGCGATCCACGCCGCTGCGAGCAAGCACGGCGTGCGCATCATCGAAGACGCCTCGCACGCCATTGGCGGCGCCTACGCTGACAGACCAGTCGGCTGCTGCGAATATAGCGACATCACCATCTTCAGCTTCCATCCGGTCAAGATCGTGACCACGGGCGAAGGCGGCATGGCGCTCACCAACGATGCTGAGCTCGCCAAGCTGATGCAGCTGGATCGCAGCCATGGCATCACCCGCGATGCCGACATGATGGAAGAGAGCGATCCGGGCGCCTGGTATTACGAACAGCACCGGCTCGGCTACAATTACCGCATGACCGACATCAACGCGGCGCTCGGCCTCAGCCAGCTGGACCGGCTCGAGGAATTCATCGATCGCCGCCGCGTGATCGCCCAGCGCTATGACGCAGCCTTTGCCGATCTGCCGGTGACGACGCCGTGGCAATTGGCCGAGGCAAATTCGGCCTGGCACCTCTACGTGATCCGCGTCGATCCCGCGCATCACCGCGCGATCTTCGACGAGTTGCGCGCGGGCGGCATCCTTGTGAACCTGCATTACATGCCCGTCTATTTGCAGCCCTATTACCGCAAACTCGGTTTCGAACCGGGCCTCTGCCCCAATGCCGAAAGCTATTATGCGGAGGCGATCAGCCTGCCGATGTTCCCGACGCTCAGCGAAGAACAGCAGGATCAGGTGATCGCAGCGGTGCGTAAGGCGGCTTCGCGGTGAATATCGCGATTATTCCCGCGCGCGGCGGCTCCAAACGCATCCCGCGCAAGAATATCCGCGAGTTCTGCGGCAAGCCGATGATCGCGTGGCCCATCGCGGCGGCGGCAAAATCGGGGCTGTTTGACCACATTATCGTCACAACCGACGATGAGGAGATCGCCGAAGTCGCACGCGAAGCGGGGGCGCAAGTCCCCTTCACCCGCCCGGTCGAGCTGTCGGATGATCATGCCGGAACCACCGATGTCGTCGTCCATGCGCTGGAATGGGCGCTTGGCGCGGGATGGCCGGTTGATGCAGCCTGCTGCATCTACGCAACCGCCGCTTTCATCGCGCCTGAAGACCTGCAAGACGCGCACGCCCAACTCGCGGCGGGCTGCGATTTCGTGTTTCCTGCGCTGCGTTATGGCCACTCGCCCCAGCGCGGATTTGTCCGGGCCGAAGACGGCAGCCCTGCCCTGCTCCAGCCCGAACACCGCTCGACCCGCACACAGGATTTGCCGGCCGTCTTTCACGACGCGGGCCAGTTCTATTGGGGCACGCGCGATGCGTGGCTCGAGCGCCGCCCAGTGTTCGGTGAGAGCGCCCGCTTCATCGAACTCCCCGCCTCGCGCGCGGTCGATATCGACCGGCCCGAAGACTGGGACATGGCAGAGCGCCTGTTCGCCGCCACGCGCGAGCGGCAATGACCTCGATCCTCTTCCGCTGCGACGCGACCGCAGACATCGGCTTCGGCCACCTCAGCCGCTGCATCGCATTGGCAGAGGCCTTGCGGCTTTCGGGTGCGACATGCAGCTTTGCCGGACAGTATGACGATGCTGCCGCCGATCAGGTGCGCGCCGCAGGGTTTGCCTGCGAGAGCCTGCCCTCCCCCGTCAATTCGCTCGGCGCTGCAAAAGAACTCGCGGGTTTGCCGAAGACCGGGGCAATCGTCCTCGACAGTTACCGCGCCGATGAAAGCTACATCGCCGGACTGGGTTCGTCAGGCGCGCGCGTGATCGTGATCGATGATTTCCGCGCACTCCCGGCCTATCCCTGCGACGTGGTGCTCAACTTCACTCAGGAGGCACCAAGCCTCTCCTACCCAGACGGCCCCACACTGCTGCTGGGGCCGCATTTTCTTCCCGCCCGCCGCAGGCTGGTGGAACAACGTGCGCGCAGCATCGAGCGGGATAGGACGGGCGCGGTAGGCAACGTCCTGATCGCGGTCGGCGGCTCGGACCCGAAGGGGCTCACCGCGCGCCTGCTCCGCTGCCTCAAAGGGCAGGCCGATGGCATCACCGTTCGCGCCATCGCCCAGAGCACGGCGGAACTCGAACCGCTGCTTTCCGGCTTTTCCGCCGACAGCGCGATTCTGCCGCGTCAGAAAGACCTCTCGGACCAATTGCTGTGGGCCGATGCCGCGATCACTGGAGGCGGGCTGATCAAATACGAAAGCGCCTATATGGCGGTGCCCGTCGCCGCGATCGCGCAGAACGAAGGGCAAGACGGCGAGACGCAGGTCTTTGCCAAGGCAGGTCTTGTCTTTGACCTTGGCCTTGCCGATACCGTCGAGGACGCGCAGCTTGCGCAGGCGCTCGGCACATTTCTGTCCGACGCATCCTTGCGAACGACTATGGCCGAACGCATGCGTGACGCCTTTATCGCAGACCCGAGTGCACATGCTGCACATGCCATTCTGGAGGCTGTAAGCCGCTGATATGACTTCGAACTTCAAAAGCGACATCGATGCCCTCGCCAAGCATTACGGCGATCTCGTGAAGCAGCACGGCGACGCTGCCGAAGGCGCACAATACGCCGACCGCGCGAGCCAGGAAAAGCGCATGGAAGTGCTCGCCGAGATCGGCGTTGCCAAGGATAGCAAGGTGCTCGATTTCGGATGCGGGACAGGCCAGATGCTGAGCGTGCTGAAACGTACCATCGGCTTCGAAGGCGAATATGTCGGCTATGACATTTCCCCCGAAGCGATCGAGTTCGCCCGCGAGGCCCACCCCGAAGGCCGCTTCGAGGTGCGCGACATCCTCGATGATCCGGGCGAGGAAGAGTTCGATTTCGTGCTGCTGAGCGGCGTCTTCAACAACAAGATGTCGGACAATCGCGGCTTCTTCGAAGAGGTGTCTCGGCGCCTGATGGCGAAGGCACGCGTGGGCTATTCGTTCAACATGATCAGCCGTTTCGTCGATTATTTCGACGAGGGGTTGTATTACGAAGACCCGATGAGCGCGTTCCAGTTCTGCAAGGAAGAGCTTTCGCCTGCCGTGACCCTGCGCCACGATTATGCCGTGCGCCCCGGCGCTCTGCCGTTCGAGTTTACGATCTACGTCCTTCGCAGCGAGCACGAGCCGCGCAAACTCAACGTCTGAGCGCGCTTTCCCGCGCAAAAGGCAAAACCGAAAACGTAGTTAACCAATTGCTTACGCCTGCGCCGTAATCCTCTCGGCATGCGCGCCGAACAACATCATCGTCACCTGCCGTTTCCCGGCTCCTTCGGGGGCTCCGAAGTCTTTCCGCTCTGCCCGCGAGTGCGGATCGTTGGTGGCGGTTTGACCGGCATACTCGCTGCGTTTCAGGCGCACCGTCTGGGCGCGCGCGATATCGAACTTTACGAGCGGCTCGACCGTCTTGGAGGCGTTGCCCAGCCCGAATTGCGCGGCGGACGCGAGATGCGCGAAGGCTGCATCTATTTCGGCCCGCAAGGCGATCCGATCCGCGACCTGCTCGAAGCGCATGGCGCCGAGTTCGAGGAATTCGATAACCGTTTCGGTTCGGTCAGCACGGGCGCGGACGGACTTGCCTATCTCGACGATTTCGGCGGTCCAGCGTTGCCGGGCGGCGACATCAGCCTCACGCAGCCTGCTGGCGAGAGCCTTGGCGACCGGCTGGGTTGCTATGCGCCCGAACTCGCCGCACCGCTGGAGCGTTACGTGCGCTGGCACACGGGCTGCGAGGCGGCCGACCTGCACGAAAGCGCGGCTATTCCCATGGCGATCAACCGCGTCTTTCCCGCTGGCGCGTCGCTCGATGATCTGGCCGAAGCCAAACGCAAGGATGACCTCGCCAACGAGATTTTCGGAATCCCGCGAAATCTGTGGGGCTACACCTCGAATTCCAAGGCGAGCCTGCCGAAAGGCGGGTTCCACCAGCTGTTTGATCATTGCCGCGAGGCGCTCGATGCCATCGGCGTTCGCGTTTTCGACGGGCACATGGCCTCTGCCAAGCGGATGCTCAGCGACGAATGCGCGCAGGATGTCGTGGTCTGGGCGGCGAGCCCGATTCCGCTGTTCAAGCCGATGGGTGTCGAAGTGCCTCGCGCGCCCGCCCGCAAGTTTGCGACCTACACTTTCGCGGTAAACTGGAGCGGCGCGCTGCCCTTTTATATGCAGAACTTCACCGCCAAGGGCAGCTGTTTCCGCGTCTATATCTACGAGAGCGCGGGCGAGGTTTTGTTGACCGCCGAGTGCGTCGAAAAATGCGAGATCGCCGCGCTTCACCGCGACATTCACACGATGCTGGACGGCTTCCAAGGTCAGCTGACCATCGGAGAGCTGCTCTACACCGCCGTGAAGCCGCGCTGGTTGTATCATTCGATAGGTACAATTACTAAGCTCACCGAACTGGGCGAAGCGCTCCGGGAGAGCCGGGGCAGCAATTTCGTCACCGGCGCATGGGCGGCCTACGCAAAGGGCGAGAAATTCGTGGAAGTGGAAGCAAACCTGCAAACCGCGCTTGCCAGCCAAGTCTTGGCGGAAGTCCAATGATCGCCGCGATCATGCAACCGACGTTCCTGCCGTGGATCGGCTATTTCGACCTGATCGACCGGGTCGATAGCTTCGTATTCTTCGACGACGCGCAAGTTCTCAAGCGCAGCTGGGGCGTGCGCAACCGCGTGCTTGGCGCGCAGGGCGAAAGGTTCCTTACCGTTCCGCTGGTCGGACATAGCCAGAACGCCGATTGCTCCTTTGCGAACACGGCGGTCGATCCTGCCGAAAAATGGCGCCGCAGCCATCTTTCGACGATCCGCCACGCCTATGCCAAGGTCCCCTTCTTCCGTCCCGTCTTCGAAATGATCGAAGAGCTTTACGCCGCCGACCACGCGACCATCGGCGCGCTCAACATGGCCTTTATCGAAACCGTCGCGCAGCGCATCGGGATCGACACGAGTTTCACACGCAGTTCGCAGCTTGCAGGCGTTGACGGGCGCAAGGATCATCGCCTGCTGTCGATCTGCGAGGCTATCGGCGCCGATACCTATCTCTCGGCGCAAGGCAGCGCAGCCTATATCGAGCAGGAGCGCGAAGGCGGTGCGTTCGCCGGTTCGCCGGTCGAGCTGCGCTATCACAACTTCGCCCACCCGCTCTACCCGCAGGCTGGCGACAGCTTCACCAGCCATATGAGCATCGTCGATATGCTGATGCATTGCGGCTTCTGCTCGGCGCTCGATATCATCCGTTCCGGACGGCGCGAGGAGTTGTCGAGCGGCGAGATGCGGCAACTGGCGGCATGACGATGCCCCAAACTATCCATATCGACGGGCGGCCTATCGGGCCTGGGCACGAGCCCTATATTATTTGCGAGATGTCGGGGAACCATAACGGTAGCCTCGATCGTGCGCTGCATCTGCTTGAAGAGGCCGCCAAAACCGGCGCCGATGCGATCAAGATGCAGAGCTATACCGCAGACACCATCACCATCGATCACGATGGGCCCGCGTTCAAAATCGAGGGCGGATTGTGGGACGGACGCACGCTGCACGAACTCTACCAAGAGGCGCAGACCCCGTTCGAATGGCATGCTCCGCTGTTTGCCCGCGCGCGCGAACTGGGCGTGACGCTGTTTTCATCGCCCTTCGATGAAACCGCGGTTGATATGCTCGAGACACTCGACGCGCCCGCTTACAAGATCGCTTCCTTCGAAGCAGTCGATTTGCCGCTGGTCGCCTATGTCGCGTCCAAGGGGAAGCCGATGATCATCTCGACCGGCATGGCGAACCTCGAAGAGATCGGTGACGCTGTCCGCACGGCGCAGGAGAACGGGTGCAAGGAAATCGTCCTCCTGCACTGCATCAGCTCCTATCCCGCGCCCGACGAGCAATCGAACGTGCGCACCGTGCCCGATCTGGCCGAGCGTTTCGGCGTCATCTCGGGCCTGTCCGATCACACTTTCGGATCGGCAGTCTCGGTCGCTTCGATTGCGCTTGGCGGTTGTGTGATCGAAAAGCACTTCACCCTGCGCCGCGCCGATGGCGGTCCGGATTCCGCCTTCAGCCTCGAGCCGGAGGAGTTCTCTACTCTGGTGACCGACTGCAAGCGCGCATGGCGTGCGCTCGGCCAGCCAACCTACGATTTGCAAGGTGCGGAAAGCGGCTCGGTCCAGTTCCGCCGCTCGCTCTACGTGGTGAAGGATGTGGCGGCAGGCGAAGCGATCACCCGCGAAAACGTTCGCTCGATCCGCCCGGGTCAGGGGCTTGCGCCCAAGCATTTGCCGGAGGTTCTCGGCCGCAATGCCGCGCGCGATCTCAAACGCGGCGAACCGCTCGACTGGGGACTGCTCGCCTAGTCGGCGCTCCCTTGTTCAGCGCTCGCCTGGTCTGACCGCTCATAGATCGTGAAGGACAGCATATCGCCCTCGTGCGTGTAGACGGGCTGATACTGCTCAAAGATCGCCTGAAAACGCGCGTCTTCGGCAAATGCCTGTTTCCATTTGACATTGACGAATTGCAGCGGCCAGCTGGTGCTCTCGTCGAGGATCAGCAATTCGGGCGGCTTCTCTTCCCATAGCCGCAGCATTTCCGTGTGCAGCATGGCCACGCCCGGATCATCGAACGACACGGCGGGGGCGATCATGCCCTCGTTCTCTGGCCGGTCCAGCGGCTTCAATTCCGAGGCGACGTAGGAATTGTTCATGCTCGAAATCCAGCGCACACCGCCGTGCATCGCAAGATACTGGTTGAACGGCGACGGGTGCATGTTGAGCAGGCCCACGCGCTTGCCAGCAACCGAGATACCCGATTCCGCCATGGCTCCTTCGAGCTCGGTTACCGAGCGTTGATAGGGGCCCGTCGCAACAAACTCGCCCACCAAAGGCCGCACGAACAGCACGCAAATGGCGACAATCCAGAGCAGGCGCACCTCGCGGTGGATCATCCAGACCCAGGCAATATAGGCCATGGTGATGGGGAACAGGTGGTGGCTGTACCAGCGAGACTGGATCCACGAGGCGATGATCGCGGCGATCACCATGG
>PALE01000034.1 GCA_002706445.1 Erythrobacteraceae bacterium
ATCGGCCGCACCTGGCAGGTCGGCACGATCCAGGGCGACCGCGTGCTGCCTGAACGGCTCGATGCGAGCTATGTCGGTGAGGATGGCGAGAAGCACCGCCCCGTCATGCTGCACCGCGCGATCTTCGGTTCTTACGAGCGTTTTATCGGCATTCTGATCGAGCACTACGCCGGTCGTCTGCCGAGCTGGCTCGCGCCGGTACAGGCGGTGGTCGCGACTATCGTCTCGGACGCGGACGGCTATGCGCATGAAGCCGTCGGAAAGCTCAAGGCCGCCGGCATCCGGGTCGAGGCCGACACGCGCAACGAGAAGATCAATTACAAGGTGCGCGAGCATTCGCTGGCGAAGGTCCCGCATCTGTTGGTTGTCGGGAAACGCGAAGCCGACGAGGGTACTGTCGCGGTCCGCACGCTGGGCGAGAAGGATCAGCGCGTCATGACCCTCGACGAAGCCATTGCGATGCTGACCGAAGCGGCAACCCCGCCCGACCTGCGCAGCCAGTAATCGCGGCTGGTCCTTGGACTTCTTCGAGAGTTTTACCGGTCTTCAGATTGCGGTTGCCGTGGCAGCCACCTTCGGTGCCGCCTTTATTCGCGGGCTCACAGGCTTCGGCTTCGGCATATTGCTGGTGCCGATCCTCGCGCTTGCCCTGACCCCGGTCGAGGCTGTGCTGGCGGTAAATGTGATGGCGGGGTTGGTCGCGCTGACCGACATCCGCCTGATCCTGCGCGAAGCCGAAAAGAGCGCAATCGTGATTTCGGCGCTGGTCGTTGTCGGGACACCGCTCGGCTTGCTGCTGCTCGAGGCAACGCCCAATGCGCTGGCCCGCCTGATCATCGCGCTGATCGCTCTGTCAGCGTTTTTCGCGGTGCTTCTGCCCAAGCGCGGCGCAGACCAGCCCGGACATCTGACGACGGGAGCGGTCGGATTGTCGGCAGGTTTGCTGACCGGCTTTGCGGCGATGCCGGGGCCGCCGGTGGTGCCTTACTATGTCGGGCGCCATATTCCGCGCATGACCGCCAAGGCGTCGATGATCGGGATATTCGGGGTCGCGGCAGCAGCGGGTGTCGGATCGGGCGCGGCTATTGGGGCGCTCGAATGGCAGGTGCTTGTTCTGGGTCTGTCGCTGTTTCCGCTGGTGCTGCTGGGCAATTGGATCGGCAGCCTTGCGTTCGGCAAGGTCAACGATACGCACTGGCGCATCTGTGTCGGAACGGTGCTCGGCGCAACGGCAATCGCCGCATTGCTCAAGCTGGTTTAGAAGGGAAGCGCTTTTCCAGCGAGGATGAGCGCCGATGCGCAACCCAGCACAATTGCGCTGCTCAGCACCCCAGTCTGGCGCTGACGGGCTTCGACAAGGGCGCTGCGGGTAAGGGCAATGGCTTTGCTCATAGTGCCCAAGCATCGCCTCAAAATCCTAACGGACCGTTAAGGCGCGACCTCGGTCACGCTGAGGGCATTTGCTGGCTCGCACAGTGGAACCCGCCGCCGCCAGCGAGCACGGCATCCCCCGGAAGGCCAATGGTGGCGCGATCCGGAAAGAGTTCGGCAATTGCTGCGACGCCAGCCTCGTCATGTGGAGAGCCGAAGGTCGGCACCACGACGAGATTCGTGGTGATCGCAAAGTTCACATAGCTCGCAGGCTCGATCGTACCGTCGCGGACAATGAGGCCGGGAGAGGGGATTGTGGCAATGTCGACTCCGAAAGCCTCAGCGCGGCGTTTTGCGTCCTCGTAGATCGCCGCGTTGGGATCGTCCGCGCCTGTGGCTTCGGGCACGACCAAACGGTTCGGCGCCACGAAACGCGCAAGATTGTCAACATGGCCGTCGGTATGATCGTTGATCAGCCCGTCCCCGAGCCACAGCACCCGATCATAGCCTAGCATCCGGTGGAGCTCGGTCTCGATTTCACCGCGATCCATGTCCGGATTGCGATTTGGGTTGAGGAGGCACTGCTCGGTCGTCGCGACCAGTCCCGTGCCATCGCCGTCAACCGCGCCGCCTTCCAAGATCATCGGCGAAGCTTCAAGCGCCAGTCCGGCATCGCGCGCAAGTTCCGCACCGATCTCCTGATCGCCCGGCATCAGATATTTGCCGCCCCAGCCATTGAAGCCGAAGCGCCGTGCCGAGCGCCCAGCGCCATCGGCAACGATCAGCGGCCCTGTATCGCGCAGCCAGATGTCGCCATAGGTGCGCCGCTCGAGCGTGACCTTTCCGCTGACCAGCGAGGCAGCGCGGGCTTCATTGGCCGCGTCGCGCACCAGCAGCCGCACCTCTTGCCCGCTTTCGGCAACAGCATTGGCGAACGCGGCCATCTGTTCCTGCGCAGGCTCGAGCCAGCCCGGCCATTCCTCGGTCAGATGCGGAAAGCCGATCCACAGCCAGTCCTGCGGCGCCCACTCTGGCGGCATCAGTCCTGTCATGGATCGGCTCTCTTGCTACTCAATTGTGCGGATCAGCAGCCGGTATCGGCGCTGGCGCAGCTTTCGTCGCGGGTGGCTTTGAATTCGTCACCCTCGTTCCAGTTCGGCCAGCTCGTGCTCATCGCCATCATCCGGCCGATGCGATAGAACAGCTGGAGATCGGCCATCACGCCCGACCAGTCCCACTCTTCGTTGAACTCGTCCTTCGGCCCGTGATAGCGGTTTTCGGTGTAGTCGGCCGCAACCGCAGCACCGGCTTCCTTGCCGCCGTCGATCAGATCTTCGCCGCCATCGATGTAAAGCATCGGGACGCCCTGCTTGGCGAAAGCGAAGTGGTCGGAGCGGTAGTAGTAACCCGCTTCAGGCTTCGGATTGGGCGTTGCGACGCGGCTGTCGGCCATGAGTGCTGCATCAAGGAAAGCATCGAGCTGCGATTTGCCCGGCCCGACGACCGTCACGTCCTTGGCCGGACCTGCGACCTGAAACGCGTCCATGTTGATCCCGCCCACGGTCTTGTCGAGCGGGAAGATCGGGTTGGCGGCATAGTAATAGGCCCCCAGCAGTCCGGATTCCTCCGCGGTCACCGCAAGGAAGACGAGGCTGCGACGCGGTGCGCCTGCCTTCGCATGCGCTTCGGCAAGCGTCACCAGTGCAGCGGTGCCGGTCGCATTGTCGACTGCGCCGTTGCAGATGTCGTCGCCATCAGGTGCAGGCGTGCAACGTCCGAGGTGATCCCAGTGCGCGGTATGAATGACATATTCTTCCGGCGCTTCGGTGCCGGGAAGGACGCCGATCACGTTCTTCGAGGCAAACTTGCGAATGTCGTTCTGGAAGCTGGTCGAAGCGGTCATGCCGAGTTCGACCGGCTTGAAACCCTTCTGTTTGGCAGCGGCGCTCAGCTCGTCGAGGTCTTGCCCTGCGGCGGCAAGGATTTCGCGGGCGACGTCGTTCTGCACCCAGCCGTTCATCATCGTGCGCGCAGGCGGGTTCTCGCCATATTCGGGGTAGGCTTGCGGGCCCGACCACGAGCTTTCGACAACGCTCCAGCCATAGCTGGCGGGTTCAGTGTCGTGGACGATGATCGCAGCCGCTGCACCCTGACGCGCGGCCTCTTCATACTTGTAGGTCCAGCGACCGTAGAAGGTCATCGCGCGGCCATTGAACGTGCCTTCGAGGCCTTCGGTTTCATAATCGGGATCGTTGACGAGAATGACCACCGTCTTGCCGGTGACATCGACGCCTTCATAGTCGTTCCAGCCGCGCTCGGGCGCGTTGATGCCGTAACCGACGAAAACCATCTCGCTGTTCGCGACCTGTGTCGCGGCATCTTCGCGATAGGTCACACCGACCCATTCGCTGCCGAAGTCATAGACCAGATCGGTGTCGCCATTGGTGATGGTGAGCGGTGCGAAGTTCTTGCCGGTAATCTCGACCAGCGGAACGTCCTGAACCCAGCTGTCGCCATTGCCCGGCTGAAGTCCGGCGGCGGCGAAGCGTTCGGTCAGCAGCGCGACGGTCAGTTCCTCGCCCTTGCTGCCCGGCATGCGGCCTTCGAACTCGTCGCTCGACAGGATGCGGGTGACGTCCTTCATCGTGTCTTCGGACAGGTCGCCGGCTTCGACTTCGGGAATGTCGAGCGCGGGTGCGGTGTCGCCGCCAGGCAGAGCATCGCAGCCCGCCAGCGCAAGCGCTGTTGCAGTTGCCAGCGCGAAGGGCGCTATTGCGCGTTTGATCATGGAAAATTCCTCATTTCGCATTCGAACAATGTGTAGCGAATATGGCGTGGGCTTCTCGCAGAGCTTGGGGGAAGTCGCAAGCTTGCAGGTGCGCCGCCGCATCGCCAAAGGAGAGGTATGACGACACCCCATTGGAGCGGAGCACTCGAGCGCGCGCGCAGCCATGCGCCCTTCCTTGCGCGCTCGCTCGATCGGCAGGAGGAACTCGCCGCGTTGTTGGCGGCCGGCAAGGGTGAGGCGGCGCTTGAATGGGCGAGGGCGCGCGGCGAGCATGACGACGCCGAGATCGGTCTCCGCCGTCATCGCCTTGGCCTAGCGACGGCGCTGGCAATCGGCGATCTGGCCGGCGCATTCCCGCTTTCGCGCGTGCTCGCGGAGTTGAGCGGCTTTGCCGATCACGCGCTCGACCGGGCGATCCGTGCCGCTATCGAGGAGCGCACGGGCGAGGCGAGCGCTGAAGGAATGATTGCGCTCGCGCTCGGCAAGCAGGGCGCGGGCGAACTGAACTATTCGTCCGACATCGACCCGATCCTCCTCTACGAACCCGACCGCCTGCCGCGCCGCGATAGCGACGATCCGGGCGAGGCGGCGCAGCGCTATGCGCGGCGCGTGGTCAAATTGCTCTCCGACAACACGGCGGAAGGCTATGTCCTGCGGGTCGATCTGAGGCTGCGTCCGGCAAGCGAGATCAGCCCTCTCGCGGTTCCGCGCGGCTCCGCCCTGGCGCATTATCAGGGGCAGGCGCTTGCATGGGAACGTGCCGCTTTCATTCGCGCCCGTGCGGCTGCGGGCGATATAGAAGCGGGTGAAGACTTTCTGGCGGAAATTGCGCCTTTTGTATGGCGGCAAGCGCTCGACTTTGGCGCAATCGAGGAAATCCGCGCGCTGACCCTGCGTATTCGCGAAAGCTATGAAGGCACCCGCCGACCCGGCCCCGGTTTCGACATCAAGCGCGGGCGCGGCGGTATCCGCGAGATCGAGTTTTTCGCGCAGACCCATCAGCTGATCCACGGCGGGCGTGACCGTTCGCTGCGAGTGCGCGGGACGCGAGCGGCGCTCGATGCACTGGCAGGAGCGGGCCGGATCGAAGCTGATGAGGCGCGTATCTTGGGCGAAGGGTATGACCGGCTGCGCGTGATCGAACACCGCTTGCAGATGGTTAACGACCGCCAGACCCACTCTCTGCCCGAAGGCGACGCGCTTGACAACGTCGCGCGGCTCGACGGGCTGGAGGACGGCGCGGCGCTCGTTGCCGAATTGACCGAACTGACCGACCGCACCGGGCGTATCTACGAAGGTTTGATCGGCGAAGAGCAGCGTGCCGTTTCAGCCGTGCCAAAAGCCTCCGAGCGCGCCGCCTCGCTCGACACGCTCGGTTTCGACAATCCCGAAGCGCTTGCCGCGCGGATCGAAGAATGGCGCGACGGGCGCTACGCCTCGATCCGGTCGCCACAGGCACTGGCCGCGTTCGACCAGATGTTGCCGCAGCTGCTCGAAGCGATTGCCAAGAGCGATGACCCCGAACGCGCCCTGTCGCGTTGGCAGGGAATATTGGAGCGGGCGACGTCGGCGATCACATTGTTCCGCTTGCTCGCTGCCGAACCCGATTTGCTCGACCGCCTCGTCGCCGCGCTCACACTCTCGCCGATTCTGGCCGACGAACTGGCGCGCAGACCCGAGACGCTCGATGTGCTGATCGACCGCGAAGAGATCGCGTTCGACGGTTTGTTCAAGGCAACGCTCGAGCAGATGCACGCAAGCTGCGAGCGCGACGATTACGAGGCTCGGCTCGACGCCATCCGCCATGTGACCAGCGAAGCGCGCTTCACGCTGGGCATCGGACTGATCGCAGCCGACTACAAGCCTTCGCGGATCGGCGCTGCTCTCTCGCATACGGCGGAAGCCGCGATTGCGGTCGCGCATGAGGCTGCCGCGCGCGAGTTCGCTCTTAATCACGGTAGCATCGAAGGCAGCGAACTGGTGGTCGTCGGGCTGGGACGGCTTGGTGGCGGGGCGCTGACCCATGCGTCGGACCTCGACATGATCTACCTCTTCACCGGAGATTTCTCTGCCCAGTCGGATGGCAAACGTCCGCTGGGGGCAACGCTCTACTACAATCGTCTGGCAAGCCGGGTCAGTGCAGCGCTTTCGGTGCCGACAGCACAAGGCCCGCTGTACGAGATCGACACGCGCCTGCGCCCGCAGGGCAAGCAAGGTCCGTTAGCGGTATCGGTCGAGGCTTTCGACAAATACCAGCGCGAGAGCGCGTGGACGTGGGAGCACATGGCGCTCAACCGGGCGCGGGTGCTGGTCGGGTCCGAAGCGGCGCGCGAAGCGGTCGAGGCGGCGATCTCTGCGGTGAAGTGCCAACCCCGCGATGCCCAGACCTTGCGCAAGGACGTGCTTAAGATGCGCGCCGAAATCGCCCGCCACAAACCTCCGCGCGGCGAGATCGACGTCAAGCTGCTGCGCGGCGGGTTGGTGGACGTCGAGTTCCTTGTCCATTTCCTGCAATTGCGAGACGCGGCCACGCTCGCGGAGCAGACGCCGCAGATGCTTGATCCCGATTTCTCGGTCGCGATTCCGGCTCTGGTAAAGCTTGGCTGCGTTTCCGGGGACTTGTGGACCGCCTATGACGTGCTGACCGATATGTTGGTCGCAGGCCGGTTGCTTGCGCCCGACGGCAAGGAGCCGCCGCCTGCCGCAGCCAAGGCCCTTGCGCGAGCCTGCCAATGCGATAGCTACGCCGCGCTCTGCGCCCGCATCGCGGACGCCCGCAAGGTCGTTGCGATGAGCTGGGCGCAAACCTTCGAACAGGAACTGGAGTTGGATTGATGACAGATTTTGCCGCAGCCGGTGACACCATGCCCGATATCGCACTTGAAACCCCCGACGGTGGCAGCGTCAAACCGTCCGACTACAAGGGCAAGAAGCTGGTCGTATTCTTCTATCCCAAGGACAATACGCCCGGATGCACGACCGAGGCGAAGGACTTCACCGCGCTGAAGCCGGAATTCGACAAGGCTGGGGTGGAACTTCTCGGCGTGAGCAAGGATTCGCCCAAGAAACACCAGAACTTCATCGCCAAACACGATCTCACCACCCCGCTGGCAACCGATGCCGAGGAAGGCGGACTGTCCGATGCGCTTGGTGTGTGGACCGAGAAGAAGATGTACGGAAAGACCTTCATGGGCATGGTCCGCACCACCTATCTGATCGGCGAAGACGGCAAGATCGCGCAGGTCTGGAACAAGGTGAAGGTCAAAGGCCACGCCGAGGAAGTGCTGGCGGGTGCCAAGGCGCTGTAAGCGGAATGGAAAGCGTATCCTCTGCCATCCGCAAGGCGCTGCTCACCGGCGAGCCGCGCGCCAAGTGCTTTGCCGCGCGCGATGTCGCGCGCCGCTGGCGGATGGGGAAGCTTGCTTTCGAGTTCGATACACCGATGCCCGCCGCGCCAGCCTGGCCGCTCGAACCTGAATTGCTACCGCCCAACCGTATGCCCAAACGCGGCAAGTTCGGGTCCGAGCGCGGGCGGATCGCGCTGTGGCACAGCCTTGCGCATATCGAGTTCGTCGCAATCGATCTCGCGCTCGACATGGCAGGGCGGTTCGGTGCGGAGATGGGCGAGGAGTTCGTCTCGGACTTTCTCTCGGTCGCAGCAGACGAGGCGATGCATTACGCACTGCTGGCGCGAAAGCTCGAAACAATCGGCAGCCACTACGGCGCGCTACCGGCGCATGCAGGGCTTTGGGAGGCCGCTCACACGACCCGCCACGATGTCGCGGCACGACTGGCGATCGTGCCGATGGTGCTCGAAGCACGCGGTCTTGATGTCACACCTGCCACTTTAGAGCGCGTAAAGGCGGCCGGCGACGATCACGGTGCACGCATTCTCGCCCGCATCCTTGACGACGAAATCCGTCATGTCGGATTCGGGACCAAGCACTTTCTGGCGATCGCAGAGAATCTGAAAAAAGATCCCGCCACCTCTTGGAAATCCTTGGTGAGCACCTACTTTCGGGGTGCGGTTAAGCCACCGTTCAACGACTCAGCGCGTCTTGCTGCCGGACTGTCGCGTGAGTTTTACGAAGGTGTTGCGAATTAACGAATCGCCGCAATAACGGTCCTCACACCGCCGGAAGCGAGATTCCGGCAAACGGTTGAAGCGTGCCGCCGGGCCAGTAAGAGCCCTCCATCAAGCACCAGGCGCGATCGACCAAACGCAAAGAATGGCGTCCAAACGCCAGTCAGGACCGGGTCAATATGAATTCGCGCATCATGCGTTCTGTTTCCAAGCTCGCCGCCGCACTCGGCGTCGCGACCACGCTCATCGCTGCAAGCCCCGCGATGGCCAATAGCTCCGCCAACGCCGCAGCAGCCGACATCACCGAACCCGTTCGCGAAGCGCAGGACGAAGGCTACGGCAATTCCGACGAACGCTTCAGCGAACTCTTCGCAAGCTGGTCGACTATTGAATCTGCTGCACCGGAAACGCCGGGCGCGCCTGCCACCATTATTGAACGCTCGACCGTTTCGGTTCCCTCGCGCATGCCGCTTGAAGGTTCGCGGATGAGCAGCGGCTACGGAATGCGCGACCATCCGGTTCTGCGCCAGCGTCGCAATCACAAGGGTGTCGATCTGGCCGCCCCGACCGGCACGCCGATTTACGCGACTGCCGACGGTATCGTGGGCCGCGCCGACTGGTTTTCCAGCTACGGCCTTTTCGTCAGCATCGATCATGGTGCCGATCTCGAAACCCGTTACGCACACATGTCGCGCCTTGCAGTCGCTGCGGGTGATCGCGTGAACAAGGGCGACGTAATCGGCTATGTCGGTTCGACCGGCCGCTCGACTGGTCCGCACCTTCACTATGAAGTGCGCGTCGATGGGCTTGCGGTTAACCCGATTCCCTATATGAAGGAATCCGAAGAGCAGACTCGACTGGCCCAGATTGAAGCTGAAGCCGAGAGTCAGGCTAACATGCTGCCGGGTCGGCGTCGTGTTGGTGCGCTCAGCGGCGAGTAAGCTGCGACAAGGAATGCCCGCCTGGAAGCGGGGTCGGACATTGGAGAGGGTGTCCGAGTATGGGCGGCGGGTTTTCCCGCCGCCTTTTTTATGTGCGCGGCTCGTGCGCGAATTCTCGCAATCAGTTGCAATTCCGCATTGATTTTCGCTTGAGTGCCCGCGGTGCTTCGCTAGTCTCACCCGCAAGGATCAGCCGCCTTTCCGCAGCCCGGAGCTCGGAAACGGACAGCTGCCAGGGAGAGACACATGACTATGCATCCGATCGCCTATGCCGCGACCCGACCCGATCATCCCGCCGTAATCATGGCGGGCAGCAGGGAGCAGATGACCTATGGAGAGATGGACGCGAACTCCAATCGCTTCGCCCATTTGCTGCGGTCAAACGGGCTGGGTGCAGGAGACGCCTTTGCCTTGCTCCTCGAAAACCGGATCGAATATTACACGCTGATCTGGGGTTCGCAGCGGGCCGGAACGATGCTGGTTCCCATTTCAACCCGGCTGACCGCACCCGAAATTGCCTACATCATCAGCGATGCAGAGGCGAAGCTGTTGATCACTTCGACCGCCTTTGCCGAGGTTCTGGCAGGCGTGCGGGCCGAGCTGCCCGATCTGAAAATCCTGATCGCCGATGGCGAGGGTGCCGAAAACTTCGGCGATGCGCTTGCTGCGCAACCGGGCGATCCGATCCCTGACCAAAGCGCCGGTGCGGTCATGCTTTATTCTTCCGGCACAACCGGACGGCCCAAGGGTATTCGACCGGCACCTCCAGAAGACCCTGCGGTGGATGCGCCTGTTGCGCTGATGGGGCTTGCCGTCATGGGGGCGGGGATGCCGACCGACGGATCGATGGTCTATCTCTCGCCCGCGCCCCTTTACCACGCGGCGCCGATCGGGTGGTCATCGGTGGTGCACCGCCTCGGCGGGACCGTCGTCATGATGGAGAAGTTCGAGCCGGAAACGGCTCTGCAGGCGATCGAGAAATACAAGGTCACCGACAGCCAGTGGGTTCCGACCCATTTTGTCCGCTTCCTCAAGCTCGATCCCGAGATTCGCACCCGTTACGATCTTTCCAGCCATCAGCGCGCGCTCCACGCCGCAGCGCCGTGTCCGGTGCCGATCAAGCAGGACATGATCGAATGGTGGGGGCCGATCATCAATGAATATTACGCCGGCAGCGAAGGCATCGGGATGACGCTGGTCAAGAGCCCCGAATGGCTCACCCATCCCGGTACGGTCGGCACAGCGATCTACGGCAAGCTGCATATCTGCGGTCCCGACGGCGAAGAGGTTCCCGCAGGCACCGACGGTGTGGTCTATTTCGAAAACGAAATCCTGCCGACCTATCACAACGATCCGGCCAAGACTGCCGATGCCATGCATCCCAAGGGCTGGATGACGCTCGGCGACATCGGCCATGTCGATGAGGAAGGCTATCTCTTCCTCACCGACCGCAAGAGCCACATGATCATCTCGGGCGGCGTCAATATCTACCCGCAGGAGATCGAGAACCTGCTCGCGACCCACGAGAAAGTAATGGACGCTGCCGTCATCGGAGCGCCGTGCCCCGATCTTGGGGAAAAGGTCGTCGCGGTGGTGCAGCCGATGGACATGGCTGAGGCCGGAGAAGCGCTTGAGCAGGAACTGCGCGACTATCTCGCGCCGAACCTTGCGCGGATCAAAATGCCCAAGCTGTTCGATTTCCGCCCCGATCTGCCGCGCGAGGCCAATGGCAAGCTCTACAAGCGCGAACTGCGGGACGAATTCGAAGCAAAGGCGCGCGCCGGGGAGGCTGTCTGATGGCTACGCAGGACAAACCGCGACTCGACCCTGTGACGGCCCGGCAGGTTATCGATCCCTCCGCCTAAGCCGAGTGGGATCCGGTTCTCGACACATTCGATCGACTGCGCGAAGAAACGCCGGTGGCATGGGTGGATGCAGGCGATCCCGGCATCCACCCGCCGTTCTGGCTCGTCACCCGCTATGAAGATGTGATGCGCGTGTCGAAGGACAATGCGACCTTCCTCAACAACCCGCGCACCGTGGTCTTCAGCCTCACCGAAGGAATCGAGTTCGCCAAAGCGTTCAGCGGCGGGACCGAACATATGGTCGCGAGCCTCGTCACCTTCGATGCGCCGGTGCATATGAAGTATCGCAAGCTGACGCAGGACTGGTTCATGCCCAAGAACCTGCGCACGATCGAGGACGAGATCCGCGGCATCGCCAGCGCGACGGTCGACCGTCTGATCGCAGCGGGCGAAGAGGTCGATTTCTGCAAGCTTGTCAGCGCGCCCTATCCGCTGCATGTCGTCATGCAGATTTTGGGCGTGCCCGAAGAGGATGAGCCGCTGATGCTCACGCTGACGCAGCAGATGTTCGGCGGGTCGGACGAAGACCTCAACCAGTCGGGCATGAAGGACCTCTCACCCGAAGCGATCACCCAGATCGTCGCCGGTGCGGTGAAGAATTTCGAGCAGTATTTCGCCAAGATCACCGCCGACCGCCGCGCCAATCCGCAAGGCGACGTCGCGAGCACGATTGCCAATGCCACCGTCGATGGCGAACCGCTCAATGATCGTGACATGATGGGCTATTACATCATCGTTGCCGCGGCTGGACATGACACGACCTCCGCCAGCACCGCAGGCGCGATGATGGCGCTGGCGAAAGATCACGAGCAATGGGCGCGCGTGCGCGAAGATCGCTCGCTGCTACCCGGCATTGTCGAAGAGGCGATCCGCTGGACCAGCCCGGTGCAGCACTTCATGCGCACGGCGGCCGAAGACACCGAGATTGGTGGTCAGCCTATCGCCAAGGGCGACTGGATCATGATCAACTATATCGCGGCAAACCATGATCCGGCCGTGTTCGACGATCCGCGCCGATTCGATGCCGCGCGCACACCCAATCGCCACCTCGCCTTCGGAGCGGGCGCGCATCAGTGCCTCGGCCTGCATCTGGCGCGGCTGGAGATGCGGATATTGTTCGAGGTTTTGCTCGACCGCATCGAAAGCGTCGAACTGGCAGGTGAACCTGCGCGCTCCAAGTCAACCTTTGTCGGAGGGCTGAAGACCTTGCCGCTGAAGATCAAACCTGCGTGATCTTGCGAGTCCAAGTCTTGCATATGGGAAGCCCTACGCAACAAAACAAGCCTTGAGCCTTCAATAAAGTTGCATTCGAGTACTATCGGAGCGCGATGTCCGATTTTACTGTCGGAATGAAACAATATGTGCTAATAATCTCGGCATGGGAAAAACTTGGAAAAGCTCGGTTGCAGGTCTTGCAGCGGGCTTCGTTGCAGGGTCGCCCTGCGCCTCGATGAGAGGGGTGAGCGCATGATCCTGCTCGAACCGCACAACCTGCCTTTCGCCATCTCGCTTGGCGCCTTGTTCGTCATTGCGATCCTGCAAGTGATCGGCGCGGGCGACATGTTCGATAGCGGTGATGTCGATATCGGCATCGATATGGACGCAGATATTGCCGATGGCCTCGAAGCCAGCGGTTTTATGGACGGTTTCTTCAGCGTGCTCGGTATCGGGCGCGTGCCGTTCCTGATCTGGCTTTCCTGCCTGCTGTTCGTCTTTTCACTGGTCGGCGTGCTCGGCCAGTGGGTGATCGGCAGCGTGACCGGCGATCCGCTCGGAGCAGGACTTGCATCACTGCTGGCAGCTGCAGCGGCTCTGCCGCTCAACGGCGTGCTGGTGCGGCCTTTGGGACGCATTCTGCCGCAGGACGAAAGCTCTGCAGTGGGCCTCGAAAGCCTGGTCCGCCGCGATGCGGTGATCCAGACCGGAACCTCGCGCGCCGGCTCGCCTGCGCGCGCCAAAGTCAAAGATGCTTTCGGGCATCCCCATTTTGTAATGGTCGAACCGCATGATGAAGGTGCGCAGCTGGCCGAGGGCGAGACCGTGTTGCTCGTGCGCCGCGAAGGAGAACTCTTCTTCGGCGTCACATACGAGAACCCGATGCTGCGGCCCTGAACCGATAGAGATTGATTGGAGGGAATATGGATTTCTGGACTATGGTGATGTTCGCAGGCGGCGGTTTTGCGCTGCTTGTCATCCTCTTTATTTTCCTCACGACGCTCTACCGTCGCGCCTCGAAGGAGATTGCCTTCGTTCGAACCGGCGTCGGCGGCGAGAAGGTTGTGATGAACGGCGGTGCGTTGGTGCTTCCGGTGTTTCACGAGACCATGCCGGTCAACATGAACACGCTGGTGCTGTCGGTGGTTCGCCGCGACGGCGAGGCGCTAATCACGCTCGACCGCCTGCGGATCGACGTGAAGGCGGAATTCTACGTCCGCGTTCGCCCCGATGCAGGCTCGATTGCAATGGCGGCACAAACGCTCGGCCAGCGCACGATGCAGCCCGAAATGCTCAAGGACCTCGTCGAAGGTAAATTCGTCGACGCGCTGCGTTCGGTCGCGGCGGGAATGAGCATGAACGAGCTGCACGAACAGCGCGCTGACTTCGTGCAAAAAGTGCAGCAAGTGTCGTCGAACGATCTTGCGATGAACGGTCTGGAACTTGAGTCGGTCTCGCTGACCGGTCTCGACCAGACGAGCATCGAGCACTTCAACGCCAACAACGCCTTTGACGCCGAAGGTCTGACCAAACTCACCGAACAGATCGAGGCGCGCAAGAAACTGCGCAACGACATCGAGCAGGACACCCGCGTGCAGATGGAGACCAAGAACCTCGAAGCCGATACGCGCAGCTTCGAAATCGGGCGCGACAAGGAATACGCCCGGCTCCAGCAGGAACGCGAAGTTGAGATCCGTCGCGCCGGTCAAATGTCCGAGATCGCCCGCGAGCAGGCCGAGCGCCAGCGCGAAGCCGATGCGGCGCGGATCGAGGCGAAGAAGCAGGTCGATGCCCAGCAGATCGAGGCCGACCGCCTCGTCGAAGAGGCTCGCATCGATCAGCAACGAGCACTCGAAATCGCGCGTCAGGAACAGCAGATTGCGGTCCAGAACAAGTCTCGCGAGGAAAGCCAGGCCAAGGCCGAAGCTGACGCTGCGCGTGCGCTGGCAGTGGCTGCCGAAGAGCAGGTTACGACCAGCCGTGAAAGCGAAGTCGCAGAGCGTCTCAAGAAGATCGAGCTGATCGAAGCTGCCAAGCAGGCAGAGCGCGAAGCGATCGGGATCAAGGTTGAAGCCGAAGCCGAAAAGGACGCGGCGACCAACCGCGCCGAGGCTGCAAGGCTCGAAGCAAAGGGGCAGGCCGATGCCGAGATCCTGCGCGCCGAAGCCGACCGCGTTCGCTTCGAAGTCGAAGCCGCCGGTCAGCGTGCGGTCAACGAGGCGGCGAACATCCTGTCGATGGACCAGATCAGCCTGCAGACCAAGCTGGCGCTGCTCAAGGTGCTGCCGGAAGTCATCCGCGAAAGCGCGAAGCCGATGGAAGCTATCGACTCGATCAAGATCGTGCAGGTCGACGGGCTTACCAACGGTGGCTCGGGCGGAAAGGGCGGAAGCGGTCCGGTCGGCGGCTCGGGCAATCTTGCCAGCGACGCCGTGTCAGCCGCGCTCGCCTACCGCGCGCAGGCGCCGGTGCTCGACGGCCTGATGAAGGAGCTCGGTCTCGACGGTTCCTCGCTCGGCACGCTGGTGCAGGCCGCAGCGGAAGACCCCAAGGGCGAGGCCGCCAAGAAGCTCTCGGAATTGAGCTTTGAAGAGGTTGATGTCGAGCCTGAAGGTCTGGCGGTCCAGGGCGAAGAGCCGAAGGACGAAGCCGCCGAATAGGCCGCATCCCAGCGTAAGATTGGCCCCGCTGCGCTATCCGGCGCGGCGGGGTTTTTCTTAGGCGCGCCCCAAAAGCCGTTCCGCCATCGAGCGGACTTCTGCGCCCATATCTTCGCGCTCGAGCGCCAGCGCGAGTGTCGCTTCGACAAAGCCGGTCTTGCTTCCGCAGTCATAGCGATTGCCGTCGAATGTCACCGCGTGGAAAGGCTGCGTCCCGATCATGCGGGCCATGGCATCGGTCAGCTGAATCTCGCCGCCCGCTCCTTTTTCCTGCGTTTCGAGAGTGCGCATCACTTCGGGCTGAAGGATGTAGCGGCCCGAGACGATCTTGTTCGAAGGCGCATCGGCAACCGGCGGCTTTTCGACTAGGCCTTTGACCTCGGTCAGCGCGCCGTTCTGCGCACCCGGATCGATCACGCCGTAGCTCGAGACTTCTTCCATCGGGACTTCGAGCACGCTGATCAGATTGCCGCCCACCTCGTTGTAGGCATCGACCATCTGCTTCATGCACCCGACCCCGCCGCGATGAGCGATCATCAATTCGTCGGGGAGGAAGATCGCAAACGGCTCGTCACCGACGATTGCGCGCGCGCACCAGATCGCGTGGCCCAGACCCATCGGTACTTGCTGGCGCACGGTGATGATATCGCCGGGCGTTGCGCGCGTGGGGTCGAGCACCGACAGATCCTTGCCGCGCTCGCCCATTGTCGTTTCAAGCTCGTAGGCGATGTCGAAATGCTCGACGATGGCGCTCTTGCCGCGTCCGGTAACGAAGATCATCTGCTCGATCCCCGCCTCTCGCGCTTCGTCCACCGCATATTGGATCAACGGTCGATCGACGATCGGCAGCAGTTCCTTGGGGATCGCCTTGGTCGCAGGCAGGAAGCGGGTACCCAGCCCCGCGACGGGAAAAACGGCTTTTTTTATCGGCTTGAGGCTCATATCTCGCTTTCTCGATTTGTATTCATGACCTGCATGTTCGCACCGGTAAGGTCAACGTTGCGGCATCAATCGCGCAAGCATGTTTCAGTTGAGTTGCGCGCCATGCGAGTTTCGCTAAGGCATTTCTTATGGACAAACTCATCATTCGCGGCGGCAACCGCCTTTCGGGCGATATTCCGATCTCCGGGGCGAAGAACGCCGCGCTCACTCTTATTCCTTGCGCGCTGTTGACCGAGGAGCCGGTGACGCTGCGCAATTTGCCGCGGCTTGCCGACATCGACGGGTTCCAGCACCTGATGAACCAGTTCGGCGTGATGACCGCGATCCAGGGCACAAGGCCGGAGGATTTCGGCCGCGTCATGACGATGGAGGCGACCCGCATTACCTCCAGCGTCGCGCCGTATGATCTGGTGCGCAAGATGCGCGCGTCGATTCTGGTGCTCGGCCCGATGCTGGCGCGCATGGGTGAGGCGACCGTCTCGATGCCGGGCGGCTGTGCGATCGGCAACCGGCCTATCGATCTGCACCTGAAAGCGCTCGAAGCCTTCGGCGCGGAGATCGAACTGACGCAGGGCTACGTCAGAGCCATGGCACCCGACGGCGGCTTGCCGGGGGGCGATTTCGACTTCCCCGTCGTGTCTGTCGGCGCGACCGAGAATGCGCTGATGGCGGCGGTTCTCGCCAATGGCACAAGCCGTCTGTTCAACGCAGCGCGCGAGCCGGAAATCGTCGATCTGTGCAACCTCCTCGTTGCCATGGGTGCAGAGATCGAAGGTATCGGTTCGAGCGATCTCACCATCCACGGCGCGAAGCGGCTCCACGGTGCGACTTATCGGGTCATGGCCGACCGTATCGAAGCCGGCTCCTACGCTTGCGCTGCGGCGATTACCGGCGGCGAAGTGCGGCTTGTCGGCGCGAATGCGCACGATATGGCCTCGACCATCCACGCGCTGCAGAAGATCGGGCTCGATGTGACGCACGATGCCAAGAGCGTGACCGTCGCAGCCAACGGCCCGCTCAAGCCGACCGACCTCACCACGGCTCCGTTTCCGGGACTAGCGACCGATATGCAGGCCCAGCTGATGAGCCTGCTGTGCAAGGCCGAGGGTACGAGCGTGCTCAAGGAAACGATTTTCGAAAACCGTTTCATGCACGTACCCGAACTCACTCGCATGGGGGCCGACATTTCGACCGAGGGCCGCACCGCCATCGTAAAGGGTCCTGTGCAGCTGACCGGCGCGGAAGTCATGGCGACCGATCTGCGCGCATCGATGAGCCTGATCATCGCCGCGCTTGCTGCCGAGGGCGAGACGACGGTGCGGCGTATTTATCACCTCGACCGCGGCTACGAGCGGCTGGAGGAAAAGCTCCAGCTGGTCGGCGCCGATATCGAGCGGGTCGACGACTAGCTTCGCCTTATGCTGGCCTGCAAATTGCGACGGTCCGACCTTCCGGTGCTCACGACCATCAAGGTCGCTGCGCGCCGGGTGCCGGCCCCTCACAATTTTCGGCGAAGCCTAAGCCAAAGCTGAATTACTACCGGGCGACCAGCCACACCCGGATTGCGCTGGCGAGACCGGGCGGCGTTTCGGCCCTGATCCGCTCCGCATCGATCCGCGCGACCAGCGCGCTCACCGGCAGTTCCTCCTGCTCGGCAGCGGATTTGAGCATGTCCCAGAACAGCGGTTCGAGGCTGATCGAGGTCTTGTGCCCGTCGATCGCGATCGAGCGTTTGACCGGCGGGTGATAGGGCGGTGTCATAACGCCGATCTAGCAGGCGAGAGAGCCGGCTGCGCGGTGTTTTTGCAATTGCGAAGAAAGTTGACAAAGTTGACACGGTGTCAAGCGCCCCTTTCGGCCTTAAGGCATTGATAAATAGGTGACAATGTATGAATATCGAAGTTGACACTTTGCCGTGCGAAAACAGTATGGGCATAGCGGCCGGGCAACCGAAAGCGACGATGGGAAAGAGCAGACGGCACCCTATCGCGGGCCGGCCCTGTAGGAAAATCATGTGCTTCGCACCGCGCGCTACAAGAAATTTGGGGTGGCCGCAGGCGACCCAAAGCGCCAGATTGGGCGCATGGATGCCGCGCTCGACACGCTGACCGACAAGGAAAAGGAAACGCTGCGGCTGATCGTGCGTGGGCACGATGCCAAGTCGGCGGCGAGCGCGCTCGACCTGTCGGTCCACACGATCAACGAACGCTTGCGATCTGCGCGCCGCAAGCTCGACGTGACGAGCAGCCGCGAAGCTGCCCGGCTCCTGCTCGAAAGCGAAGGCGCAGCCACCGACACAGACCCCGAAAATCTTGGGTACAAGCATTTGGGGGATGCCGAAACGCCCCCGAATGCCGATCCTTCCTCCGTCACCGCACAGCCCGATCACCGTGCGGTATGGATAGGAGGAATTGCCATGATTACCGCACTTACCCTTGCTCTCGCCCTTGCTGCGCCGGGACCGTTCGGGGCTGTCGAACCCGACGACGATCAACGTGCCGCGGCGATTGCCGCAGCCGATGCCGAGCGCGAAGCCGCTGCGCGCCAATGGCTCGCGCTGGTGGACCGATCGGATTGGGAAGCCAGCCATGCTGCCACCGCAAGCAGTTTCCGCGCAGCCAATACCGTCGCGCTGTGGGAGGAGGCGTCGCAGCAGGTGCGCGCTCCGCTCGGCGCTGTGCTGTCGCGCCGACTGGTTTCGGTCCAGATCGTGCCGAGCGACGAAGGCTATGAAGCCGTGCGCTTCGAAACCGACTTCGAACATCGCAAAGGCGTGATCGAATCGCTCACATTGCGCCGCGAAGACGGTGTGCTCCGCGTGTCGGGATATTACATCGACTGAAAACGGGCGGGTTCGGGCCGCGCTTTTCGGGTGGGCCGCTTCAGCTCGCCCAGATCAGGCGGCGCGAGCTTTTGCCAGCAGGCGGGCAAAGCCGTTCGAGCGGCCCCGACCATAGGGCTGGAGGTGCAGCGCGCACAGCGCCAGTTCCTCGGTGCTCAGCGGGTGCTGGAAGCGCAGGCCGTGGCGCCCACCTTCAGACCAGCGCACCTGCGCCAGCTGCGGCGGCAGGCCTTCGAGGTTGAAACCAAGCAGGCGGCTGGGCCCGTAGTCGGCCTGGCTGGCGATCTTCGCGCCTTCGCAGGAAATGTCGAGCAGCCGAACATCGGTGCGCTTGCGTCCCTCGTCGATGCGCACGGTCCCCGGGATCGAGAGGCGCAGCGGGCGCACCTGATGCGGCGATTGTTCGCGCAGGAAGGCATCGACGGTAATCTCGCCGCCGAAACGGTATCCGGCCTGACGTTTGCCGGTCCATATCCGTTCGACCGGATAGGTGAGGTCATTGGCAAGCTGCAGCAGCGTGCGTGGCTCCGGCGGCACATCATGCATGAAGCCGAGGCCGACGCCCAGTTCGGACACGTCACGGATGAGGCATAGATATTCGCCCGTCTCGCACACCAGCTTGGCGCGCCGAAGCATCAGCGCGGCCGCGCGCGAATAGTGCGTTTCGGTCCCGCCCGGAGCGGCCCCTGCATTTGCTGTCTTGCGTGTGTCC
Source organism: Erythrobacteraceae bacterium (assembly GCA_002706445.1). Classification (GTDB taxonomy): domain Bacteria; phylum Pseudomonadota; class Alphaproteobacteria; order Sphingomonadales; family Sphingomonadaceae; genus Erythrobacter. Next base: position 19,421 of record PALE01000034.1, read on the forward strand.
ATTGCTCTTCCCGCCATCTCCCGAGGGAGTCCCTTAGGCAAAAATAACCTTTGCTAAGCGAAGGTAGCCGAGCGTGCTTAATTTTCGGTAAAACGCAGGCTAGGCCTGCCGCGCAGGGAGTGCGGCTCGGCGCAGGAAAGCAGCCTATTTCTCGCGGAATCCCGCCAGTGCGACCAGCGCCAGCATGACCACTGCGACCGACATCGACACCGCATAATTCACCACGATGCTGAGCGAGGGGAATTCGACATTGCGCACCGCGTAATGGATGAAGGGAGCAATCGTTCCCGCGGTTGCTATCAAGACTCCGGCCAAAGCGTATTTGCGGCGCGATGCCTCGATCATGGGGATGCAGATGAGGAACATCACCCCTGCCAGAATGATGCCGAAGAACTGCATCGCCGATGCCAGCGGTGTATAGCCTGCAAGCCTGAGCGTCTCGGCCCCGTCAGCCCATTCAACCGCCGCCACGCTGAACTTCACTGTTGCAAAAAGGCTGAGCAGCGTCAGCCCGGCAAGGGCGATGGCGCGCATCAGATCGAGTTTGCTCTGCGTCACCGAGCCTTCGACGTCGATCGCCAGCACCTTGGCGAGCCTTTCGACATCGAAGGCCCAGCGTTCGTCGCTGATCGTGATGGCGTTACGATTGGCAAGATCGGCAAGACGCGGCGGCAATTCCTCGCGGCGCGGCATGGTCGCCCCGCCGATCAGGACAGGTACGACGACGATGCCGCCTGCAAGCGCCGCTTCGATTTCGCGCACGACATAATCGTTCTCGTCCGAAAGACGCGCATTGCCCTGATCATCGACCGCGTTCAGCCAACCGCCGCCGATGACCACGATTACCGCGCAGGCCTGTTCGATGCGCTCGACGATGACCTGTTCGAAATCCGCGCCATAGTCGATGCCGGTGACATCGCGGAAAACGCGCTCGCTGCCGAAATGGCGGGTCAGCGAATCCGCAAGCCGCCCCGCGAAGCCCTGCGCATCGCTGCGCCGGTAATTGACGAAGACCTTGTCTTTCGCCGTCTTGCGCCACGGCAATTGCATCGTGAGCCCGCCCCCTCGCGCGCGATCAGTACATGTGCTGGCCGCCGTTGATGCTCATGGTCGAGCCGGTCATGAATGCGCCGTTTTCGGACGTGAAGAAAGCGACACCGCGCGCGATTTCCTCGGCCTGTCCCAGACGGCCGACAGGGATTTTGGCTACGATCTTTTCGAGCACCGGCTCGGGCACGGCGGCGACCATGTCGGTGTCGATATAGCCCGGCGCGATGGCGTTCACGGTGATCCCGAATTTCGCGCCTTCTTGCGCCAGCGCTTTGGTAAAGCCGTGGATGCCTGATTTGGCGGCGGCGTAATTGACCTGCCCGTACTGGCCCGCCTGCCCGTTGATCGAGCCGATATTGACGATGCGGCCCCACCCGCGCTCGCGCATGCCGGGGAAGGTCGCTTTTGCCATGTTGAAGCACCCGCCGAGATTGATGCGCATGACGTCGTTCCAGTCGTCATAGGTCATCCGGTGGAGCGTGCCGTCGCGCGTGATCCCCGCGTTGTTGACGACGATGTCGATCGCGCCGTGCTTCTCGGCGACCATGGCGCAGCCTTCGATACAGGCTTCGTGATCGCCGACGTCCCATTTGTAGGAAGGGATGCCGGTTTTCTCGGTGAAGGCCTGTGCTGCGGCATCATTGCCGCCGTAATTGGCGATGACGGTATGGCCCTGACGCTGGAGGCGGTTGCAGATAGCCTCCCCGATCCCTCGCGTCCCTCCGGTGACGATGGCTACCCGGCTCATGCTCGACTCTCCCTCATTGCGTTTGAGTCGAGATTAGCGGGGGCTTGCCGTCTGGCAACAAAAAACCCCGCCGGTGGGCGGGGTGCTGTCCAGCCCGCTGGAGGCTGGGGAGAATGTGGAGATCAGAAGCGGATTTGCGTCCCGACATAGACAGCCTGGCTGTCCTGCACCGAATTGGTTAGCGGGTCGAGGCGGTCGCGCTCTTGCGACAGGCGCACACCGGCGGTCACGTCAAGATTGGGCGACAGGCGGAATGCGCCGCCAACGTCCACGGTCTGCGATCCCAGCGCGTCGAGCGTGTTGGGCGAACGGCCTGCGATGGCTTCGTCCTCAAGCTCGATCCGCGGTTGGAGGCGGCTCGGCTTGTCTTCGCGCGTCGGCTGAGCGGGCGCGAATTCGGCAAGGTCGGGCATCGAGATGTCGCGCAGATTGTCTGCGACGGCTGCGCGACCCGATGCGGGTGTGCTGGCCTGCAGTCGGGCGAAGCTCTGATAACCGCGGGCCGTGCCGAGGTTGAAGCGGCTGGCCTGCAATCCGGCGATGCCGGTTCCGGTGCCGGGTGCCATATCGCCGGCCTTGCGAACCGAAATGGCGCGAGCCGTGTTGCCATCGACGCGAACGGCGACGGTAATAGTGCGTTCGCTATCGGCGGCGCTTGCACCAACCGGCGTGAAGCGGATGCCACGTTCGCGCGACTTTTCGGCGACACGGGCAGCAAGGTCGGGGTCGACCGATGCGGGGGTGAACAATTCGAAAGCGCCAGCGCCGTTCGCGCTGCCAGCCCCGTTCTCCGAACCCAGTCCGACCACGGCCAGACCGGCGGACGGCAGAGCGAGCATGAGCGCCGCACTTGCACCCAGCACGGGCGCGGCAAGCCGCGACAGCTTGCGCTGCCTTCCCGTAGTCTGAATGTCAGTCCGTGCCATCATCAGCCCTGCTTCTATCCCGGCGTCTTGCGACTCGCCCTATTCAAATACGGCCATAATGACCGTTTCTTGCCTGAACCTTGGCTGAGTATTTCCCCCAAGGCCAGCGACTCGGTGCTTTACCGGTTAAAAAGGATAGGTTTGTGACAGCGCCGATGGCAATCTTTTCCACAAGAGCGCAGTGGCTTAGCTGATCAACTGTTGCGTCCAGCACACAGCAGCCGATGCGAATCGACCGGAATTGGCGCATTGCTTGTCACAACGAAATTGCGGGCGGTGCAGCAAAAGGCGAAGGCGACAGCGAAGAACGGGCGCTGCCCGGACAGGTTCAGCCGCGATACAGCCGCCGGGTTGTTAGCAGGGCATGCCTCTGCTTCGGGCCTTGCCGCATGGGGCAGGCCCGTTATAGAGCAGCGCAAGAGCCAAACGAAGGACACAGTTGTCAGTGACACGCGCAAAAACCGCCATTTCGCACTCAACCCGCATCATCGCTGCGCTCGGCGCGGTGGGCCTGCTGGCCGCATGCGGAGGCAATGACCGCCCGCGCACCGAGCTTGCAGCGGCGCAGGTCAACACGATCGGCGTCAACGCCTATCTCTGGCGCGGTGCGCTCGACACGCTCAGCTTTGCCCCGCTCGCATCGGCGGACAGCGCCGGCGGCGTGATCGTGACCGACTGGTACACCAACCCTTCGAACCCCAATGAGCGGGTCAAGGTGATGGTGACGATCCTCGACCAGGACTTGCGCGCCGACGCGCTGCGCGTCTCGGCGAGCCGTCAGGTCGCACAGGGTGGCAGCTGGGTTGAAGCGCCGGTGCAGGCGGCAACGGTGCAGAAGCTCGAGGACATTATCCTCACCCGCGCCCGTGATCTGCGCCGCAAGGCCGTGCAGGGCTAAACACCCCTTCTGCGCCAAAGTCCTTGCACAGTTGCGCAGGGGCATTAGCGAGCATTTCCATGACCGATACAAGATTCGATCCGTCCTCCGCCGACGGGCGCTGGCAGCGCGCGTGGGAAGAGGCTGGCACTTTCACCGCTGATTCGTACAGCGAAAAGCCCAAGAGCTATGTGCTCGAGATGTTTCCCTATCCTTCGGGGCGCATCCACATGGGGCATGTGCGCAATTACACCATGGGTGACGTGCTCGCGCGCTACAAGAAGATGCGCGGCCATGAAGTGCTGCACCCGATGGGGTGGGACGCTTTCGGCATGCCGGCCGAAAACGCCGCGATGGAGAAGAAGGTCCATCCGGGGACATGGACCTATGCCAATATCGAGGCGATGAAATCGCAGTTGAAGCGCATCGGCTTCGCGCTCGACTGGACCCGCGAATTCGCGACCTGCGACCCTGAATATTACGGCCACGAACAGGCGCTGTTCCTCGACATGTACGAAGGTGGCCTCGTCTATCGCCGCTCTTCGGAAGTGAACTGGGACCCGGTCGACATGACCGTGCTCGCCAATGAGCAGGTGATCGACGGCAAGGGCTGGCGCTCGGGCGCGGAAGTCGAAAAGCGCAAGCTCGACCAGTGGTTCCTCAAGATCACCGATTTCGCCGAGGACCTGCTCGACGGATTGGGCACGCTCGACGACTGGCCCGAAAAGGTGAAGCTGATGCAGGAAAACTGGATCGGCAAATCGTCGGGTCTGGAATTCAGCTTCGGTCTCTCGAATGGTGAGAAACTGCCGGTTTACACCACGCGCCCCGACACGATCTTCGGCGCGAGTTTCTGCGCGATTGCAGCCGATCACCCGATTGCGCAGGGCCTGAAAGACGATCCCGAAGTCGCGGCCTTCATCGAGGAGTGCAAGAAGGGCGGCACCACCGCCGCCGCGCTCGAAACCGCTGAAAAGCTGGGTTACCGCACGGGGATTACGGCGAAGCACCCCTTCACGGGCGCTGACCTGCCGGTGTTCATCGCGAACTTCGTGCTGATGGATTACGGCACGGGCGCGGTGATGGGCGTGCCGGGTCACGACCAGCGCGACTTCGAATTTGCGACCAAATACGACCTGCCAATCGCGCGCGTGGTCGCCAAGGACGCGAGCCAAGCCGACGCGCCGATGGGCGATGAGGCCGAGAGCGGCGACGGGGTGATCGTCAACTCCGATTTCCTCGACGGGATGAGCGTCGAGGATGCCAAGGCCGAAGTTATTGCCCGCGCCGAAGACGGCGGCTGGGGCAAGGGCACGACCGTCTGGCGCCTGCGCGACTGGGGCATTTCGCGCCAGCGTTACTGGGGCACGCCGATCCCCTTCATCCACTGCGAGGCTTGCGGCATCGTGCCGGTTCCCAAGGACCAGCTGCCGGTCACTCTGCCCGAGGATGTGGACTTCGAGACGCCGGGCAACCCGCTCGAACGCCACCCGACCTGGAAGCATGTCGATTGTCCCTTGTGCGGCGCAAAAGCGCGGCGCGAGACCGATACGCTAGACACCTTCACCAACAGCTCGTGGTACTTCCTGCGCTTCGCCTCGCAGCCTGCGGACAAGCCGTTCGACGCGGACGAGATCGCCAAGTGGATGCCGGTGGAGCATTATATCGGCGGGATCGAACACGCGATCCTGCACTTGCTCTACGCCCGCTTCTGGACCCGCGCGCTTGCCTATCTGGGCAAGTTCGAGGTGAAGGAGCCCTTCGCCGCGCTGTTCACGCAAGGCATGGTGACGCACGAAACCTATGGCCGCAGCGTGGACGAAAAGCCCGTGTGGTATTCACCCGAGGAAGTGGAGCGCACCTCTGACGGGGCGACATTGAAAGCCGATGGCGAGCCGGTGGATATCGGCCGCGTCATCAAGATGTCGAAGTCGAAGAAGAACACCGTCGCCCCCGACGCGATCATCGCCAATTACGGCGCCGACGCCGCGCGCTGGTTCATGCTGTCCGACAGCCCGCCCGAACGCGATCTGCCGTGGTCCGAAGCGGGCATTGAAGGTTGCTGGCGCTTCGTTCAGCGCCTGTGGCGACTGTTCGACCAGATCGACGAGAGCGCGACCGGAGAAGACAAGGCGCTCGCTCGCAAGGCGCATCAGGCGATTGTCGCGGTGGCCGACGATATCGAGGCGTTGTCCTTCAACAAGGCCGTCGCCCGCATCTACGAACTCACCGGCGCTGCTGAGAAGGCCGCACCCAGCGAAGCCCGCAATTTCGCGATCCGAACCGTGCTGCACCTCATCGCGCCGATGATGCCGCACCTCGCCGAAGAGGCGAACGCCAAGCTCGGCAACACCGCCTTGATCGCCAATGCCGAATGGCCCTCACACGATCCGGCGATGCTGGTCGAGGACGAAGTGACCATCGCGGTGCAGCACATGGGCAAGCTGCGCGACACGCTCACCGCGCCCAAGGGAGCGTCGAAAGAAGACCTCGAAGCGCTTGCGCTGGCGAGCGAGAACGTCCAGCGTTCGATCAACGGAGCAGCAATCCGAAAGGTGATCGTGGTGCCCGACCGGCTGGTGAATATCGTAACCTGATGCGTATGCGCGCCGCCTTGATGGCTGTCGCCCTCGTCGTGCCCCTTGCGGGGTGCGGGTTGCAGCCGATGTATGCGGGCGGTGCGTCGAGCTCGCTCGCACAGGGGCTGGCGGCGGTCGATGTTCCCGCGATCCCGGGCCGTGATGGCTGGCTGGTGCGCAATGCCTTGCAGGAACGGCTGGGCGTTGCGGGCGAGACGACGCCGCAATACCGGCTCGACGTGCGGCTCGACGATTCGCTCGAAGCGCTGGGCGTGCTCAACGACGACACGATCAGCCGCGAGCGTCGCATCCTGCGCGCGCGTTACCAGCTGGTTGATCTGGCTACCGGCGAAATACTGCTCGACGCGACCTCGGGTTCGGATGCCGGTATCGACGTGGTTTCGTCCGAATATGCGACCATCGCCGCCGAACAGCGCGCGCTCGAAAATCTGGCCGAAGATGTTGCCGAGCGTATGACGCGCCGCATTGCCCTCGCATTGAGGGAAAACGGGCGCGGGCAGGGCAGCGAGTGACGGCCCGATGAAGGCAATCCGATGAAGGCAAAGGGTCAGGATTTTGCGCGCGGCCTGCCCAAATCGGTCACGCAGGCTTCAATCTTCTTCTTCTGCGGCCCCGATGAAGCGGGCGCCTCTGCCGCTGCCAACAAAATCGTCGAAGCGATGCCCGATGCAGGCGAGCGGGTCGAGCTGTCGGGAAGCGACCTCAAACGCGATCCAGCCATGCTCGGCGACGAAGCGCGCTCATCCTCGCTGTTCGGCGACAGCCGCCACATCTTCGTGCGTGCCAATGGCGACGAGGCGCATGATGCATTGAAGGCGCTGATCGAAACCGGCGAGGTTGGCGGAGGCGATGCCGCGCCCGTGCTGGTGGTGGCGACTTCGGCGACCGACAAATCTCGCACCGCAAAGCTGCTCGAAAAGCGTCCCGATGCGCTGGTGGCGATGTTCTATCCGCCAGACCTGTCGAGCGTGGCCGTATCGGTGCGCGCTATGGCCGATGCGGCGGGGCTGCGATTGGGCGGCGATCTGGCCGAACGCATTGCCCGCGGGGCGAGCCTGGATGTGCGGCTGGCGCAGAGCGAGGTCGATAAGCTCGCGCTTTATCTCGACGCCTCCTCGCAATCGCCCAAGACCGCATCGATTGAGGATTACGCCGAAATTGGCGCGACCAATGAAGAAGACGGCTTCGGCCCCGTGGTCGGCGCGGTGCTGGGCGGAGAATTGGGCAAATTGCCTGCCGAATTGAAGCGCATGCGCGAGCTGGGACTGAACCCTGTCGGACTGTTGCTGGCAATCGAACGGCGGGCGGCCTTGCTGGCGCAGATCGCGGCAAGGATCGGCCCGCGCGGCTCGATCGACAATCTCGACCGCGGCGAAAAGGCGCGGCTCGGCATCTTCTGGAAGGAAGAGCGCGAGGTGCGCGGCCAGCTGGCGCGGTGGAACAGGGTTAAGCTCGACCGGCTGATTCCGCGCCTTGTTGCGCTGCACCAGAATCTGCTTTCAAACAGCCAGACCGCCGAGTTGCTGCTGGCGCATGACCTGACCGAAATCGCGAGATTCGCCGCGAAACGGTAGCATAATCGGACAGAAGCCGATTTCGCAGTCGCAAAAACTTATCATTTCCGTGTAACAGGGCTAAGAAGTCATAAGGGAAATTCCTTAAGGGGCTCCCCTGGGTGCTCTGAGGGGGGTGCGAAGCGAATGAACAAGCTGACAGGGCCGCTACTCAATGCGGCCCAGGCCAACAGGATAGACCATCCAGTCGCGCCGTCGCTCGAGCGTCGGCGGCTGCGCGCCTATGTGATGATGATGCTGGCCGATGCGATCGTGCTGCATCTGGCCTTTGCCGGCGCGGGCCTCGTCTACGAAGGCGTCTGGTGGTATGCCCGCAACATGCTGGCGGTGCAGGTGTTGTTGCCGGTCTATTTCACCATCGCTCTCTACAACGAAACCTATGGCGGAAAGTCGCTCGATAGCTGGACTTTCGCCTCGAAGCGCGCGCTGACCGCGCTGCTTATTTCGGTCGCGCTGCTCAACTTCCTGGCGTTCTACACCAAGTCCAACGCCGATTTCTCGCGTGTTTCGGTCACGCTGGGTCTCGCGGCCTCGGCGGTAGCGATTGTGCTTTTGCGGCGGTTCGCAGCGCTGGTGGTCGAGAAATTCTGGGGCGGACGCACCCGTAACCTGTTGGTCATCGACGATGGCGGTTCGCACTTCACGCTCGAAGATGCTGTGCATATCACCGCCAAAGACCATTCGCTCGATCCCACCAGCCACGATCCCTTTATGCTCGACCGGCTCGGCAAGCTTTTGCAGAATCAGGACAAGGTCGTGATTTCGACGCCCAAGGAGCGGCGCGAATATTGGGCGTTCTTGCTCAAATCGGCAGGCGTCTATGGCGAGATCGTCAGCGAGCCCGCCAATTCGCTCGGTGCGATGGGGGTGCATCGCTACGAAGATCAGGACCGCACGACCCTGGTGGTGGCGACCGGACCGTTGGGGCTGCGTTCGCGTATTTCCAAGCGGCTGTTCGACGTGGTGGTCGCTGGCAGCGCGCTGGTCGCGCTCTCGCCGCTGCTGCTTTTCATTGCTCTGCGGATCAAGCTTGAGGACGGTGGTCCGGTTCTCTTCATCCAGCGCCGGCTCGGGCGCGGGAACCAGTTCTTCAACATGCTCAAATTCCGGTCGATGAAGGTCGAGCAGAACGATGCCAATGGCGACCGTTCGACCGCGCGCGATGACGACCGGATTACGAAGACCGGCCACTTCATCCGTCGCACATCGATCGACGAGCTGCCGCAGTTGATCAATGTGCTGCGCGGTGACATGTCGATTGTCGGCCCGCGTCCGCACGCGCTCGGCAGTCAGGCGGGGAACAAGTACTTCTGGGAAGTCGACGCGAAATACTGGCAGCGCCACTGCCTCAAACCGGGACTTACGGGTCTGGCCCAGGTGCGCGGTCATCGCGGCGCGACCGAAGAGGAAAAAGACCTCACCGACCGCCTGCAGTCGGACCTCGAATACATCTCCGGCTGGTCGCTGCGGCGCGATATCGAGATCGTGTTGCAGACGGTTCTCGTGCTGAAGCACGATAACGCGTTTTAGCTTTTCGCGCGCTCAATCGGGCACCTGCGACTCGGCCGCGTGACCTCGCGGTCCGCTGGGCGCGGACCGAGCGACTTCAAGCCATCGATAGATTGATAATTCGGCCTGCAAGGCCGCAAGCGCGACTGCGCGCCCGCAACGGGTCCGTAGCGAAGCGGAGGCCGTCTAGTGAGGACGAAGGCGCGGATGCGCCTTCGGAACAAAAAAGAAAAGCAAGACGTTAGTCTTGCGGCACGTTGAATGTGCCGCTGACCCGGCCCGTCGAGCCGTCGCTATTGGTCGCGCCGCCGCGGCCATCGACTGTCGAGAGGCCGCTTGCGAGGTCAATCACCAGTCGGCCGCCGCGCAGCGTGTCGCTGCCGCGCTTCAATTCGACATTGCCCGACATGGTGATCACCCGCCGGTTGAAATCATAAACAGCGACATCGCCCGATGCGCGTTCGTTTCCGCGCGTGACTACAACCCCGCCATTTGCAGTGATCTGTTGCACTTCCAGCGAGCCGGCGTCGGTATAGTTCAGCAACATGCGGCTTGATCGCACGGTCAGCCCGGCCTGGTTCACCACCACGCCGCCGGTCAGCACCACGCGGTTGGCACGGTCGTCGAAATTGATGCTGCCTGCATCGAAAGAGACGGGTGCGCGGGTGTTGTGCGAGGCAAGGCCCTGCGCGTGCAGCGTCATTCCGCCCGCGAGCACCGCGCCCAGCGCGAGGCCGCCTGCCGCCCAACCCAGCGCAATCTTGCCCAATCCCGTCTTCATCGTCCTGTCCATCCTTTAGGGCATCCGCAACTGGCCCGGAACCATCCGCAGCTTTGCATTGCCGTCCAGAGTAATCGTGCGCGCGTCGAGATCGCCGCGCATGCTGTTAGCGGAGAAAGTCCCCGCCGGAACCGCACCTTCGACCCCGCCTTCGCCGACCATCGTGCGGCTTTCGAGGTCGAAGGAGACCCCCTTGGCGGTCATCGCATAGCCATCGGCGGTGCGCACGCGCAGTTCGCCGTCGACCGTGACCAGTTCTTCGTCAATGTCGTAAATCCCGCCGTCGGCGGACAGCCGCGCAGGACCGTCTTCGAGCAGCAATTGCGCCATCAGCTCGGTCATGCGCACCTTGCCCTCGGCGCTCGAGCGCTGGACTGCTTCGCCTGCGGTGATCGAGAAGGGGCGCCCGTCATTGTCGCGCCCGCGATACATGGCGTTGTCGACGCTCAAACGCTCGTCGATAACCGCGACCGAATTGCGATCGAGCAGAAAGCTGACCTCGCCGCGCGGGCTCAGGGGCGTAATGATCATCAGCGCCGCGACAACACCCACACCCATCGGCAGGGCACGCGCAAGGAAAGCGACCAGTTTGTCATGGCTGCCACCGGGCGCAGCGAAGTGCTGGCGCTTGCTCCTCAGCGCCTTGGCTTCCTGCGTTTCGATGCGGCGTTTGATCACCATGGCGAATACCCGGGGGCACGAGGCCCTTTAGGCGTAGTGCCCTTCGTTATGGCTGAAGATATCGCGTCCGTCCCAACCGGCGATATCGAGCACGGCGCGGGTTGGCAGGAAGTCGAAGCACGCCTGTGCAATCTCCATCCGGCCTTCGCGTTCGAGCCGCACCACCAGCTCGTCGCGCAGACGGTGGAGGTAACGCACGTCGCTCGCGGCGTAATCGCGTTGCGCTTCGGACAGTTCGGGTCCGCCCCAGTCGCTCAGCTGCTGCTGCTTCGAAATGTTTTCGCCCAGCAGTTCTTCGGTGAGATTCTTCAGCCCGTGACGGTCGGTATAAGTGCGCACCAGCTTGCTCGCGATCTTGGTGCAAAACACAGGCGCGGCCACCACGCCGAGGTAGAACTGGATCGCGGCAAGGTCGAAGCGGGCAAAGTGATACAGCTTCACGCGGTTCTCGTCGGCGAGGATGGCCGAGAGATTGGGCGCGTCATAGCTGCTGCCCGGGTTGAAGCGCACCAGATGCTCGTCCCCGCTGCCGTCGCTGATCTGCACAACGCAGAGGCGGTCGCGGTGGGTGATGAGGCCCATGGTCTCGGTGTCGACGGCCAGCGCCGACGTGCCTTGCAGCACGCCGTCGGGCAGGTCTTCTTCGTGGAAATGCACTGTCATATCGCGTTCCGCTTACGCCAATGGGGGATAGAGGGGAAGGGGCCTCTCGCCTGCCTGGCGCGCAGCGGTGTAGCCCTGCCTTGTCATGGCCGATGATACGATCCCCGAAAGCTGGCGCGAAGCGCTCGAACCCGTGCTGCAAACGCCCGAGGCGCGCAAGCTGGGCGGCTGGCTGCGTGCCGAGGAAGAGGCGGGCAAGGTGATCTATCCGCCGCGCGGAAGCCGCCTTGCCGCGCTCGCTACAACCCCGCTTCCCGAAGTGCGCGTGGTGATATTGGGGCAAGACCCCTACCACGGCCCCGATCAGGCGCACGGCCTCAGCTTTTCGGTGCAGGACGAGGTGCGCGTGCCGCCGAGCCTGCGCAATATCTTCAAGGAACTGGAGAGCGATCTCGGCCTGCCGCGCCCCGAGACGGGCAATCTGACCCCGTGGGCTCAGCAGGGCGTGCTCCTGCTCAACAACACGCTGACGGTGGAGGCGGGCAAAGCGGGCAGTCACGCAGGGCGCGGCTGGGACGCGATCACCGATGCTGCGGTCGCTGCCGTGGCACAGCAGGGAAGCCCTTGCGTTTTCATCCTGTGGGGGAGCCACGCCAAGAAAAAGGCTGGCCGGGTAAAGGGGCTGGGCGCAGGCGCGCACCATCTGGTGCTGACATCGCCGCATCCTTCGCCGCTATCGGCACATTCGGGATTCTTCGGATCACGCCCCTTCAGTCAGGCCAACGCCTTTCTCGAGCGGCACGGGCGCGGAGCAATCGACTGGTCGCTCTAGACAGAGCGCGTGCCGCTTAGCCGACGACGAACACCGGGCGTTCGTAGGTCACCGTACCGCCGGGCAGATCGGAAATCGGCAGGAAGCTGTCGATCGTGTATCGCAGCTCCACATCCATCTCCGTCGTACCGGTCACGCGGGTGGTGAGCTTGCGATCGATCGTCACAGTCAGATTGTCTGACTTGAGGAAATAAGGTGCCGTCGTCGCGCGGGCGAGGACAACGCGGCGGATCTGTTCGTCCGACAGCGAGTTGTCCTTCTGGTATTCGATGAGAATCTGGCGCGAGGCGTCGAGCGTGGCCGAGCGCACGGCGTTATAATTCTGCAACCAGACGCCCGCCTGAAGCACACCGAACAGCAGCAGCATGAAAACGGGTGCGAGCAGGGCGGTCTCGATCACCATCGAGCCGCGCTTGTCCTCGCGCAAGCGGCGGAAGTGTTCGCGAACAATCCTCATGCCACCAGCCTTACGATTGCGGTTGAACCACCGACATTGGTCGAATCGTCGATCGGGCACAGCGTTTCGAGCGAGGCCGTTCCGATGAAGCGCATGCGGTAGGACGTCACTTTCAAGCACTGCGCGGCGATGTCGGCGGTACCGTTGATCTTCAGATCGCCGTCGGAGAGATAGATCAGCCCTTCGATCAGTGATTCCGAATTGCCGTTCATCACGTGTTCTTGTGTCGCGTTGTTGTCGCGGTGTTCGAACACGAGGATTCCGGCAAGTTCGTCAGCCTGCGATTCATAGGGCGTGCCGATGAAGTCCGCCGCAGTCGGCGGCGTCAGGTTAAGCGCATTGCTGTTGCCGCTCCCGCCGAATTTCATATGCGCGCCGTTCTTGAGCACGAACATGACACCATTGCCGGTGAGCGAGGAATTGGCCGTGAGGTCGAGCGTGCCGCCGTCGATCACATAGATTCCCGGCGCGAACACCGTGTCGCGGGCCGATACGATGCTCGAATAAGTGCCCGGCATAAGCGAAGCCTGCTTGTTGCGGCCTTTACCTGAGCAATTGTAGCTGCGTGCGGTGTCGTTGGTGGGCGGCTCGATGTGCGAATAGATATCGACCAGTCCGTCGACATTTTCGTGTCTGACGCTTTCCAATTCTTCATTGTCGCCGATGTCGATCGTGCCGCAGGCCGCGATACTGTCGGTTTCAACGGTTGCATTGCTATCAATGGTAATCGCGTCCTCGGAGCACGAAAGCGCGGCAAGGCCGCAGCGCGCGCTCACAATGGAGGTGCCGCCAATGTCGGTACCCGTACCCGCATCGGCCAGCGACACGAGGCAGGCATTGTAGTTTGCACCTTCTTGGAAGGTCGCCTGCGCGGACACCCGAATGGTGACTGCCGAGTTCGTGAAGAAGCTGGTGAAGGGCAGTTCGCGTGTTGCGCTCGAAACGACAACCACCGAATTGTCCTCGCCATCGCCGAAATCGGCGATCGAGATCGTCGGCTCGGTGTCGTAAGCAGTGACCTTTTCCATGTTGGCGTCGTATTCCTGACGCGCGCGGATGGCATAGTCGTCTTCGGATTCGGAATCGGCCCGCGCCCATGCACCGGCATAAGCGGCCTGATCGACCGCATGCTGCATTTCGCGTTCCCACATGTACCACTGCGCGGTGTCGACTGCGAAACCTGCACCCCCGATCAGCAGCGGCGCGCCGGCCGCGACGATGATCATCGCGTTGCCTCGCGTGTTACTGCGCAGTTTCGAAACGAATTTTCCGAAAGCAACCATATTGAAAGTGGGGGTATGCAGGGGCGTTTAAGCAAAAGTAACATGCGCCCGCCGCCGTTTACGAAATGGCGACGCGAAATCGCGTAATCGATTGCGTCTCAGGAGGATGACTTTGCCTATGTCCAGCGACACTGTTCTGCTTGAAACCGCCGATGGCATCGCCACGGTCACGCTCAACCGCCCCGACGCGATGAATGCGATCAACCGCGAGTTGCGCGAACGACTTTACGAGGTGATGCAGGAGGTGGACGCTGACGAGAGCGTGCGCGTGGTCATCCTGACGGGCAGCGGCACGCGGGCTTTCACCGCCGGGCTGGATCTCAAGGAGCTGGGCAGCCAGGAAGGCGCGCTGGGTGCAGCGAACGACACCAACCCCGCGAACAATCCTGTGAAGGCGATCGAAAGCTGCTCGAAGCCCGTGATCGGCGCGATCAACGGGGTGGCGATCACCGGCGGCTTCGAAGTCGCGCTGGCCTGCGATGTGCTGATCGCGGCATCAAACGCGCGCTTTGCTGATACCCATGCGCGGGTCGGGATCGTCCCCGGCTGGGGCCTGTCGCAAAAGCTTTCGCGCATGATCGGCATCGGCCGGGCAAAGGAACTCGCCTTCACCGGCAATTTCCTCAACGCCGAAACCGCGCTCGAATGGGGGCTGGTCAATCACGTCGTCGCACCTGACGAGCTGCTGTTCCGTGCACGCACGCTGGCCGCCGATATGGCGAGCATCGACCCGGAGTTCCTGCTGCAATACAAGCGTCTGATCGACGATGGCTACGCGGTCGCTTTCGGCGAAGGCATGGCAATCGAGGCTGGCCGATCAAGCGCAGCGAACTCCGCCGTCAGCCCCGAAGAGGTCGAAGCGCGGCGCGAAGCCGTGCAGACCCGCGGACGCGCCCGCGGGCAGGGCTGATGCCTTAGCGCGGCAGTTCGCTCGTGCCCATCAGCGCCTCATCGACGCTGCGGGCACACTGGCGCCCTTCGCGGATAGCCCACACGACAAGGCTCTGCCCGCGCCGCATGTCGCCGCAGGCGAACACGTTGTCGACGCTGGTACGATAGCTGTCGGTGTCCGCATCGACATTGCCGCGCCCGGTCAGTTCAACGCCCGATTGTTCGAGCAGCCCTGCCTTGAGCGGGCCGACAAAGCCCATGGCGAGCAGGATCAGATCGGCCTTCAGCGTGAATTCGCTGCCGGCGATTTCCTGCATCTGGCCGTCCACCCACTCGACGCGGGCGCATTCGAGGCCGGTGATCTTCTCGCCGTCGCCGATCACGCGCTTGGTCAGCACGGCCCAGTCGCGCTCGACGCCTTCCTCATGGCTGGAAGAGGTGCGCAGCTTGAGCGGCCAGTCGGGCCAGGTCAGTGCCTTGTCTTCCTTTTCAGGCGGCTTGGGCATGATTTCGAGCTGGGTGACGCTGGCAGCGCCTTGACGGTTCGACGTGCCGACGCAGTCCGAGCCGGTGTCGCCGCCGCCGATCACGACGACATGCTTGCCGGTCGCGGTCAGGCTGCCGCGCGGGGCTGCGCGCTGTTCGTCATCGCCCGCATTGCGCTTGTTCTGCTGGGTCAGGAATTCCATCGCGAGCCGCACGCCGGGCATTTCCGCACCGGGAATGGCGAGCGCACGCGCATCTTCCGCGCCGCCCGAAAGCACGACCGCATCGAAGTTTTCCTGCAACGACTTGAAGGAGATGTCGACGCCGACTTCCTTCGACGTTTTGAACGTCACACCTTCGGCTTCCATCTGCACGCAGCGGCGGTTGATGAGGTGCTTTTCCATCTTGAAGTCGGGAATGCCGTAACGCAGCAGCCCGCCGACGCGGTCGTTCTTTTCAAACAGCGTCACCGAATGGCCTGCGCGCGCGAGTTGCTGCGCTGCGGCCATGCCTGCGGGGCCGGAACCGACCACAGCGACCGATTTGCCGGTCTTCTTTTCGGGAACCTGCGGCGTGATCCAGCCTTCTTCCCATCCGCGATCGACGATGGCGCATTCGATCGATTTGATGGTGACGGGCTGGTCGACGATGTTGAGCGTGCAGCTTGCCTCGCACGGGGCGGGGCAGATGCGGCCGGTGAATTCGGGGAAATTGTTGGTCGAATGCAGCATGTCGAGCGCATTCTTCCAGTCGTTTTCATAGACGAGGTGGTTCCAGTCCGGGATCATGTTGTTCACCGGACAGCCGTTGTGACAATAGGGAATCCCGCAGTTCATGCAGCGCGAAGCCTGCGCGGCCAGCGTCGCATCGTCCGGCTGGACAACGAACTCGCGGTAATTGTTCAGCCGCTCTTTGGGATCGAGATAATCGCGCTCGCGACGATCCAGTTCGAGAAATCCGGTTTCCTTGCCCATTATTCTGTAACCCTTATTCCGCCGCCACGCTTTCGGCTTCGCGCCGTTCGGCCTCGATCGCTTCGAGCGCGCGCTTGTAGTCGCGCGGCATGACCTTGACGAATTTGCTCAAGGCCCCGTCCCAATTCGCCAGCAGCTCGCTCGCAATCGCGCTGCCCGTGTGCAGCTGGTGGCGCTCGACCAGAATGCGCAGGCGCTCTGCATCGTGGCGCAGCATGTCGCCCATGCCGAAATCATGCACCGAGCTGCCGCGCTGCTGCGGGCGGCCTGTACCTTCGTCGGCATCGCGTTCGGCGCTGACCGGCACGAGGTCGACCTGTGCGTGATTGACCAGTTTGTCGAACTTTTCTTCGGGATCATAGACATAGGCGACACCGCCGCTCATGCCCGCCGCAAAGTTGCGTCCGGTCTTGCCGAGCACGACCACGACGCCGCCGGTCATATATTCGCAGGCATGGTCGCCTGCGCCTTCGACCACGGCAATCGCGCCCGAATTGCGCACCGCGAAACGCTCGCCTGCAACGCCCGAGAAATAGGCCTCGCCCGCAATCGCGCCGTAGAGCACGGTGTTGCCGACGATGATGTTCGCCGCGCTGTCGCGTGATACGCCTTCCGGCGGACGGACGATGATGCGGCCGCCGCTCATCCCCTTGCCGACATAGTCGTTGGCATCGCCGACGAGGTCGAGCGTGACGCCGTGAGCGAGCCATGCGCCGAAGCTCTGCCCGGCCACGCCGGTCAGATTGATGCGGATGGTATCGACCGGCAGGCCTTCGTGACCATGCGCCTTGGCAATCTCGCCCGAGAGCATCGCGCCGACGGTGCGGTTGACGTTACGCACGGTATAATCGAGCTGCACCGGAGTCTTGGATGCGATCGCATCCTTGCAATCGGCGATCAGCTCGTTGTCCATCGCCGCGCCCAGACCGTGATCCTGCGTCTCGGTGTGATAGAGCGCGCGGCCTTCGGGCACTTCGGGAACGTGGAGGAGGCGCGAGAGGTCGATCCCGCGCGCCTTCCAGTGGCGGTGCATACGGGTCATGTCGAGACGATCGACGCGGCCCACCATTTCCTCGACCGTGCGGAAGCCCATTTCGGCCATGATCGCGCGCAGTTCCTCGGCGACGAAGAACATGTAATTCACCACATGTTCGGGCGCGCCGGTAAAGCGGGCACGCAGCACCGGGTCCTGCGTGGCAACGCCGACCGGACAGGTGTTGAGGTGGCACTTGCGCATCATGATACAGCCCGCCGCGATCAGCGGGGCGGTGGCAAAGCCGAACTCGTCTGCGCCCAGCAGCGCGCCGATTGCAACGTCGCGGCCGGTGCGAAGACCGCCATCGACCTGCACTGCGATGCGGCTGCGCAGATCGTTGAGCAGCAGCGTCTGCTGGGTTTCGGCAAGGCCGATTTCCCACGGGCTGCCAGCGTGCGTGAGCGAGGTCAGCGGCGAAGCGCCCGTCCCGCCGTCATAGCCCGAAATGGTGACGTGATCGGCACGCGCCTTGGACACGCCGGCGGCAACCGTGCCGACGCCCACTTCGGACACCAGCTTCACCGAGATGCGCGCATCGGTGTTCACGTTCTTGAGATCGTGGATCAGCTGCGCGAGATCCTCGATCGAATAGATGTCGTGGTGCGGCGGCGGCGAGATGAGGCCAACACCCGGCGTCGAATGCCGCACCGCGCCAATGCGCTTGTCGACCTTGTGACCCGGCAACTGGCCGCCTTCGCCGGGCTTTGCGCCCTGCGCCATCTTGATCTGGATATCGTCCGAATTGACGAGATATTCGGTGGTAACGCCAAAGCGGCCCGAGGCGACCTGCTTGATGCGGCTGCGCATCGTGTCGCCATTGTCCATGGCTTTGAAGCGGAACGGCTCCTCGCCGCCCTCGCCGGTGTTCGAGCGACCGCCGATGCGGTTCATCGCGATGGCGAGGGTCGAGTGTGCTTCGTGGCTGATCGAGCCGAAGCTCATCGCACCGGTGCTGAAACGCTTGACGATCTCGCTCGCGGGTTCGACCTCGTCGATGTCGATGGGTTCGTCCGCCAGCTTGAATTCCATCAGCCCGCGGATCGTCAGCAGGCGTTCGGACTGCTCGTTGATAGACTTGGCAAATTCCTGATATTGTTCAGGGATATTGCCGCGCACCGCGTGCTGCAATTGGGCGACGTTCTGCGGCGTCCAGGCGTGTTCTTCTCCGCGCAGGCGGTATTGGTAGATGCCGCCAACGTCGAGCATGCCCTTGTAGAGCGGATTGTCGCCATAGGCCTGCGCGTGGCGGCGCATCGATTCCTCGGCGACTTCGGCAAGACCGACACCTTCGATGGTCGAGGCGGTGCCGGTGAAATACTTGTCGATGAAGTCGGACGACAGCCCGACCGCGTCGAAGATCTGCGCGCCGCAATAGGATTGGTAGGTCGAAATGCCCATCTTGGACATGACCTTGCGAATGCCTTTGCCGATCGCCTTGACGTAGTTCTGCTCGACCTTTTCGGGGGAAAGATCGGCATGCTTGCGTGCGCGAATGTCTTCGAGCGTTTCGAACGCGACATAGGGGTTGATCGCTTCGGCGCCATAGCCTGCGAGCACGCAGAAATGATGCACTTCGCGCGCTTCGCCGGTTTCGACGACAAGGCCGGTCTGCATCCGCAGGCCCTGCCGCACCAGCTGGTGATGCACGGCAGCGGTTGCGAGCGCTGCGGGCATGGGCACGCGGTCCTCATCCTGCGCACGGTCGGACAGGATCAGGATGTTGGCATCGCCCAGCACCGCTTCGGTCGCGGCCCAGCACATTTCCTTCAGCGCCATCTTGAGGCCCTTGGCCCCCTTGCTCGCTTTCCAGGTGCAATCGATGGTGGCGCAGCGGAATGCGCCGTCTAGTACGGCCTCGACCGAACGGATTTTGGCAAGATCGTCATTGGTGAGGATCGGCTGTTCGACTTCGAGCCGCTTGTGCGTGCCGGCCTCGTGGCCGAGCAGGTTCGGACGCGGGCCGATCATCGACAGCAGGCTCATCACCAGTTCTTCGCGGATCGGATCGATCGGCGGGTTGGTGACCTGCGCGAAGTTCTGCTTGAAATAATCGTAGAGCAGCCGCGACTTGTCCGACAGCACCGCAATCGGCGTATCGGTGCCCATCGAACCGATCGGATCGTCGCCTGCGACCGCCATCGGCTCGAGGAAGCGCGCCATGTCTTCCTGCGTGTAGCCGAACGCCTGTTGGCGCTGGAGCAGCGTGGTGTGCTCGGCCGGCAGTTCGGACAGATCGGGCTCGATATGGTCGATATCCTCGAGCTTGAACTGCGCCTGTTCGAGCCACTTGGCAAATGGCTCGGACTTGGCAAGGTCGGCCTTCAGCTCCTCGTCCTCGATAATGCGGCCCTGTTCTAGGTCGATCAGCAGCATCTTGCCGGGTTGCAGGCGCCATTTGCGTACGATGTCTTCTTCGGCAAACGGCAGCACGCCGCTTTCCGAAGCGAGGCAGACCACGTCATCCTTGGTCACGCAGAAACGGGCAGGGCGCAGACCGTTGCGGTCGAGCGTCGCGCCGATCTGGCGGCCATCGGTGAAGCATACGGCGGCAGGCCCGTCCCATGGCTCCATCAGCGCGGCGTGATATTCGTAGAACGCGCGCAGTTCGGGTTCCATCAGATCATTGCCTGCCCATGCTTCGGGGATGAGCATCATCATCGCATGCGCGAGCGGGTAGCCGCCCGCGATCAGCAGTTCGAGAGCATTGTCGAGGCAGGCGGTGTCCGATTGTCCGTGCGGGATCAGCGGCCACATCTTGTCGAGATCGGGGCCCAAGAGGTCCGATTCCATCGTGCGGCGGCGCGCGTTCATCCAGTTCACATTGCCGCGCACCGTGTTGATTTCGCCATTGTGGGCGATGAAACGGAACGGGTGGGCAAGCCGCCAGCTGGGGAAAGTGTTGGTCGAGAAGCGCTGGTGCACAAGGCCGAAAGCGCTGACGCAATCGGGGTCGCGCAGATCGTCGTAAAAACTTTCCACCTGCGTTGCGAGAAGCAGGCCCTTGTAAACGATGGTGCGGCTCGAAACGCTCGGCATATAGGTCTGCGTCAAACCCGGCAGATCATGCTTTTCGGCAAGAGCGGCGAGCGGATTGAGCGCCTGCTTGCGGATGGCCAGCAGCTTGCGCTCGAACGCGTCCTGATCGGCGCAATTCTCGCCGCGCGCGATGATCGCCTGCTGCATTACCGGCATCGAGGCAATCACGGCATCGCCGAGCCCGTCGAGCGTGGTCGGCACATCGCGCCAGCCGATGACCTTCTGGCCTTCCTTGGCGGCAAGCTTTTCAAACCGTTCGGCGACGAAATCGCGTGCCGCATCGTCCTGCGGCATGAAGCTCATCGCGACGGCATATTCGCCCACCGGCGGCAGATCGATGCCCTGTTCGCCCGCCCAGCGGCGGATCAGTGCGTCCGGAATCTGCATCAAAAGGCCTGCGCCGTCACCGAGCAGCGGGTCGGCGCCCACTGCACCGCGGTGATCGAGTTTCTCGAGAATCTCGAGCGCCTGGCTTACGATCGCGTGACTTTTCTCGCCTTTGATATGCGCGACCATGCCCACACCGCAGGCGTCATGTTCGTTGGCGGGGTCATAAAGACCCTGGGTGCTGGGGTAACCCATGGCAAAGTCCGTCCTGTCAGATGCCCCTGCCAGAGAAGACCGGCGTATGCGGTTCGCGGCAACGGCGTGAATGTCGAGCGCATACGGCGAGCAGCCGCGACCGCGCTTCGGTTCACCTCCTATTGCCGATGGAAAAGATATTTTGCAACCGCGAAGAGCGCAGGAAAATTACACCTACGCGAAGTTTGGCTTTATTTTGATTGCTCAAATAAGTTCGAACCGGTGCTTTTGCACGCTTTTGGGGGGATTCGGACAGATTGTCAGGCAGCGCCGCGCAGGGTCTGGAGTTTGGCCAGAGCATTGCGCAATTCGCGCTCGGTTTCGCTTAGCTGGCTGGCATTCGACTTTGCCTCGCCCGTGTCGAAACCCTGCTCGGTAAACAGGGTCAGCGCTTTCAGCGCCTCGACCAGTGCTGCATCGCGGCCCACACCGCCGTCGGGACGGCGCGCGCGTTCGCTTTGCTGATGGTCGTGGAGAGCGCCGGCGAAGCGTTCGACCATTTCGACCATGCTGAGTTCGTCGGTGGGTTTCTGGCGCAGCTTTTCGAGTGCGTTGGCCGGAACCAAGGGGCGTACGGATTTGGGTGCGGGGGCTTGCGTTGCGGGTTCGACCGCAGCAGCGGATTCTGCCTTGTGAGCGGGCGCTTCGTCTTCGACCCAAACGCCGTTGCGATTGGGCAGCTGGCCGAATTCCTCGAGATCGAGGACGCGCGGAGCCGCCGCCGCTGCTTCTGCATCGCTCGCTGACGAAGCCTCGCAACTTGCGCCTTCGCAGCTTTCGATCAGCGCGCTCTGGAAGTGGCGATGGGTAAAGGCGACCTCGTCCTTCGCTTTCTTCGCGGCTTTCTTCTGTTCCTTTTTCGAAAGGACCGCAGGCTCTTCGAGTTCCCAGTTGCGCTCTGCCAGCTCGCCCAGCGTGGGCTTGCGCGGCGCGTCTGCGGTTTCGTCGGTCAGTTCGAACACATCGTCATCTTCGACCTCGCCGCCGAACGGCATGCCTTCAAGCGGCGAATCGAGGCTGTCGCTGCCAAGGTCGTTGGCCGGATCGATCGGGCTGATGCGGCGTGCATTGACAACCGAGGTGATCGGGCGGCTGTTGTCTTCGCTCAGCGCCTTGCTGCGCCATGCGCCGCCGACGACAAAAGCAAACGCACCGCCGAGTAGAGCAGCAATCGCGGCAAAGACGAATCGCGCATTGGCGCCATCAATTGCCTCGTTCGAAAGCGCGATCATCCGGCCGATCATCTGTTCGGGCAGGACAATAACGGCCAGGCCGAGCAGCGCTGCACCCCAGAAGGTAAGGATCGGCAGAAACAGGCCATGCGTTGCGATAGAGGCCTTTTTGGACTTGGCCTTCCGCGCACGCTGCGGCTTGTGATCGCGTTCGATATACTGGCTCAGACGCATGACGCCCCTTGCTCCGCTGAGGGCTGCAGGTCGCGGATCGACCCTAGGCCCTTAAACCCTGTTGCTGGCGATGCGCCGGAGAAGCGCCCGCCTCGTTAAGACCGGCTAGCAAGAGTTGGTAAACGTCTAGATAACGACGTGCATTGTTATGCCAATCGTGGCGGGTGCGAACATGCTCGACGCCGCGCGCGCGGATCGCGTCCCATTCCGCCCGGCGTTCGAGCAATTCGGCGAGCGTTTCTGCCGCCGCAGCCGGATTGTCGGGTGCAAACAGGAAGCCCGTTTCGCCATGAGTGATAAGCTCGCGGTGTCCGCCGACATTGGAGGCTGCGACAATGCGGCGCTGCGCCATCGCTTCCAGCGGCTTTAGCGGCGTGACCAGATCGGTGAGGCGCGAAGCCTTGCGCGGGTAGGCGAGTACGTCGATCAGTGAATAGTAGCGCTCCACCTCGCTGTGCGGCACGCGGCCTGCGAAAATCACCGCCTCGGGCTCGGGCAGCGCGGCTGCCGCTGCGCGCCATTCGCCTTCCATCTCCCCCGCCCCGACCAGCAACAGACGTGCGTCAGGGTGCGAGCGGCGCAGGATGGGCATGGCAGCGATCAAATCGTCGATGCCCTCATAGTCATAGAAGCTGCCGATATAACCGATCACAGGAGCGCCGGTCGCAAGGCCAAGCTGCGCGGCGAGCGCATCGTCGCGTGGCGGCGGATCGCCGAACATGGTGAGGTCGACGCCATTGGGCATCACCCCGATCTTGCCGCCCGCAATGCCGCGCGCGATCAGATCGTCGCGCAGACCGTTGCAGATCGTGAACAGCGCATCGGCGCGGGATGCGACCTGCGTTTCGAGGCTGCGGGTCAGGCGATATTTGGCGGAGCCTTCGGTGCCCGTGCGATTGCCGACCGAGGCATCTTCCCAGAAAGCGCGGATCTCGTAGACGAAAGGCACACCCAGCGCCCGCGCCGCCCGCAGCGCTCCGACACCGTTGAGTGCGGGCGAGTGGGCATGGATGACGTCGGGACGCCATTCCTTCGCCAATTCGAGAATCTCCGAGTGGGTGGCCGACATCTCGCGCAATTCGCGCACCAGCATCGGTCCGTCCGACATCCCCGGCGTGCGGTGGAAGGTCAGCCCGTCGAACTGTTCGCAGGCGCTGTCCCATTCCGCTTCGGCATTGTGCCGCTGCGAGGTCAGCCCGCGCACTTCGAGCCCCAGCGCCTCCTGCGCCTTCAGAATGGCGCGGGTGCGGAAAGTGTAGCCGCTGTGGAGCGGCAGCGAATGGTCGAGGACGTGGAGCACGCGGGTCATGGCGCTCGCCAATACAAGATTGTGCTTAACGGGCCGTCAACCGCCTGCCGCTAAAGCAAGCGTGACATGATCGACTATATCTCCCTTGCCATCGGCCACGGCCTGCTCGCGTTCGCGCTGTTCAAGCTGGTGATGCGCGAGGATCTCGACGTCGATCCGGCGATCCAGACCTTGAAGGAGAAAGCCGAAGCCGAGCGCGAGGCGAGCAGCGTCGCAGGCCGCAACGCACGGCGTCGCGCACAGTCGAGCAAGGGTGAACAAGCCCCCGGCGCTCAGGCAGCGGGACGCAGTCGGCCAGAGGCCAACGGGTAGCGCAGCCAGATGCTCGATCTCGTCTTCATTGCCTTCATCGGCTACATCCTGCTGCTGGGGCTCAGGCGTCCGTTTCTCTGGGTGCTGCTCTATGTCTATATCGACATCCTTGCGCCGCAGCGGATCGGCTATTCGCTGATTACGCAGGTTCCCGTCTCGCTGATTGCCTTTGGTGCGGCCTTCTGCGGCTGGCTTTTGCTCGACCGCAAGGAGGGCGCGCGTTTCTCGCTGCGGCAAGGGCTGATGCTGGCACTGCTGCTCTATTGCTGGTGGACGCTGCAAGGTGCGGTCTATGTCGAAGAGGCATCGACCAAATGGGATTGGGTGTGGAAGGCGTTTCTGTTCGCGATCTTCCTGCCGCTGACCGTCACCACCCGCGCGCGGATCGAGGCGCTCGCGCTGACGCTGGTGCTGTCGGTCGCGACGATCGTGATCGGCACAGGCATGAAGACCGTGCTCGGCGGCGGCGGCTACGAGAACCTCAAATTCTTCGTCAACGACAACTCGGGCATTTATGAAAGCTCGACACTGGCGACGGTGGCGATTGCGCTGATCCCGGTAATCTTGTGGTTCACCAGATACGGGACGATCTTCCGCCCCCACTGGATGGTGACGGCCTTTGCGTGCGCGCTGATCTTTGCCAGCCTTCTGATCCCGGTCGGCACCGAGGCGCGCACGGGCCTGCTCTGTATCGCCGCGCTCGGCGTGCTGGCGCTGCGCTACACACAGCGGCGTATCCTGTTCATTGCGGGCGCCGGATTGCTCGGCCTCATCGCCCTGCCGTTCCTGCCGCAGAGCTATTACGACCGCATGGCCACCATCGCACAGCCGGGGGGCGACGAGAGCGCCTCGACCCGGATGCAGGTATGGGAATGGACCATCGACTACGCCAGCGAGCATCCCTTCGGCGGCGGGTTCGACAGCTACCGCGCAAACTCCTTCACCTATGTCATGCCGGTGCGCGAAGAAGCGGGGAACACCACCACGGTCGAATATCGCGAAGTCACCGACGAGGCGCGCGCTTTCCACTCGGCCATTTTCGAGCTGCTGGGCGAGCAGGGCTATCCCGGCCTTGTGATCTGGCTGCTCCTGCACGGTCTGGGCGTGTGGCAGATGGAGCGGCTCTACCGCCGTTGGCGTGGCCGGACCGAAGAGGGCGAGGCGTGGATTGCGCCGCTCGCTGGCGCGTTGCAGATCGCCAGCCTCATCTATCTTGTCGGCGCATGTTTTCAGGGGATCGCCTATCAGCCGGTGATGCTGATGATAGTCGGATTGCAGATCGGGCTTTACTCCTATGTGACAAGGCTCGAATCGGCGCGGCGTGAAATCGAGCAGGAGACGACACTCTCTCCGGGTGAAAAGCGCCGCCTTGCACTCGCTGCGAAAGCTGGCGGACAAACCGGCCCATCCGCGACAGACACCGATGCCGTAACGGCCTGACCCGCCCTGCCGAACCGCCGGACGTTTGCTGGCGGCTTTACCATTGCGTTTGCTTCCTGCCCCTGCCATGAGGGCCGCGACTTAACGTAAACGTAAAGCGGCTGGGCCGTATTTCCGGTCAGCCCAAGGCAGAGGAGAACGCATATGTCCCCGCAGGAATTGGCCGACAAGGTCGGAGAAAACATCGGCACCAGCGAATGGGTCGAGATGACTCAGGACAAGGTCAACATGTTCGCCGATGCCACCGGCGACCATCAGTTCATCCACATCGACGAAGAAAAAGCCAAGATGACGCCGTTCGGCGGCACCATCGTGCATGGCTTCATGACCCTGTCGATGATCCCCTATCTGGGCGCGAACAGCTCGACCCCCAAGATCGACGGCGTGAAGATGGGCGTGAACTATGGCGGCAACAAAACCCGCTTCATCAGCCCGGTCCGCGTCGGCAAGCGCATCCGCGGCCACTGGAAGCTGCTCGAAATGATCGAGAAGCGTCCCGGCCAGTGGCAGCAGACTGCCGAAATCACGATCGAGATCGAAGGCGAGGACAAACCCGCCCTGATCTGCGAATGGATCACCCAGCTGTTCGTTTGAACGCATTGACGCCCCGGAGGTGATCCGGGGCGCTTTTGCACGCAAGACCAACCCTCTCCCGGCCCCGGACAATCCGGGGCGACGAACCATCAAAGGACCCCATTATGTCACGTGACGCCGTAATCGTCTCCACCGCCCGCACCCCGATTGGCCGCGCCTACAAGGGCGGCTTCAACGCCACTCCGGGCGCGACTCTCGGTTCCTACTCCTTCGCTCCGGCAGTCGAGCGCGCCAAGATCGACCCCGCCGAAATCGACGATGTGGTGTGGGGCGCTGTGCTCACGCAGGGCACGCAGGCCGGCAATATCGGTCGTCAGGTCGCTCTTCGTGGCGGTGCGCCCGTCAGCGTCGCAGCCCAGACCATCGACCGCCAGTGCTCCTCGGGCCTGATGGCGATCGCAACCGCTGCCAAGCAGATCATCGTCGACAATATGGACGTGGTGGTCGGCGGCGGTCAGGACTCGATCTCGATGGTCCAGACCCCCGAAATGCGCGTCGCTCCCGACAAGTCGCTGATCGCAATGCACAAGGACGTGTACATGCCGATGCTCGGCACCGCCGAAACGGTTGCCGCACGCTACAACATCAGCCGCGAAGCGCAGGACGAATACGCGCTGCAGTCGCAGATGCGCACCGCAGCCGCTCAGGAAGCCGGCAAGTTCGACGACGAAATCGTCCCCGTCACCACCACCATGGCGGTGAAGGACAAGGAAACCGGCGAAATCTCGATGGTCGAAGCCAACATCACCAAGGATGAAGGCAACCGCCCCTCGACCACGCTCGAAGGTCTGCAGTCGCTCCAGCCGGTCATGGGTCCGGGCAAGTGCATCACCGCCGGTAACGCCTCGCAGCTGTCGGACGGTTCCTCGGCCAGCGTGTTGATGGAAGCCAAGCTTGCCGAGCAGAAGGGCCTTGAGCCGCTCGGTCGCTATGTCGGCATGGCTGTCGCGGGCACCGAGCCTGACGAAATGGGCATCGGCCCGGTTTTCGCCATTCCCAAGCTTCTCAAGCAAACCGGCCTCAAGATGGACGACATCGGCCTGTGGGAACTGAACGAAGCCTTCGCCGTGCAGGTGCTTTACTGCCGCGACAAGCTCGGCATCGACAACGACATCCTCAACGTCAACGGCGGCTCGATCTCGATCGGCCACCCGTATGGCATGACCGGCGCACGCTGCACCGGCCACGCACTGATCGAAGGCAAGCGTCGCGGTGCGAAATATGTCGTCGTGACCATGTGCGTCGGCGGCGGCATGGGCGCAGCAGGCCTGTTCGAAGTCTTCTAATTCGACCGCTTGATTGCCTTTCGGGGCACAAGGCATCACACTCCCGCTCATCGGCGACGATGGGCGGGAGTTTTGCTTTGGGCATTATGGAAATCATCGGGGTCGCGGGAAGCGTCAGCCTGCTGGCAGGCTGGCGGCTTTACCTGTGTATCTTTGCGACCGGCCTTGCGATGCGGTTCGATGCCTTTCCCGTGCCCGAGCATCTGGCGAGCCTCGCCGTGCTCGAAAATCCGTGGGTGATGGGCATTGCGGCGCTGGGCGCTCTGGCAGAATTCTTCGCCGACAAGGTGATGTGGCTCGATACGATCTGGGACACGGTGCACACCTTCATTCGTCCCGTCGGCGGCGCACTGCTGGCCCTGGCGATTGTCGACCCTTCCGATCCCGCGACGCAGGTCATTGCCTTCCTGCTGGGCGGGGGCGCGAGCCTGCTTGCACATGGCGGCAAGGCAGGAGCGCGCGCGGTGGTCAACACCTCGCCTGAACCTGTGAGCAATGCAGTGGTTTCGACCGGCGAGGATATTGCGACCGTTGGCCTCTTGTGGCTCGCCTATGAATATCCAGCCGTCGCCGCAGGAGTGGCGGTGTTCCTGCTGCTGGTCACTGTCGTGCTGATCTGGATCGCGTGGCGGATATTGGGAAGCATACGCGCGGCGTTGAGAGGCAAACCGCAGAGCGAGCCCGGCTAGTCGCTGGCCCAGACCCGCTGCGCCAGGCGAGCCGCCTACGGAGCAATTGCGAGGGAAATGACCGGCACCAGTAGTCCCGTCAGGATGAAAGTGGTGGCGATCAGGCCGAATTGGGGCACAGCCGTTTGCAGTCCGATCAGTCCGAGGCTTACCAGTGGCCAGACGGTCAGCCACGTGAGCAGCAGCCGTGTGAGCAATATTCTCGTTGCGGGAGATCGCAAAGCGCGTCTCATTTCGACCGTTCAATTTCGTCTGCCAGGATCGCGAAATAGTCGGGAAGCAGGCGCTTCAGCAGCGCGTGCGCCTTCGGCGTGAGCCTCACTTGTTTGGTACGGGCGTCATCCTCGTCTTTCTGACTGGTCACGTATCCGTCGGCTTCAAGCACGCGCAGAGTCCTTGCCACAACCGGACCGGCTACATCGAGCCGGTCTGTAATTTCACCGACGGTAAGCCTGTCGCGATCCGGCTCCCGATCTATCACGATCAGAAAGAGGAAGCGCAGCTGCGACAGCCCGTGACTTGAGAAAAAGCTTTCGAGCCGCCGGATCATCTGACTCGCCCGGCGCATAAGCGTGAGCGCGTCGATAATCGTTTCGGCCGAAACGTTATGCGCGCCTGCATATCCTTCGACCATTCGGGCGGACGGAAGTGTTTTCAGGAAAAACATCAGGCTACTTCCACAGCCTGCATGAAGGTGATCGCAACCGGTTCAGCCAGCCAATCTTCGTATTGGGCAAACACCTCTTTGGTGTAATCCTTTGCATAATGCGCATCGAGAGCCGGGCGATCGGCCCAGTTTTCGCTAAGATGCAGAGTTCCCTGATCCCGGTTTTCGAGAAGGTTGAACGCCAGGCAGCCCGTCTCGTCACGGGTGCGCTGGACGATGTTGCAGATCGCCGCGCGGGCATCATCAAAGTGCGCGGGCTTCGGCGTGATGGTTGCAAAGGCATGCAAGGTCATAAAAATCTCCATTTATATATCATGCTATCTATCATGATATATAAAATGATCAAGAGAAAGTTCGGCGGTCCAACCTACCCCGCTCGTTCGGTTCTCGGATTATCCGTGTTCGG
Source organism: Erythrobacteraceae bacterium (assembly GCA_002706445.1). GTDB lineage: Bacteria > Pseudomonadota > Alphaproteobacteria > Sphingomonadales > Sphingomonadaceae > Erythrobacter. The sequence goes on from PALE01000034.1 coordinate 48,456, forward strand.
CGATGAACTCTTCAACGACCGGCGCGACCTTGGTGCGCCATTTGCTGCCGTTGAAAATGCCGTAGTGGCCTGCGCCCTCTGCCATGTAATAGCGCTTTTTCTTTGCACCGAGTCCGGTGGCAAGTTTCAGGGCAGCCTTGGTCTGGCCGAGCCCTGAAATATCGTCGCGCTCGCCTTCGACGGCGAGCAGGGCGGTGTCCTTGATCTGGGTCAGATCGACCACTTCACCCTTGTGCTCGAAAGTGCCGTTGGGGATCGAGTGCTTCTGGAACACTTCCTCGACCGTCTGGAGGTAGAATTCAGCAGTCATGTCGCAGACCGCGCGATATTCGTCGTAGAAATCCTTAGTCGCCTGCGCGCTCGCATCATCGCCTACGGTGAGGTGTTTGAACATCTCGTAGTGGCTCATCATGTGGTTCTGCAGGTTCATGCTCATGAACGCCGAAAGCTGCATGAAGCCGGGGTAAACCTGCCGGCCCGCACCGCGATATTGCATCGGCACGCGCGCGATCACCGATTGGCGGAACCATTCGATCGGGCGGTTCATGGCGTGGTCGTTGACCGAAGTCGGGCTTTCACGGGTGTCGATGGGGCCGCCCATCATGGTGAGCGTGAGCGGCGTCGCGGGCGATTTGTGCTGGTTCATCAGCGCGGTCGCGGCATAGGCGGGGACGGAAGGCTGGCACACCGCCATCATATGCGGACGCTTGCCGCCACCCTCGACGCGGATCTGCTCAAGGAACTCCATCAGGTAATCGATGTAGTCGTCGAGATCGAAGCGCCCTTCGTGCAGCGGAACGGTCTTCGCATCGGCCCAATCGGTAATGTAGACGATGCAGCTTTCCAGCATCCGTTCCACCGTGCCGCGCAGCAGCGTGGCGTAGTGGCCGCTCATCGGAGCGACGATCAGCAGGCGCGGAGCGGTTTCGGGCAGGCCGGTGTGGCGGAAACGCTTGAGATCGCCGAACGCGCGGTTGACGACAGTGGCTTCCTCGACCGGATGCTTGGTCCCGTCGACTTCGATTTCGGTGATGCCGAAAGCGGGCTTGCCGTAATAGGCGGTCGCATGCGCCATCACGTCGAAGGCATTGGCTGCGATTCCGCCGATTCCGAAGTGGCTCAGCGGATTGGCGGGGCTGTTGAGAAATTCCGAGCTCATCGATGCGAGCGAGCTGACCGAGTTCAGCCAGTTGCGCTGAATTTCATAGACTTGATAGAGCATGATGCGAATCCGCTTTCTTGTCGCGCGCGGTTGCCAGCTGGAAGTCCAGAGGCACTTCCGCGCACAGATATGCCGCGACTCATGCCGCTTTACGGCTTATTGTGCAATGCACAATTGACGGAGCCCCCCGCAATAGCCGTAGGAGAACGGCACTTTTGCAGGTGAAATTTGCAGGCGCGGTGGCTAGATCGTGTCGCTATGAACGGCCAGACCAGCGAAATCAGCGTGATCGAAGCAGACGAAAACGATCAGCACGACGAAAACGTGACCGAAGAAAGCGAAAAGGCAAAGCCTTCGCGCTCGCTCGCGCCGCTTCGCATGGTCTATCGCGAGGCGGCCAAATATCCGCGCCAGGCGATGTTCGCGGCGCTCGCTCTGATCATCACCGCGACCGCGACACTGGCGATTCCGTGGCGCTTCAAGGTTATCGTCGACGATGCTTTTAGCGGCAACGCCACGCCCGAAACCATCGCCCACGCTTTCCAGTATCTGCTGATGATCGTCGTCGTGCTGGGGATCGGCACGGCGATGCGGTTCTATTTCGTCAGCTGGATCGGTGAGCGCGTGGTCGCCGATATCCGTCTGCGCGTGCAGGAAAACCTTCTGCGGCTGTCCCCTGGATTCTACGAAGAGAACAGCCCCAAGGAAATCTCGAGCCGGATGACCTCGGATACCGCGATCATCGAAACGGTCGTGGGGACCACGGTTTCGGTCGCGCTTCGCAACACGCTCACCGCCATCGGCGGGGTTGCGCTGCTGCTCTATCTTGCTCCGACGCTGACCATCGGCTTGCTCGTAGGGATACCGCTGGTGATTTTGCCGATCGTTTTCTTCGGCCGCAAAATCCGTGCTGTCTCGCGCACCAGTCAGGACCGTGTTGCCGATGTCGGCGCTTATGTGACCGAAGTGCTGGCCGCGATGAAAGTGGTGCAGAGCTTCGGGCAGGAGAAGCGGGAAGGCAGCCGCTTTGCCGGAGTGGTGGAGCGCACCTTCGATACGGCGCGCAAGCGCATCCTGCTGCGCGCGGCCATGACCCCGATCGTCATCCTGCTCGTGTTCGGCGGGATCACCATGGTGATGTGGCGCGGCGCGCTTGCTGTGTCCGAAGGCGCGATCACCGGCGGCACGATCACCGCATTCGTCTTCACCGGCGGTCTGGTCGCCGGCTCGTTCGGCTCGCTGACCGAGGGTTATGGCGATCTTCTGCGCGGTGCAGGCGCGGCTTCGCGGCTTGCCGAACTGCTCGAAGCCAAGCCGCAGATCGCGGCGCCTGCGCGGCCCGAAGCGCTGCCCGTGCCCGCGCGCGGTTCGCTGTCGTTCCGCAATGTCACCTTCCGCTATCCCGCACGGCCCGAAACGCCCGCGCTCAAGGACTTCAGTCTTGAGATCGAACCGGGCGAAACGGTGGCCATCGTCGGCCCGTCGGGCGCGGGCAAATCGACGCTGTTCCAACTGGTCGAGCGGTTTTACGATCCACAAGGCGGCACAATCCGGCTCGACGGCGTCCCGCTGACCAAGGCGGACCCCGCCGAAATCCGCGAACGCATCGCCTTTGTCCCGCAGGACGGCGTGCTGTTCAGCGCCAATGCCCGCGACAATTTGCGCTATGGCCGGTGGGATGCGAGTGACGAGCAAATCTGGGACGCGGCTCGCGCGGCCAATGCCGAGGCTTTCCTGAAGGCGCTGCCCGATGGGCTCGATACGTCCCTGGGCGAAAGCGGCACGCAATTGTCGGGCGGCCAGCGCCAGCGCGTCGCGATTGCCCGCGCGCTGCTGCGTGATGCGCCGATCCTGCTGCTCGACGAGGCGACCAGCGCATTGGATGCCGAGAGCGAGCAACTGGTGCAACAAGCGCTCGACGAGCTGATGAAAGAGCGCACCACGCTCGTGATCGCGCACCGCCTCGCCACCGTGCGCGCGGCGGACCGTATCATCGTGCTCGACAATGGTGCGATTGCCGAACAGGGAACCCACGCTGAACTGAGTGCGGCCGGCGGCCTCTATGCAAGGCTCGCCTCGCTGCAATTTGCAGCCGAAGCGGCTTAGTTTGTTGCGTGCGGGACGCGCATCCGCGCGTCCCTTTTGCCAAGCCACCCTCTCCCCCGCCCTTCCGCCCTTGAGGGTACAATTCCGGGTGGAAGGGCGGGGGAAAGGGTGGCTTGGCCCCCGAGCGTGAGCGAGCAAGAGCCCGCAAGATAATCGACAAAGCGCAGCGCCCGGGCGACCAGGGGCAACCTTGAAATCGGGGATCGGCTAACCCACCCTCAAGGTAACAACAGTCGCAACATCAACGGGGACTCGCATATGATCCGCAAAGCCACATTCCTTCTCGCCAGCACCGCCGCGCTCGCGCTGGCTGGAGCCGCCCACGCGCAGAACGCGCAGGACCAGGTCCCTGCCGATATCGAACTGCTGCAAGAGCAGGATGACGCCGGAGCCGAAGCCTCCACGCCGACGATGAGTTTCGGCACCTGGGGCGTCGATTCCGATCTGCTTTCGGACACGATCGAGCCGGGCGAGGACTTCTTCGGCTACGTCAATCAGGAATGGCTCGACGCCAACCCGCTGCCTTCCGAATACAGCCGCTTCGGCGCGTTCAACCTGTTGCGCGAGAAATCGACCAATGATGTCGCCGCGCTGATGGACGAGCTGGTCGAAAAGCCGCACGACACGCTGAGCGATGACGAGCGCCGCATTGTCGACATGCACAATGCCTTCCTCGACACCGACGCTATCGATACCGCCGGCCTTGTTCCGGCCTATCCCTATCTGGGCGCGATTGCCGAGGCGACCAGCCTCGACAAGCTGGCAACGCTGTGGTCGACCTCCGGCTATCCCAGCCCGATCTCGGGCTATGTCAGCGTCGATGCCAAGCAGCCTGACCGCTATGTCGCCTATCTCGGCAGCGGCGGCCTCGGCATGCCCGACCGCGACTACTACCTCGACGACAGCGAGAAGGGTCGGGAGATTCAGGCGAAGTATAAGGAATACCTCGCCATGCTGCTGGGCGAGGCAGGCTATGCCGATCCGGCAGCCGCCGCCGAAGCCGTCTATGCGATGGAAGACCGCATCGCGCGCACTATTGCATGGGATCGCACCGCGCGCCGCAACCGCGACCTCACCTACAACGCGCTGAGCATGGACGAGTTGAAGGCGATGTCGGGCGATTTCCCCGTCGCCAGCGCGCTTGCCACTATCGGCCTCGATGAATCGCCGATTTTCGTCGTGGGCAATATGCCGCCGACCGACGAAGAGATCGAAGAGCTGGGCCTCACGCAAGAGCAGCTTGCCAATATCGGCAGCGGTATGCCGGGCATGATGCAGCTGCTGAACGATACGCCGGTTGCAACGCTGCAGGCGTGGACGATCAAGGAATTCCTGTCCGATCATTCCGACGTCCTGCCGACGAAGTTCGACGAGGCGAATTTCGCCTTTTACGGCAAGCTGCTGCGCGGCCAGCCCGAACAGCGTCCGCGCTGGAAGCGTGCGATCGACCATGCCGAGGGCGGTCTGGGTGAACTGATCGGCGCATCCTATGTCGAGCGCTACTTCCCGCCCGAAAACAAGGCGGCGATGGAAGAGCTGGTCGAAAACCTGCGCACCGCGCTCGGCCAGTCGATCGACGAGATCGCGTGGATGGGCGAGGAAACCAAGGCGAAGGCGCATGAGAAGCTTTCGACCTTCGACCCCAAGATCGGCTATCGCGACAACCTCGAGACCTACGAAGGCCTCGAAGTGACCGCCGACAACCCGCTTGCCAACAGCATTGCGGCAGGTACTTGGGCGCTGGAAGACAACGTCAGCAAGCTCGGCCAGCCGATCGACCGCACCGAGTGGTTCATGCTGCCGCAGACGGTCAACGCCTATTACAACTCGACCAAGAACGAGATCGTGTTTCCGGCTGCGATCCTGCAACAGCCGTTCTTTGCGCTGACCAATGATCCGGCGGTCAATTACGGCGCGATCGGCGGGGTTATCGGCCACGAAATGGGCCACGGCTTCGACGATCAGGGCTCCAAGTCCGACGCTTCGGGCGCGCTGCGCAATTGGTGGACCGACGAGGACCGCGCCAATTTCGACGCCCGCACCGATGCGCTGGTCGCCCAGTATGACGGTTTCTGCCCGCTCGACGACGGTGAAACCTGCGTCAACGGGCGCTTCACCCTTGGCGAGAACATCGGCGACCTCGGCGGGCTGAGTCTTGCCTATCGTGCCTACAAGATCGCAACCGAAGGGCAGGACGTGCCGGTGATCGACGGGCTGACAGGTGACCAGCGCTTCTTCATCGCCTGGGCGCAGGTGTGGCGTTCGCAGCAGCGCGAGGACAACTACCGCCAGCGTCTGCGCACCGACCCGCACAGCCCCGAGGAATACCGCACCAACGGCGTCGTGCGGAACCTTGGCGAATGGTACGAAGCCTTCGGCATTACCGAGGACGATCCCATGTATCTGCCGCCCGAAGAGCGCGTGCGTATCTGGTGATTTCGCAGCCCCATCCGGGGCTGCGTCCTCGCAAGACGCGCAGCAAAGCTGCGCCCGCTGCGGGCGGGCGGTCGCCCTTGCGGCCTCTGCGAGACCGTTCAGGCTCGGTCATCTCCCCTCCCGCTTGCGGGAGGGGGTAGGGGTGGGTAAAGCCTGTGTCGACGCCGATCATGGCGCATCGACAAGGCCGCCATTACCTCCATGACATTTCTACAGCTGCTGATCATCGCGATCGTTCAGGGAATCACCGAGTTTCTGCCGATTTCATCGTCAGGACATCTGATCCTCATTCCGACCTTCACCGATTTTACAGATCAGGGACCGCTGATCGATGTTGCGGTGCATGTCGGCTCGCTGCTCGCGATCATCGTCTATTTCTTCAAGGATGTGGCAGTGCTCGCGCGGGGCGGCTTTGCGAGTATCGGAATCGGCGCCGACCGCCCCGAAGCGCCTGCCGAACGCCGGCTCTTGTGGTGGATCGTGCTCGGAACCATCCCCGCCGTCGCCTTCGGTCTCGCGATCAAGCTCGGTGCGTTCAATTCCATCGCTGAAACCTTTTTCAACATCACGGTCGTCGATGACGATCTGATGGCGTCGATCCGCTTTACCGATCTGATTGCGACCAATCTGATCGTTTACGGCATATTGCTCGGCATCGCGGACTTCATCGGCAAGAACGAAAAAGTGTTCGAGGACATGACTTGGCGTGACGGCCTGATCGTGGGTCTGGCGCAGGCGTTGGCGATCATTCCGGGCACATCGCGTTCGGGTGTCACGATGACGGCGGCACGCTTCCTCGGCTACAAGCGCGTGGAGGCCGCGCGCTTCTCCTTCCTTCTGTCGATACCGGCGGTGGCAGGGGCGGGCGTGCTGATCGTGCCCGAAATCTTCGAAGCGGGGGCAACGCTCGCATGGGATGCTTTGATTGCAGGCGTGCTGACTTTCATCGCTGCCTTTGCAACGATGGCGTTCCTGATGAACTTCCTGAAGCGCGCTTCAATGCTGGTTTTCGTCATCTACCGGGTGGCGATGGGCATCGCGCTGTTCTATTTCTTCTGATCGAAGGAGCGACCCATGGCGCTGATACTGCTGGTCATCATAGGCGTGCTTGCGGGCTGGTTCGGCTCGATCGTCACCCGCAATGAAGACAAATACGCGATCCGGCGGCTGATCCTCATTGCCCTCGCGGCAAGCCTCGTGGTGGGCCTGCTGGTCAATGGCGGGACATTCCTCGGCAGCCTCGACTGGATCGCGATGGGCGCAGCGGTGCTGGCCTGCGCGGTCGCGCTGGCGGGTTATCACTTCTACATGAAGCGCAAGGCCGAAGCCTAAACCGCTTTTGCGCCGGACCCCCGGCCGCCGCGCAGCCAATATTCCTGCGTCCCCCGGCTCACCACATTATCGACATCGATGATCGCCGAATTGGCGTAGGTGAAGCTCGGCGCGAGATTGCGGTAGAGGCGGTCGAAATCGCGCTCGACCGTCTGGCGGTAGAGATCATCGAAGCTTTCGATCACGAAATAGGTCGGTTGCAGGTCGCTGATCACATAGTCGGTGCGCATCACCCGGTCGACATTGAGCATGATGCGATTGGGGCTCTTCGCCTCGACCGCAAAGCGCGCCTCGGTCGGGCCTGACAGGATGCCCGCCCCGTAGGCCTTGATGCCGTCCGCTTCCTCGATCAGGCCGAATTCGACCGTATACCAGTAGAGCGCGCCCAGCGCCTTCAGCCGGTTGTAGCGCATCGCCTTCCAACCGGCGCGGCCATATTCCTGCATGTAATCGGCATAGACCGGATCGGTCAGCATAGGCACGTGGCCGAAGACATCGTGGAAGACGTCCGGCTCCTGAATGTAGTCGAATGTCTCGCGCGTGCGGATGAAATTGCCTGCCGGGAAACGGCGGTTGACGAGGTGCCAGAAGAACACGTGATCGGGGATCAGCATCGGCACGGGCACGACGCTCCATCCCGTCAGCTTGTCGAGCTCCTCGCTAAGCGTCTCGAATTCGGGAATGCCGCCACGCGAGAGATCGAGCTTGTCGAGCCCTGCCATAAAGGCGCTTGCCGCACGGCCGGGCAGCACGTCCATCTGGCGCGTGAACAGCTCGTCCCAGATTGCGTGATCGTCGGCAGAATAATTGGTCTGTTCGGGCTCGATCCAGTCCTCGCCCAGATGCGCAGGGCGCCGCAGGGGAGCGGTAAAGACAGCCTCGTCCATATCGGGTAGGCGAGAGTAATCGATGTCTTGATCAGAGATCGTGGCCATAATGTTTCAATTGATACTACCTCGCGGGCCGAACGACAACACTCAACCGGGATTTGACCTATGGGCCTCAAAGGCAAGGATTACCGCAAGTTTCTGGAACCGATGACCGAGGAACTGGTCGCGATGGCGCGCTGGGCCAAGGCATCGGGCGCGCGGATCGTGGTGATCTTCGAAGGGCGCGACACGGCGGGCAAGGGCGGCGCGATCAGGGCGGTGCGCGATCAGTTGAACCCGCGCCAGTGCCGCACCGTAGCCCTTTCGAAGCCGAGCGAGGAAGAGCAGACGCAATGGTATTTCCAGCGCTATGCCAAACACCTGCCCCATGCCGGAGAAATCGTGCTGTTCGATCGCAGCTGGTACAACCGTGCAGGGGTCGAGCGGGTGATGGGCTATTGCACCGAGGCGCAGGCAGAAGCGTTTCTGGAGGCCGCGCCAGTGTTTGAAAAGCAGCTGGTGGATGACGGGATACTGCTGTTCAAATACTGGCTGACCAGCGATCAGGACAAGCAGGAAGAGCGGCTCAAGGAACGGCTCGAAGACCCGCTCAAGCGTTGGAAACTCTCGCCCGTCGATCTCGCCGCACGCGAGAAATACGAAGCCTATACCGAGGCGCGCGAGGCGATGCTGCGCGCCACGCACACCGCCTATGCGCCGTGGACGCTGGTCGATTTCAACGACCAGAAGCGCGGAAGGCTGACGCTGGTGCGCGACCTGCTCGACCGCTTGCCCGACACCCATGTCGCGCCAGCGCCAATCGATTTTCCCGAACTCGGCCACGAACCGCACGCCGAAAGCTATGCAGTCATGGGTCCGATTTCGTCCTTCCCGGTCGAGGATTGACGCGAGCCTCGCTTCGATATAAATATGATATCATAATTATATTGGAGGAGGTTCTTTCGATGTCGGTTTCTATCACGGTCGCAGACCCCAGCAGCGAAAGCGCGGGCTCTGCCTTCAACGGCTATGCGATGCTGGCGCTGATCGCCGCATTCCTCGCGGTGATCCTGATCACGGTGATCAGCGGTGCACCGCCCAGCGATGCTCCGGGGCTTGCGGTTCTCGCTTTTCTCGGTCCGCTTGCGATCTGCGGCGTGGGGATCATCTTCGTCGCGTCGGGCTTTTTCATGATCCAACCCAATCAGGCGGTCGTCCTCACCCTGTTCGGCGAATATCGCGGCACGGTGCGCAAGGACGGCCTGCACTGGACCTGGCCGTGGATTTCCAAGCAGAAGATCAGCGTGCGCGCGCACAATATCCATTCGGAAAAGGTCAAGATCAACGACCTGCGCGGCAATCCGATCGAGGTTGCCTGCAACGTCGTGTGGCGCGTGGCCGACACGGCGCAGGCGGTGTTCGATGTCGACGATTTCAAGGAATTCGTGAACATCCAGATCGAGGCTGGCCTGCGCACGGTGGGCGCGCGCCATCCCTATGACGATATGTCCGACGAAGACAAAACGACGCTGCGTGGTAGTGCCGATGTGATCGCCAAGGAACTGCGTGACGAACTGAACGAGCGGTTGGCTGTCTCTGGTGTGAAGGTGGACGAGGCGGGCCTCACCCACCTCGCCTATGCCCCCGAGATTGCAGGCGCGATGCTGCGCCGCCAGCAGGCCGATGCGGTGATCGCCGCGCGCAAGAAGGTGGTGATTGGCGCGGTCGGGATGGTCGAGGATGCGCTCGAAAAACTGTCGCGGGATGGCATCGTCGAACTCGATGACGAGCGGCGCGCGGCCATGGTGTCGAATCTGATGGTCGTCCTGTGCGGTGACCGCGAGGCGCAGCCGGTGGTCAACGCCGGTACGCTTTACCAGTAAGACGACGTGCAAGGAGGCAGCTATGGCTGCACCCCCTAAAAAGGCGTTTGCCTTGCGGCTCGACCCGGCGGTTCATGCCGCGGTCGAGCGGCTCGCGGGCGCGGAATTGCGATCGGCCAACGCCCAGATCGAAACCCTGCTGCGCGAGGCGCTCAAACAGCGCGGGATCGAGGTCGGACGCACCAAGGCGCCGAGGCGCGGGCGGCCGCCAGCGAGCAGCGACTAAACCGAAGCGCTGGCCTTGGTGACTTGCCGTCCGTCTGATGCAAAGGCGCCTAGCTCGTATTCGCCATGCGCGCCGCGCATCACGAGGTTCAATTCCTCTCCGGCGATAGCGGGCGAAACCCCGCGAAACTCGAAGCGTTGCAGCACGTTCTCGCCCAGCTCGCTCGCAGCCAGCCGCAGCAGCAGCGTGGCGATAAGCGGGCCATGCACCACCAGCCCCCGATAGCGCTCGACAGCTGTCGCATAAGGCGCGTCATAGTGGATGCGGTGGGTGTTGAAGGTCAGCGCCGAATAGCGGAACAACAGGCGCGGATCGGGCGTGATGGTGCGGTGAGTGCTCCATTCCGAACTGTCGAAATGAGCGTCGCCCGGTGGAGGCGGGGTCAGCGGTGCCTCTGGATCGGCTGCGTCGCGATAGACCAGCGTTTGTGTCTCTCGAATGGCTTCCTTGCCGTCCGCCCATAGCGAATGGCTGATGTCGGTGAAGGCCAGCGTGCCGCTGCGCCCTTCCTTGACGTTGACCGAGGCGATTTCGCTCTCGCGTTCCACTGTATCGGGAAAATTGAGCGGGCGCAGAAATTCGATCGCGCTTCCCGCCCACATCCGGCGCGGAAGAGGGAAGGGCGGATAGATATTGTCGGGGTCATTGTCGCGGAGCGGATGACCATCCTCTCCCAGCGCGTCGCTGCGCGCTTCGGGCAGGCACAGGCAGAAGTGGTACCCCTGCGGCACGGGGTTCTCGAAAGAAGGCGGCAGGTCCAGCGTCGCATACCAACGCTGGAGGTGTTCTGCTGTCACCATGTTGGTCTGAGCGGTCTTGCGCCCTACCCAGGAATCCCACTCGCTCATCGCCGCCGACTTACGCAGCGCGCTCGAACACGGCGGCGATACCCTGACCGCCGCCGATGCACATGGTTTCGAGGCCGTATTTCGCCCCGCGCCGGTGCATTTCGGCGGCCATATCGGCGAGGATCCGCCCGCCGGTCGCGCCGATGGGGTGGCCGAGCGAAATGCCCGAACCGTTGACGTTGAGGATATCGCGGCGGCTGTCGTCGGCGCTCCAGCCCCAGCCCTTGAGCACGGCGAGCACTTGCGGTGCGAAGGCTTCGTTCAGTTCGACAAGGTCGATGTCATCCCAGCTGTAGCCGCGCCGTTCGAACAGGCGCTGGGTTGCCGGGACCGGACCGATTCCCATGCGCGAGGGATCGCAGCCAGCAGCGGCCCAGCCGCCAAACCACAGGCTCGGCTCAAGGCCCAGTTCCTCAAGCTTGTCCTCGGCCACCACCAGACAGGCAGCGGCGGCATCGTTCTGCTGGCTGGCATTGCCTGCGGTCACGATGGCTTGCGGATCGCGCTTACCGTCGATGGCGCGCAGCGCGCCGAGCGTCTCCATCGAGGCATCGGTACGATAGCCCTCGTCATGGTCGAAGATCACCGGATCGCCCTTGCGTTGCGGTACCTCGACCTTGACCAGATGATCGTCGAACTTGCCCGCGGCCCATGCTGCGGCAGCGTTCTGGTGCGAGCGGACCGCATAGGCATCGGCCTCTTCGCGGGTGATTGCATAATCCTTGGCGAGATTGTCGGCGGTTTCGATCATGCCGGTGATGACCCCGAAACGCTCGATCGGCTGGCTCATGAGACGGCCTCGCGAAAGGCGATCATGCAGCGTCATATCGCCCATGCGCACACCGCTGCGCAGGTCGGTGGTGTAATGTTCGACCTGCGACATGCTCTCGCACCCGCCCGCAACGACGACATCCGCCATGCCCGTTTCGACCATCATCGCCGCATTGGCGACCGCTTGCAGGCCCGAGCCGCAGCGGCGGTCCAGCTGGTAGCCGGGAACTTCGAGCGGTAGGCCTGCGGCGAGCCACGACCAGTGGCCGATAGCGGGCGCTTCGGCATTGCCGTAGCCCTGGCTGAAGACAACATCATCGACGCGTTCGGGGTCGATGCCCGACCGTTCGACCAGCGCCTTGAGGATCACCGCGCCGAGCTGGCCAGCGTTGAGGCTCGACAGCCCGCCGAGAAACTTGCCGACGGGCGTGCGCAGGGGTGAAACGATGGCGGCTCTTCTGGTCATGATCGGGTCCTAACGATTGTAGTGCTTGCCTTCGTCGCTGAGCGCGACGGTTCCGGCATCGATGAGTTTGCCAATGGCGCCGCTCGACAGGCCGAGCCGCTCGGCGAGCACTTCCTCGGAATGCTGGCCGAGGAAGGGGGCGGGCGCAGGGTCGCCAACCTCGCGGCCCGGCACATTGGCGAAGCTGCGGGTGGCGGGATAGTCGAGGCCCGAGGGATTGGCGGGCGAGGGGCCGAACAAAGGATTGTCGGTTACAAGCTGCGGATCGCGCGCGGCTTCGTAGGCGGTGCGGTATTTTTCGAAAGTGCAGCCGTTTGCGGTCATGCGGCTCGAAAGATCGGACCAGTTGCGATCGCCTGCGATGGTCTGGAACACTTCGAACAGCGCGTGGCGATGCTCGAAACGCGGGCGGTCGCCGTCCTCGAAGCGCACGCCCAGCCGCGATTCAAGCTCGCTGATCGGTGCTGCGGCGTCGAAGGCTTCGACCAGTCCGCCCCATTGTTTGGGCGTGAGCGCCGCAACCATGAAACGCACGCCGTCTTTGCTGCGGAAATCGCGCCCGAATGCCCCCCAGATCGCATTGCCCAGCCGCTCGCGGTCGGCTCCGCGATAGAGCATTTCGGCCATGGTCCCCGAATTGGCGAGCGTGCCGATAGCTACATCGCCCAGCGGCACGCGGAGTTCGCTGCCTTCGCCGGTCGCATCGCGGTGGCGCAGCGCGGCCAGCAGGGCAAAGGCGCAGTATGCTCCGGTGATGAAGTCCCACGCAGGCAGCACCTGATTGACCGGCGGCGCTGTCGCCATATCCCACTCTTCCGGCCCGCACATCAGCGGATAACCGGCAGCGGCGTTGACGGTGAAGTCCATCGCCTGCCGCCCGTCATGCCAGCCCATGATCCGCACCGAAGTCATGTCGGGCGCGCCTTCCGGCTGGGCCGCCTTCATCGCCGCATGGCTTAGGAAGCTCTTTTCGGGCAGGTTGGTGATCGCATTGCCAGTCTTGGCGGCCAGCGCCACACACAGCTCGCGCCCTTCGCCGCTGCGCAGGTCCAGCGCGACCGATTTCTTGGCGCGGTTGAGGTTCTCCCAGCTGAGCGAACGCCCCTCTCCTGTCAGCATGTAGCGGTCGTAATCGAGCCCGCCTGCCGTGTGGTCGACGCGGATCACCTCCGCGCCCATCTGCGCGCAATAGAGGCCCGCAGTGGGGGAGGCGACGAAGCTGGAGACTTCGACGATCGAGAGGTCGTTCAGCAGCTTATACAAGGCTCACCCGTGCTCCTTTTGCCATTCACGCAGCATGTGCTTGGCGATCTGGAGCTGGAGGATCTGCGTCGTTCCTTCGTAAATGCGGTAGATGCGCGCATCGCGATAGAACCGTTCGGCGTCATATTCGGCGAGGTAGCCCGCGCCGCCATAGACCTGCACCACGCGGTCAACCACGCGCCCGCACATTTCCGATGCGAAGACCTTGAACGCGGCGGCCTTGACGAGAATGTTCTCGCCGCGGTCGGCGCGGGCGGTGACGTCGCGCATCATCGCCTCGGCGGCGTAGATCTCGATTTCACTGTCGGCGAGCATGGACTGGATCAGCTGGAAATTCGCGATCGGTTCGCCGAAAGCCTTGCGCTCATTGGCATAGCGGATCGCGCTGTCGAGCGCGCGGCGGGCATAGCCGGCAGCGGTCGCGCCAACCGAAATGCGACCGTTGTCGAGGCTCTTCATCGCGAAGACGAAACCCTTGCCAGTCTCGCCGCCGAGCAGCGCATCGCCCGGCACTTTCACATCGTCGAGCATGATGTCCGAGATATGCGAGCCCGACTGGCCCATCTTATGATCGGGCGAGCCGGTCGAAACGCCCGGCGTGTCCATGGGCACGAGAAAGGCGCTGATATGCGCGTTCTTGGGCAGGGCTTCCTTGTTGGTTCGCGCCATGATCAGGGCGACATCGGCATGCGGCGCGTTGGTTATGTAGCGCTTGGTGCCGTTGAGTATCCATCCGTTCCCGTCAGGATCGGGCACAGCAGTGGTCGCAAGGCCTGCGCTGTCGCTGCCCGACCCCGGTTCGGTGAGGCCGAAACAGGCAATCTTGCCCTCGGCCACCTTGGGGAACCATTCTTCCTTTTGCGCCTCGGTCGCGCCGTTCTTGAGCGCGCTCGAAAACATGCCGACATTGATCGAGAAGATCGAACGATAGGCGGGCGCGGCATAGGCTATGATATTGATAACCCGCGCATATTGGCTGATGTTCAGTCCTGCGCCGCCATATTCCTCGGGCACGGTCAGACCGAACAGGCCCATGTCGCGCATCTCGTCGATAATCTGGGGCGGGATCGCGTCATTGGCGATCACCTCGGCTTCTGCCGGGATCAGCCGTTCGCGCACATAGCGGGTCAGCTGCTCGGCGAATTGTTCGAAAACATCGGCATCCATGCCGGGATTGCCGCTCACTTCGTTACTCATTGTGCTGGTTCCGTCTGTTCGGTTTCGCCTTCCGCCGGCGCAGTTTCCGGTCCCGGAGAGGGCAGTACACCGTCCGGCAGCTGGCGCTCTTCGAGCATTTCGGCCGCTTCATCGAGCGCACGCGCTTCGCCTTCGCTGACGCCGCCCGGCCCGCTGCTGCTGCCGGGGCCATCACCGCAGGCGGCGAGCAGGAATGCGGGCACGAGCAGGGCCGCGCCGAAAAGCGCCTTGCGCCGGATCGTCATCGGTTACTCGACCTCGAGGTCGGCAGCAGCGGCAGCGGCTTCGGCAGCTTCTGCGGCAGCGGCGGCTTCGGCGGCTACGCTTTCAGCCGCATCGGCGGCTTCTTCGGCGGTCTGCATGCTGGGTGCACGCTCCGAAGCGTCCGCGGGCGGGCCGAGTGCCTCGCTATCTTCGACAGGCTCTTCGGTGATCGGCTCAAGCGCTTCCTCGGCGGGCATTTCGACCGTGTCGGGCATGGCTTCGGTCGATGCGTCATCGCTGTTGCCGCACGCGGCAAGGCCAAGCGCGAGGCTGCCGAGCATGGCACCTGCTACAAGCTTCTTCATGGGTACTCTCCTCGTTGATCCGGATATTTGCGGGCAGGGTGTAGCGAGGTAAGTCGGGTTAAGCCAAGCGCCTTTTGCTGCGCCGAAACGGCACAATCGAAAGAGAGGTACGCCGCAGCCTCGCGAATCGCGGTATACGTAGCGGCATGGAAAAGACCTTTCGCGACATGCTCCCTTCGCTTCGACCCGGCCCGACCGCCGGACAGCGCCTCGCCGTCCGCATCGAGCTGCTGTTGGTGCTCGCAATCCTCGTGATCGGAGCCATCGGTCCGCTCAACACGGCGCGCGCGCAATCGTCGAGCCGTCCGTTCACCATTCTCGAAAACGGGCGCGCCTATGCGACCTTGCAGGCGGCGGTCGATGTGATCGGCGACCAGCGCGGCACGATCGAGATTGCGCCGGGCACCTATCGCCAATGCGCCGTGCAGAGCGCGGGTGTGATCATCTATGCCGCGAAGGAATTCGGCACGGTCACTTTCGATCGCACCACGTGCGAAGGCAAAGCCGCGCTGGTGTTGCGCGGGCTGGGTGCGGAAGTGCGCGGGATCACTTTTTCGAACATGGCGGTTGCCGACGGCAACGGTGCAGGGATCCGGCTCGAGCAGGGCGCGCTCAACATTGCCTATTCGCGCTTTCTCGACAGCCAGCAGGGCATCCTCACCGGCAATGACCCGCAGGGTCGCATCTACATCATGCGCTCGACCTTCAGCGGTCTGGGCACTTGCGAGAATTCGGCAGGCTGCGCCCATTCGATCTACATCGGAAATTATGGCGAGCTGACCGTGCGCGACAGCCGGTTCGAGCGCGGCAGCGGCGGACACTACGTCAAGGCGCGCGCCGCGACGGTGCTGATCGAGAACAACAGCTTCGACGATTCCGCCGGCAAGGGCACGAATTACATGATCGACCTGCCCGCAGGCAGCCGCGGCGCGATCACCGGTAATTGGTTCGTTCAGGGCCGCGACAAGGAGAATTACTCCGCCTTCATCGCGCTCGGCGCGGAGGAAGTGCTGCACCCGTCGGACGGGCTGCGCGTGACAGGCAATGAAGCGCGCTTCGTGCCCGGTTTGCAGCGTTCGAGCGTGTTTCTGGCCGACTGGACGGGGTCCAATGTGACCTTGACCAACAACAACCTTGCCAGCGGATTGGCCCGCTACGAGCGGCGTTAAGTCTCCAGCCCGAGCTCTTCGGCAATTTCCATGGCTCGCGCGTCGATTGCATCGAAGTCGCTGTCGGGCACGGATTCAGCGACATAGTAAAAGGACTGCTCGGCATCCTCATTGCCCATCGCGGCAGCGACGAGGAACCATGCCAGCGCCTCTTGCGAATCCTGTTGGACCGCTTGGCCAAGGTGGAACATCACGCCCACCCCGCGCACGCCGCCACTGTCTCCCAGACGCGCGGCGCGCATGTAGCTCGACAGCGCGGCCACATCGTCTTGCGCAGTGCCGCGTCCCGTCGCCTGCATGACGGCGAGGCTGACGATAGCATCGGTGTAATCTTCGGCAGCGGCGGCACGGAACATGGCGACTGCCTCTTCGAGCGACCCTTCGGCTGTGCCGGTATCGATCATCACGCCGAGTCGCCAGCGGGCGTAGTTGTTGCCCTCCTTTGACGCGACGCGATAGTGGTAGGCTGCGACCCGCGGATCGGCGCTCACGCCTTCGCCTGCCTCGTAGAACCGTCCAAGCCACGCATGCGCCACCGGATCGCCGCGCTCTGCCTCGGCCTCGGCGATGCGCGCCGCTTCGGTAAACTGGCCTTTGTCCACCAGCGCGTCGATCTGCTGCGAGCCGTTGCCCAGCGAAAAGACGAGAGCCAGTGCAAGAAACAGATAGCGCATGATAATCCCCCTTGGCCCCAGCCTAGCCGAAGGCGCGCGCGTATGTCACCTCGCCCGAAGGCAGGTCTCCGTCGAGCACCAGCGCCTGAAAATATTCGGGCGGCGGGCCGGGGAAGGTGACTTGCGGTTCGTGCGCAAAGCCGAAGCGGGCATAATAGTCGGGACTGCCGAGCAGCACCACGCCCTTGGCCCCTGTCTGGCGCAGGTCGGCGATGCCGCGCTTGATCAGCGCGCCGCCGATGTCCCGACCTTGCAGTTCGGGCCAGACCGACACCGGGCCGAGGCCGTACCAGTCCTGCGCTCCGTCGGAGATGGAAACGCGCGAGAAAGCGATGTGGCCGACAATCCGCTCCGCATCCTCGGCAACCAGCGAAAGTGCGAGATCGCCGTCTGCGCGCAGGCGCTCGACAAGGTGCTGCTCATCGCCATCGCTGAAAGGCATATTGGCAAATGCGGCCTCGGTGAGCGCGAAGATCGCGGATTCGTCGCCTGCGTCTTCGGGACGGATAGTAACGGGGACTGCGGGGCTCATCCCAGCAAATGCCCGTGGCGGTCGCGCTTGGTGGCGAGATAGCGGGCGTTGTGCGGATTGTCGGGAAGCTGGTGCGGCACACGTTCGCTCACCGTAATGCCTGCCGCTTCGAGCGCCGCGACCTTGTTGGGATTGTTGGTCATCAGCCGGATGCTGCCCGCGCCGAGCAGATCGAGCATTCGCGCTGCTGTCGGAAAATCGCGCGCTTCATCGGGCAGGCCCAGCCGCGTATTGGCATCGACCGTGTCGAAACCTTGATCCTGCAATCGATAGGCGCGCAGCTTGTTGATGAGCCCGATCCCGCGCCCTTCCTGCCGCAAATACAGAAGCGCGCCCCATCCGCCGCTTTCGCGCGCATGCTCGGCCATGGCGTGCAGCGCCGCGTCGAGCTGCGGGCCGCAATCGCATTTGAGGCTACCCAGGATGTCGCCGGTCAGACACTCCGAATGGAGCCGCACCAGCGGTTCGCGGTCGCCCGACTGTTCGCCGATGATAAGCGCAACGTGCTCGCGCGTGTCTTCGGTGGAGCGGAAGGCGACGATCTGAGCATCACTGCTGGCGTTCACCGGCAGGCGCGCGCGGGTGACGATCCTGAGCGCGCCGCTGTCGGCATAGTCAGCCAGATCGCCGGCGGCGAGTGTGTGCGCTTCGCCCGCCCCTTCGGGATTGACCAGAAAGGCCGGTAGGATGCCCGCAATCCGCGCCAGCTCCATTGCTGCGCGGGCGGCATCGTCCCACGCGAGCGCTTCGGCACGGAACGGTCCCTTGAACGGATTGCCGAGGTCGAGCGCGGGATCTGCAATCGGTCCGGCTTCGGCCAGCGTGAAATCCTCGCCGCCCCTGATGAGAACAGGAGAATGCGGCACGGCCGCCTCGCGCTGGTTGGCGAGCTTGAGCGTCGCCGCCCGCGCCGCCGAAATCAGCATTTGCGGCGCTGTCGCAGCGCTCGCAACGGCGGTTTCAACGGGTAGAAGTGTCGGCCCATCCTCGAATGCCAGCGGCCAGCCATGGCGCAGCGCGTCCACCGCCTGCGCCGCGCGCCGTGCAGGAGAAGGCGCTGGATGGCTCAAATATCGAACTCGGTGATCAGCGGAACGTGGTCCGAGGGCTTTTCCCAGCTGCGCGCATCTTCGAGCACGCTGTGCGATTTTGCCTGTGCGGCCAGATCGGGCGAGGCCCACATATGGTCAAGCCGCCGCCCGCGATCATTGGCGCGCCAATCCTTCGCGCGGTAGCTCCACCAGCTGAAATAGCGCTCCGGATCGCGGATAAATTCGCGCCCGATATCGACCCAGCCATGCGCATCCTTGAACCGCTGGAGCGTTTCGACCTCGAGCGGCGTGTGGCTGACGACCTTCAAGAGCTGCTTGTGGTTCCAGACATCGCTTTCGAGCGGGGCGATGTTGAAATCGCCGACGATCAAGGTGGGCTTGTCGAGCTTGTCTGCCCACAGCGTCATGCGTTCGAGGAAATCGAGCTTCTGCCCGAATTTCACGTTCACCTCGCGGTCGGGCTCATCGCCGCCTGCGGGAACATAGACATTGTCGACGATCATATCGCGCCCGACCACTTCGACCGCGACATGGCGAGCCTCGCCATTGGCCTGCCAGTCGTGGCGGGCGACTTCGCGTATGGGCAAGCGGCTGACGGTGGCGACGCCGTGATAGCCCTTTTGCCCGCACACCGCCTGATGCTCGTAACCCAGCGCAGCGAGCGCTTCGGCAGGGAACTGGTGCTCCTGGCACTTGATCTCCTGCAGGCACAGCACATCGGGTGCATGCTCGGTGAGGTATTTCTCGATAATCGGCAGGCGCAGGCGGGCCGAATTGATGTTCCAGGTAGCGACAGAAAGCATGGCGGCGATTTAGGCAGCCCCGCACAAAAACGCCACCTTTTGGTTCAAGGCGTGTGCTCAGGCATGCGCCTAAGCTGGCCGAGCCACCCGCGCCCTCCACCCTTCCACCCGGATGATATCCCGGTAGGCTCCGGGTGGAAGGGTGGAGGGCGCGGGTGGCTGTGGCATTCTAAAGAAATGCCACCATTAGCTTTCGTGTCACAATCGAACGCGATACGAACGGGCATCATTTCCGGAGGAAACACATGACCCGCTCGCTCACCGTCCTGCTCGCTTCGACCACACTCGCGCTCGGCGCCTGCACTATGGACGAAGGCAACGCGCCACTGGCCAGCGCTTCGACCGCTGCTCCGGCAGAAGCCCCGCAGGCCGAAGCAAGGGCCAAGAACGTCATCCTGTTCATCGGCGACGGTATGGGCATCTCCACCATCACCGCCGCGCGTATCTATGCAGGGCAGAAGCAGGGTCAGACCGGCGAGGAATATGTCCTGCCGTTCGAGACTTTCGACAATGTCGCGCTGGTCAAAACCTACAACACCAATGCGCAGGTCCCCGACAGCGCCGGAACCGCGACGGCGATGCATTCGGGCGAGAAGACCAATATCGGCGTGCTCGGCATCGCGGCTGCGGGCGGCCATGGCGATTGTGCCGCAGCGCTTGCCAACCCGCTGCCGCTGCTGGGCGAAGAGGCCAAGGAACGCGGTCTGGCGCTCGGCATCGTCTCGACCGCGCGGCTGACTCACGCGACCCCCGCCAGCGTCTATGCCCGCAGCGCCAATCGCGACTGGGAGGCCGATGCCTGGGTTCCCGAGGACCAGCGCGGGCTCGGCTGCAAGGATATCGCCATGCAACTGGTCGAAACCGATTGGGATGTCGCGCTGGGTGGCGGATCGGTGGTCATGTACGGCAGCGAGCACGGCGGACGACGCATGGAAGCGGACGCCGATCTGCCCGCCGAATGGACTGCGCGCACCGGCGGCACTTATGTGACCACGCAGGCCGAGCTTGAGGCGGCGCCTCTCGATGCGCCGGTGCTCGGCGTCTTCTCGCCCAGCCACATGACCTACATGGTCGATCGCAAGCCCGATTCGACCGAGCCGACGCTCACCGACATGACCGCACAGGCGCTCGGGCGGCTGGGGCAGGACACCGATGGCTATTATCTGATGGTAGAAAGCGGGCGCATCGATCACGGCCACCACGCAGGGCAGGCGGGCTATGCTCTCGAAGAGGCGGTCGAGTTCGCGCGGGCGATCCAGTACGCGATCGACAACACCGACCCCGAAGAGACGCTGATCATGGTCACCGCCGATCACAGCCACGTTTTCACCATCGCAGGCTATCCGCGGCGCGGGAACGACATCCTCGGTCTCGTGGTCCCGCCCACGGGCGGCGATGAGGACCATTCGGGCGAAGATATAAGCGAAGGCGCGCCCTCGCTTGCTGCTGATGGCAAGCCTTACACGACGCTCGGTTATGGCAACGGCCCCGGCGCGGTTTCGGGCGAACGTCCAATTCCCGAAACGGGCGTTCAGGCGCACCAGCAATCGGTGGTTCCGACCGAAAGCGAAACCCACGGCGGCGAAGATGTGGCCCTGTTCGCCCAAGGTCCGGGAGCCGAAGGCGCGCACGGCGTGATCGAGCAGAACGTGATCTACGACATTATTCGGAAAGCGTACGGTTGGGAGTGATAGCCAGCCAACAAAAAACCCTCGACCCGGGGGCGATGGGTCGAGGGTTCCATGTTAGCGTTCGTCACGCTTGCACAAAGCGGGGATTCTCGGGGAAGGGCAACAGGGGGGAAACCCTTCCTTCGTCCGCCTTGTTCAGAACAAATACCGTCAATCGGCTTTCCGCTATATGAACGCGCACCTAGTTTTGTCGCATTCATACAACTTATCGGGGCCGAGCCGTTCAGCCCGGGCGACGAGATGTGCGGCGCGGATCGCGGAAATTGAAGGTGCTGTCAGGAACCGAGATTCCATAACGGTGATTCGACAGCCGCACCGTGGTGCGGTGGTTCTGCGCATCGAGCGCAACCCAGTGCGTCAGCTGCAATCCGCCCGGTGCCGAGGCATTGCGCACGAAGATCAGATTGATCCGTCCGTACTCCGGCTTGTTCGGGTCGCGCACATCGACGCTTATGACGTCGGGGCTACCGGTCGGGACCAGTGTGCCGAACTGCTTCACATCGCGATTGGGGTCGAGCAGCGCGCCAAGCGGCGAGTTGCGGATCGGCCAGCGTTCGACCTGGTTGACCTCGTAATCGATCATGTAGAGCGAGCGCCCGTTCGACACCACGAGCAGGTCGGCATCGCTGCCATAATCGAACCGGATCTTGCCCGGCCGTTTCAGCGTCATCGTTCCGCGCGCGACATTGCCGGCGCGGTCTGTCTGCGAGAAATCCGCCTTCATCGTCGAAATCGCGCGCAGCGCGGCGACGGCGCGGTCGAGATCGGCGCTCGACGTCTGTGCGGTGGCGGGGGCGGCCAGCTCGCCCGTAGGCAGGCTGAGACCGAGAGCAAGCGTACCGGCGGCGGCAAGCGCGAGGCCGGTGCGGCGAAATAGAGCGAGTGTGTTCATAGCCGCGCAGCTACGCCTGGCGGATTGAACTGTCGATGAATTAAATGCAGTGGGCCGTTCAGGCGCACGAAGATCTTACTTGATCTTCGCTTCCTTGAATTCGACGTGCTTCTTCACAACCGGGTCGTACTTGCGGAACGACATCTTCTCGGTGATGTTGCGCGGGTTCTTCTTCGTGACGTAGAAAAAGCCGGTGCCTTCGCTCGAAACGAGGCGGATTTTGACGGTTGCTGGCTTCGCCATGGCGGGTTCCTAAGACTGTCTGGTGAGGCCAACTGGCCCAAAATACAAAGGGCGACGCATTCGGCGCCGCCGTTTCAGCGCGCGCCAATGGGCGATTCACGGGGTAAAGTCAAGAAGAGTCACCAATCCGACCGGCTGGGCTTGCCGCGATTGGCCTTCACCTCGCCGCGCGCTTTCTTCGCCTTCAATCGCTGAACCTTGCCGACGCGATTGATGCGGCTTTTAGCGCGCTTCTTGGGCTGGCGATGTGCTTTTTCGAGAATCTCGGCCAGCTTGGCGCGTGCATGGGTGCGATTCGCTTCCTGTGTGCGGTGCAGCCTGGAGGTGATCAGCAGATCGCCCGCGGCGGTCAGCTTCGACCCCGCCAGTGTGCGCAGCCGTGAAAACACCGGAGGCGGCAGGCGCAGCGCATAGACATTCACGCGCAGCTGCACCTCGGTCGCGACCTTGTTGGCGTTCTGGCCGCCCGGGCCGGAGCCTGCGAGGAAGCTTTCCTCGGCCAGCGCGTGGGCGCGGTTGATAGTGGCTTCAAGTAACGCCGGGTCCATCGGGCATCTCTGGCGGCGGCGGCGCGGTCAGGCCGGCGCGCACGAAATCTTCGGGGAAGGGCGCATAGGCGGTGATCGCGGTCTTGCCCTCGCGTGCCACGGTCAGCGTTTCGGCGTGCAGCATGGTGCGCGGTGCGCCCTTGTTCTGCCCACGCACCGGCCCGTAAACCGGGTCGCCGAGCAATGGCGCACCCAGCCCTTGCAGCGCATGAACGCGCAGCTGGTGGGTGCGGCCCGTTTCGGGGCGGAAACGAATCAGCGAGCGGCGCTTGTCCCCCTCTCCGATGGTTTCGATCAGTTCCCAATGCGACACCGCAGGCTTGCCCTTTTTCGCCGCGATCATGCGCCAGCCTTTTTCGGCCGAGCTGATCTTCGACAGCGACAATTCGATCGTGCCCGATCGTTCGCTCGGCTCGAAGTCGATGATCGCCAGATAGGTCTTGCCCACCAGACGATCCTCGAAGGCCTTGTTGAAACGCTTCAACGCTTTGGGATTGCGCGCCAGCAGCAGGCAGCCCGAAGTGTCGGTGTCGAGCCGGTGGACCGCGACCGGGGGGCGCTGGAAGCCGAGTTTCAGCTCCTCGATATGATCCCACAGGGCAGGGCCGCCGCGCTTGGGACGATCGACGGGAAGACCCGCGGGCTTGTCGATGACGAGCGCTTCGCCGTCTTCGTAGAGAATGGGAATAGTCATGAAATCTTTCTAAGCGTGCCGGAGCCACCCGGCGCTCTACATCAAATCAGTCGCGCCGCGAACAGTCCGCGCACTGCGTTGCCGAGCTGGAACCCGTCGCCGAGATGGTCGAGGGTCAATTCGGCCTCGCGCGCCTCGCCCTTTTCGATCAGATATTCGCGCAGCACGCCGGGCAGCAGGCCGAGCCTTGCAGGTGGGGTCAGCAGCACGCCGTCCTCGCCGCGAACGAAAACATTGGTGAAGCTGCCCTCTGTCACCAGCCCGTCGTCGCGCACGAGAATGGCCTCGCCCGCACCCATGCTTTTGGCAGCATCGAGTGCGTCCTCGTAGAAGCCACGGTCGGTGGTCTTGTGGGCCATCCGCCAGTCCGACGGATCGAGCGGATTGGGCAGGGCGACCACTTCTACCTCTGCATCATAGGGGGCGGGCATCGGCTGCACTTCGAGCGCGCTTGCCCCACTGCGCGCGCTCATCAGCCGCAGCTTGGCGGGTGTGTCGAGCTCAAAGCACAGCGCCTGAATTTGGTTGCGAGCCGCGTGGCGATCAAACTGGAAGCCGAGCGTTGCCGCGCTGCGCTTCATCCGCGCAAGATGCAATTCGAGCAGTGCAATGCCGATCTCGGGATCGAAAGCCATGGTCTCGATCAGGTCGAAAGCAGGCGCGCTGTGATCGGGCGAGGATGCCCGCGCAAAGCCTGCCTTCACTTCGCATTCGCGCCGTTCGGCCAGTGGCTCGCTATCCGCGACAATGGCCGAGCCCACGCCGAGCACCGCATGACCCTGACCGTTTTCGATCGGGGTCAGGCGCAAGGTGCGGATTGCGACGTTGAAGGCCGCCGCGCCATCGGCACCGATCCGGCCAATCGCGCCGCAATACGCCCCGCGTGCATCGCGTTCGACCTGCTGGATCAGCTCCATCGCGCGAATTTTGGGTGCGCCGGTGATCGAGCCGCATGGGAACAGGGCGCGGACCAGATCCATCGCTCCCCTGCCGTCGGCCAGCCGCGCGCGGACGCTGGTCACCATCTGGTGCACCGTCGGATAGCTCTCGACCGCAAAGGGTGCATCGACCCGCACCGTACCCGGTTCGGCCACGCGCGACAGATCGTTGCGCATCAGATCGACGATCATCAAATTCTCGGCCTTGTCTTTGACCGAAGTCGCCAGTTCCTCCGCGAGCGCGACGTCGGCGGCCGGATCGTCCGAGCGTGGGCGCGTGCCCTTCATCGGCTTGGCCTTGGCGCTTCCGTCGGCACCCAGCGACACAAACAGTTCGGGCGAGAAGCTGAGGAGATAGTGCGCACCATCGTGGATCACCCCGCCATAGCCCGCGCTCGCCGCGCCGCGCAGCGAGGCATAGAGTGCCAGCGGGTCGCCGCGATAGCTTCCGGCGAGCGGGTAGGTGAGGTTTGCCTGATAGATGTCGCCTGCATGGATCGCCTCGCGCAGCACTTCGAAAGCGGCGTCGTAGCCACCTGTCGAAAGCTGCGGTTCGAGCGGGCCGAGGCTGGCAGGGCCTTCTGCATGCGCGGCGAGCCATGCCGGCACATCGGCGGCGGGAATGCGTTCGGGCGTATCGAACAGGCCAAGCCAAACCAGCGGGCCGTGCGCGCCGCTACGCTCGGCGGCGAGCGGCTGTAGCCTTGGTTCGAGTGCGAGGCCTGCTTCGTAAGCAATGTAGCCCGCCAGTTCGCCGCCTTGGTCGCGGGCCGTTTCGGCAGCGGCGAGGGCTGTTTCGACATCTTCGGGGCGATAGGCGACAAACACCTCGCGCGGCTCTGTATAATAGAGCGCGTCCGCCGCAACGCCCGTCCCCGGCGCGCGCGCGTCATCCAGCAATACGAAAGACTGAGGCTTGGTGGTCTGACCCATCACAACCGCCTTAGAGTCTGCTCCGCCCCAAGTCGATAGGTTGACCGCCCCGCTTCATCGCTCCAAACGCTGCGCAAAGGATTTTGCGAAGGGGTTCGGGCAGAAATGGGTACAATTTTCCTTGGATTGGGCGGCAATGGCGAGAACCAGTACCTCGATCTCGGACTTGCCAACCGTCACGGATTGATCGCGGGCGCAACCGGGACGGGTAAGACCGTCACGTTGCAGGGCCTTGCCGAAAGCTTCTCTGCCAATGGCGTGCCGGTGTTTGTCGCCGATGTGAAGGGCGATCTTTCGGGCATTGCCATGCCCGGTTCGCCGACTTTCAAACACGCCGACAAGCTGGAAGGCCGTGCCAAGGAACTGGGCATGGATGACTATGCCTATTCGGACAATCCGGTGGTGTTCTGGGATCTTTACGGCAAGCAGGGCCATCCGATTCGCACCACGATCACCGAAATGGGCCCGCTGCTGCTCGCCCGCCTGCTCGATCTCAACGACACGCAGGAAGGCGTGCTGCAAATCGTCTTTCGCCATGCCGACGACAACGGCCTGCTGCTGCTCGATTTCGGCGATCTGCAGAACATGCTGCAATGGGCGAACGAGAACGCCAAGGAATTGTCGGGCGTTTACGGAAACGTCTCGAAAGCATCGGTCGGTGCAATCCAGCGCCAGCTTTTGAGCTTCGAAGCGCAGGGCGCAGACAATTTCTTCGGCGAGCCTGCGCTCGAGATCAACGACTTCATCCAATGCGACGAGCAAGGTCGCGGCCACGTGAATGTCCTCGCCGCAGACCAGCTTATGCGCAGCCCGAAGCTTTATGCGACCTTCCTCTTGTGGCTGCTCGCCGAATTGTTCGAAAGCCTGCCCGAAGTGGGCGACCCCGAAAAGCCGAAGCTGGTGTTCTTCTTCGACGAGGCGCACCTGCTGTTCGACGATGCGCCCAAGGCGCTGCAGGAGAAGATCGAACAGGTTGTGCGCCTGATCCGTTCAAAGGGTGTCGGCGTCTATTTCTGCACGCAGAACCCGATCGACATTCCCGAGGAAGTGGCAGGGCAGCTCGGCAACCGCGTGCAGCACGCGCTGCGCGCGTTCACCCCGCGTGACCAGCGCGCGATCAAGGCGGCGGCGGAAACCTTCCGCATCAACCCTGATCTCGACGTCGAAGAGGCGATTACCGAGTTGAAGGTGGGCGAGGCGCTGGTCTCGACGCTCGACGAGGATGGTGCGCCGACGATTGTCCAGCGCACGCTCATCAAGCCGCCGCGCTCGCGGCTCGGCCCGGTGACTGCGAAGGAGCGCATGATCATCCAGTCGATCAGCCCCTTTGACGGCAAGTATGACGAGGTGGTGGACCGCGAAAGCGCCGAGGAAGTGCTGGCGCAGAAGACCGCCGACGCCATCGAAACCGCCAAAGAGGTCGAGGAAAAAGGCGCAAAGGAAGTCGCCAAGCGCGCTCGCAAGACGCCTTCGCGATGGGAGAAGGCCGGTAAGAGCGCGCTCACCGCGGCGAGCGGTTCGATTGCCTCGATTGCGGTTGCAACCGTGCTCGGCAAGAAATCGAGCGCCGACCCGCTACGCACCGGAGCGACCGCGTTTGTGCGCAACATCCTTGGCAGCCTGATGCGTTAGAGCGGGAGCCTGATTTCCGCTCTCAGACCGCCTTTCTCGCGGTTTGTCAGCACCAGTTCGCCGCCATGCTGTTCGGCAATCGCGCGGGCGAGAGTGAGACCCAAACCTGCGCCGCCGGTTGCACGGTTGCGCGAGGCTTCGCCGCGGGTGAAGGGTTCGAGCATTTCGGCAATGCGGTCTTCGGGGATGCCCGGGCCGCGATCCTCGACCCTGAGCACGGCGGTGTTGCCGGTGATTTCGACAGACAGATCGGCTGCCTCGCCATAGCGCAGCGCGTTGGAGACGAGGTTGCGCAGCGCGCGCTTGATCCATGTCACCTGCACCCGTGCCACCACGCGCGGCGGATTGCCGATGGTCACAGACTCGCCCAGATCCTCGAACTCTTCGGTCACGCCGATTGCCAGCATGCCGAGATCGACCGTTTCGATTTCGAGCCCGCCTGACCTGCCTACGCGGGCCAGCGCGAGGATATCGTCGAGCGTTGCGGTGATATCCTCGATACTGTGCGCCATCTTGTCGCGCTGGGCATCGTCGGGGACGCTCTCGATCCGCACGCGCAAGGCCGCGAGGGGTGTCTTGAGGTCATGCCCGATCGCGCCGAGCATCACGTCCTTCTCATCGAGCAGCGCGGCAATGCGCGTTTCCATCGTGTTGTAGGCAGCGATCAGGTGGCGCATGTCGGCCGGCCCCGTTTCGGCCAGCTTCATCGTCTGATCGGGATTGCGTGAAAAGGTGCTCACCCGCTCGGTCAATTGCGCCAATGGCCGCGTGATACGGCGCAGCACGAAGAACAGCACGATCATCAGCAGGGCAAAGGTGATCAGCGTCTGGAACACGATACCGCGCAGCGCATCCCTGGGACGCGGAGGTTCGATGCTGCGGACGGTTTCCCACTCGCCGCCCTCGCTGCGCTGGATCGCGGCGACAAACATCTGGCGGTCGCGCCATTCGGTGTTGTTGCGGAAGCGCGGGCGGGAGGCGACGAAGGCGGCCAGCGCCGGATCATCGCCCGCGCGCACGGCGGTGATGACGGCGGCATGCGGGACCACCCCTTCCTGCGCGAGAATAGCGCGCAATCGCTCTTCGTGCTCGCCTTCGGTTGGAAGTACGGCCATCGGGGGTTCGGCCGAAACGGTGTAGCGCAGCTGTCGCGGCAGGTTCATGACCGGATCGCCCCCGCCCGGGCCGCCCCTACCCTGACCGCCGCGATCGTCGCGCCGCCCGCGGCGTCCTTCTCTGCGGTCGCCCCCCTCGCGCTCTTCCCGTTCGGCGCGCCATGCAGCGCGGCGCTCCGCGCGTTCGGCACGCTCGCCGCCATTGATCAGGCGATAGGCGGCGGCAGTGATAGCGGCGTTCTCGCGGCGCTCCTCGCCCGCGCGGTAGAGCAGCGTCACCGAAACCACCTGCGCGAAAAGCAGCACGAGCGCGACGCTCGCGAGCACTTGCCCGAGCAGGCTTTGCGGGAGCAGCCGCTTCATGAAGGTTCGGGGCCCGGCGGCGTGCGCTTGACGCTTGCGGCAAAGCGATAGCCGCCGCCGCGCACGGTCAGGATCAGTTGCGGGTCGGCGGTATCGACCTCGATCTTGCGGCGCAGGCGGCTCACCTGGTTATCGACCGCGCGGTCGAACAGATGCGCCGTGCGGCCTTGCACCAGATCAAGCAGCAGGTCGCGGTCCATCACCTTGCGCGGATTGTCGAGCAGGGCGCGCAGCAGGCGGAACTCGGCAGTCGAGATCGGGACGGTCACGCCCTCGGGATCGGTCAGCTTGCGCTTGAGCGGATCGAGCACCCAGCCTTCGAAGTGGTAGTGCCAGTCCTCCGCCTCTGCCTGCGGGCCGTTCCCGCGTCCCACGCGGCGCAGCACGGTGCGAATGCGCGCAACCAGTTCGCGCGGTTCGAAGGGTTTGACGATGTAGTCATCCGCCCCCAGTTCGAGCCCGACGATGCGATCGGTCGGCTCTCCGCGGGCGGTAAGGAAAATTACCGGCAGCTGGCGGGTCTCGACCAGATGGCGGCACAGCGAAAGCCCGTCCTCGCCCGGCATCATGATGTCGAGCAGAACGATATCGGGGGTCGCTTCGGTAAGCGCCGAGCGCGCGGCGGCGGCGCTGTTTGCTTCGGTCACGGCGAAACCCTGACGCTCGAGATATTCGGCGAGCGGTTCGCGCAGGGTCGGTTCGTCATCGACCAGCAGGATCGTGGTAGGGGTCGCGGTTTCCATCAGCTGTGTTCCATGAAAGCTGGCGGCCCGGCGCGCAAGCCACGAAGGTGGCAGCGTGCCGGGCCGGCGCGGGGCGATGCGGCTTTCAGTCGGGGGAGGGGAGCGCCGCACCACCTCATTGGCTGTTCAGGCCTTACTGCGAGGCGCCCTGCTGGCGCGCAGCGCGGCGCTGTTCGCGGCGTTCCTGCATCGCTTCACGGGCTGCTTCGCGTTCTGCGGCAGTGATCGTGCCTGAACCGTCGGTATCGACCTTGGCGAAGCGGGCTTCGACAGCAGCGTCATATTCGGCTTTCGACACGGCATTGTCGCCATTGGTGTCGGCACGCCGCAGCATGGCCATGCCGCGCTCGCCGCGATGTCCGCCGCGTCGGCCACGGTGTTCACCGCGCTCGCCACGTCGACCTTGGCGTGCCTCGCCTCCACGTTCGGCGCGGCGTTCTGCCATGGCTTCACGGCCAGCGGCCATTTCCGCCTGCGAGAGGGCACCATTGCCGTCGGTGTCGAGTCGTTCGAACATGCGGGCCTGCCGTTCGGCGCGGCGCTCTGCGCGCTGTTCGTCGCGGGCTTCGCGGGCAGCGGTCATTTCGGCGGGAGTGATTTGACCGTCGCCATTGGCATCGGCCTTGGCAAAGCGTTCGGCTCCGCGCGCACCGCGGTCTGCGGCGTCGAGCTTGCCGTCGTCATTGGCGTCCATACGCTCGAAGCGTTCGTCGGCCTTGGCCTTAGCTTCGGCGAGCGAGACAACGCCATCGCCATTGGTGTCGGCATTGCGGTCGGCCTGGTTGGCATAGGCGATACCTGCGCCGCCAAGGGCAAGCGCGGTGGTCGAGAGAATGAGAGTCAGTTTACGCATCAGAAAATCCTTCCAGCATTGTTGTTATAGCTGGAGTTGCGGCAATGCGCCTCGGTGAAAGCGGCCCGGGAGGGGGGAGGGGCTGTTTCTCCCGTTGAATGGCCGCTTTGTCAGGGGGAGGAACCAATTGGCGCATCCACCGCAACTCACAATCGCTGTTCTAGCGCCGTGTTGTCGCAGGATTATCCCCGAAACCGCCAACATTGTCGCGGTTTGTATCGGTTTCGCAGGCGTGTTCACCTGAGCGCAAACTGTAGCTGTCTGACGGCATGATCCACTCAACGCGGACGGTGCTGCGTTCCCTCGCCCGCAGTGATGAAAACCGCTGTTGCGCTCTCGGCCACGTCGGCCGTGTGCCACACGCCCGGCGGATTGACAGCATATTCACCCGCCGACAGCGCGACGGTTTCGGTCCGGCCATCAGGAAATTCCTGCGTCAGTACCATCGCCCCATGGGTGCAGATTACCACTTCGGCACCCTTGGGGTGGACTTCCCAGCTGTCCCAGTCCTCGGTGAAGATGTATTGCGAGACAAGCCGCCCTTCGGCCCCGTCATCGCCGTGGCGCATCCCGTAGCCTTCGTACCACTCCATCCCGGTGAACGGCGGTTGAGGCACCGCCGTCGCACCGGGACCGAGGTGCAGGAAGCTCTCGGAGAGCTTGCGCGCGCCCATTACGAAGCGGGCGGAGTCATGCAGAAGACGTTGAGCTTGTTCCCGTCGAGATCGCGGAAGTAACCTGCGTAGAAGCCTTCGTCGCCGCGCGGTCCGGGCGCACCTTCATCGCTCGCGCCATTGGCGATGGCGACGTCATAGACCGCCTTGACCTTCTCCTCGCTATCGACCTGCAACGCGACCATCGTGCCGTTGCCGACCGTCGCTTCCTGCTCGTCGAAAGGCTTGGTTGCAGCAAGGCCAGCCGTGCCGTCTTCGAAATTGCCCCAGGCGATGAACTGGCCCTCTTCCATCATCCGGCCATAGCCCATCGCGCCTGCCACAGCGTCGTAGAACGCCGCCGCGCGCGGCAAATCATTGGTACCCAGAGTAACGTAGCCGATCATGGATATTCTCCCTCAAGCCGCGCCGCACATTGCGACTCGGAACATGAGAACATTACTAGAACATCCGATCTGGCGCAATTCCCGTGTGAGACGCCAGACCAACCGCGCCCTCGCTCCGCGAGCTTTGGCGCGCCGCGATCAAAGCGGGGCCGTCTGGGCCTCCAGCCACGCCAGATCATCGCCTTCAAGCTGCGGCGCGACGATGTCGCGGACCTTGGCGTGATAGGCATCGAGCCATGCGATCTCCGTCTCTGTCAGGAGCGATTTTTCGATCAGGCGGCGGTCGATAGGCACAAAGGTGAGGCAATCGAAGCCGAGATAACGCCCTTCTGCGCCGTCGATATCCTGTTCGACCGTGAGCACGAGGTTCTCGATCCGGATGCCGAAAGCGCCCGCCTTGTAATAGCCCGGCTCGTTCGAAAGGATCATGCCTGCGAACAGTTCCTGGCTCGTTCCGGCCTGCCCGCCGCCCGGCTTGGCGATACGCTGCGGGCCTTCGTGCACGCC